>CAZHCI010000040.1:0-11026 GCA_964530905.1 uncultured bacterium
GCGTGGCAGCCTCGCGACCTGAGCGCGTACGACGGGATCCGCTTCTGGTACAAGGGCGACGGCCAGGGCGGCACCGTCCAGTTCGACCTCTTCGACAACCGCAACGCCGAGCTTCCGGGCGACAGCGCGGAGCGCTACGCCTACCGCTTCGTCGACGACGAGGCGGCGTGGCGGCAGGTCGAGGTGCCGTTCGACGAGCTGTTCCGTCGCACCGACTTCCAGCCGGGCGGCGCCCCGGACGACGGCCTGACCCTGTCGGAGTCGTGGGGCTGGGCGCTGGGCTTCCCGCCGGGCGAGGGCGTCAGCTACGTCCACGGCGTCGAGGCCTACGGCGTGACCGGGGCGTCCGTCGAGGACGCGTTGACGGTCCAGTTCGCCTCGCCCCTCTACCGCCTGCCGGAGAGCGGCGAGGTCGAGGTCGTGCTGGAGCTCTCCGCCGCGTCCGAGGAGGCGGTGTCGGTCCGCGCCTTCGTGCAGGCCGACACGGCCACGGCGATGCGCGACATCGTGGACCGCAGCGAGCTGATCGTGTTCCCGCCCGGAGAGACCGAGGCGTCGTTCACCGTGCGCGCCATCGACGACGGCAAGCACGAGGGGGACGAGCGCGCCCTGGTCTCGCTGGGCAACCAGCGCGGCGCCGACCTGGGCTTCCAGCGTCGCGCCATCCTGGTGATCACGGACGACGATCCGCCGGTCCCCGGCCAGGTCGCCGACTTCGAGGCGGGGACCGACCCGTTCACGTCCGGTGGCGCCGAGCTCACGACCGCCGAGCTCCTCGCGACGACGCCGACGGCGCGGCCCGACCAGGAGCGCTTCGAGAACGTGCTCGTCGCCGACGGCGGCGACGAGCCGTTCCGCCTCAGCGGCGACCTCGCCTACCGGCAGGACTGGAGCGACGGCGAGCGCCTCTCGTTCTGGTACGACGGTCGCGGCGACGGCTCCGAGGTCACCGTCACCGTCCTGGACGACGCGCTGGACGGAAGCACGTCGGCGGCCGGCTGGGAGCCGTTCTTCGCCGACGAGTTCGACGCGCCCTCGGGCGCCTCGCCCGACTGGAGCGTGTGGACGCCCGAGATCGGCGACGGCACCGCCAACGGCATCCCCGGCTGGGGCAACAACGAGCTGCAGGCCTACACCGACCGGCCCGAGAACGTCGCGCACGACGGCGAGGGCAACCTCGTGATCACCGCCCGCGCCTCGGACGGCGACGCGCCCGAGTGCTACTACGGCGGTCCGTGCGAGTACACCTCGGCCCGCCTGATCACATTGGGCGAGGTCGAGTTCGCCTACGGCCGCGTCGAAGCGCGCATGAAGCTGCCCTACGGCCAGGGCATCTGGCCGGCCTTCTGGCTGCTCGGCGCCGACGTCGCCGAGGTCGGCTGGCCGGCCAGCGGCGAGATCGACATCATGGAGAACGTCGGCCGCGAGCTGGCCAAGGTGCACGGCACGATCCACGGCCCCGGCTACTCCGGCGGCGACGCCATCGGCCGCCCGTACGAGCTGCCCGAGGGTGAGCGCTTCGCCGACGCGTTCCACGTCTTCGCCCTCGAGTGGGAGCCCGGCGCGCTGCGCTGGTACGTCGACGGCGAGCTGTTCTCGACCGTCACGCCGGACGACATCCCGACCGGAACGGAGTGGGTCTACGACCACCCGTTCTTCCTGATCCTCAACGTCGCCGTCGGCGGGAACTGGCCCGGCTACCCCGACGACACCACGACCTTCCCGCAGACGATGGAGATCGACTACGTCCGCGTCCTGCGACCGGCGGACGTGGCCGAGCGGTTCGAGGCGACCTTCGCCGACGACGTCGAGGGCTGGCGCCGGGTGGACCTGCCGTTCGGCGCCTTCGTCCGCGCGGACCAGCAGCCGGAGGGCGCGCCGAACGACGGCCTGGGCCTCGAGCGGGTGTCCGGTCTGACGATGGCGTTCCCCGCGGGAGCGCCGGTCCGCATCGACGACCTGCGGGTCGTGGGCGACTGACGACCGCGGCGCTGCGGCCCGACCGACCCGCGTCGGGGTTCAGTCCCGGTCCACCAGCAGCGGCAGCGGGTCGATCGCGGCCCAGCCGCACGGGTCCTCGGGGTCCTGGCTCTCGTACACGCCGAGGTGCAGGTGCGGCGGGGTCGAGCGGGCGTTGCCCGTGTTGCCGACGTAGCCGAGGACCGTGTCGGGCGTGACCCGCTGGCCCTCGACCACGTCCGCGTACGCCGAGAGGTGCGCGTAGTAGTAGCGCCGCCCGCCGCCGCCGACGACGGTGACGGTGAGACCGCCCAGGGTGCGCTCGCCGATCCGCCAGATCCAGCCGTCCGTGGCGCTGCGGATCGGCGTCCCCGTCGGCGCGAACAGGTCCTGCCCCTCGTGACGGCGTCCGCCGCTGCGGGGTCCGCCCCAGGTGTCGGCGATCTGCCGTGCGAGCAGCCCGTCGACGGGAACGCGCAGCGCCGTGTCGATCTCCGGGCCGGCGGCCGCGACGTAGAGCGGGAACACCTCGCGATAGCGCGCGCGGATCTCGCGCTCGCGCGCCTCGGCCTCGGTCGTGGGCGGCGGGCGCGGCTCGTCCGGGCCGGGGCAGAGGAAGGGGGTCTCGACGTTCGCGCCCTCCGGCGGGGCCTGAGCTACGGCTGCGCCGCCGAGGCCGGCCAGGGCCGCGGCGACGAGGAGCAGGAGGAGATGGGCGCGCGTCATGCGCATGAGCGTAGACCAGGTCCCTGCGGAGCACCGTGGTCGGGATTGCGGGCCGGGGCCGTCACCCCGGCCCAGGAGCGGTCGTCGTGCGAGGAGCGGGTGGAGCCGGAGGAGCGGTCAGCGTCGCGCCGCACGAGTCGCGCACGATCAGCTCGGTGGGCAGCAGGTCGTCCGTGCCGCTCGGATCGCGGCGCCCCTCGATGCGGCGGATCAGTCGCTCGGCCGCGCGGCGGCCGATCTCGACCGCGGGCAGCCGCACCGTCGTGAGGGCCGGACAGGCGTGCGAGGCCAGCGGAATGTCGTCGAAGCCGACGACGGCGACGTCCTCCGGGATCCGTAGGCCGGCCCGCCGCAGCGCCGTCATGGCGCCGAAGGCGACGGTGTCGTTCCCGGCGAAGAGGGCGTCGGGCCGCACCCGCTCGAGCAGCCGCTCCGTGGCGCGCTGCCCGCTGCCGGCGGAGAAGTCGGCCACCTCGACCCAGGCGTCGCCGGCGTCCAGTCCGGCGCTCTTCAGCGCCTCACGCCAGCCGGCCAGACGCATCGCCGAGCTGTGGTGCGCCAGCGGGGCGTAGGGCAGGTGCGCGACGCGGGTCCGGCCCAGCCGCAGCAGATGCTCGGTGGCGGCCCGCGCCGCGGCGACGTTGTCGACGTCGACCTGGGGACCGTTCGGCGCGTGGCCGATGACGATGACCGGGTAGCCCTCGGCGATCAGCTCCGGAAGGTCCGGATCGTCGTCGCGCGGGTTCAGCACGATCAGCCCGTCGATCTGCTTGCCGCGCACCAGGGCGTGGTACGCGTCGGGCCGGGTGACGTCCTCGAGCGCCTCGACCAGGACGCGGAACCCGCGCCGGTGCGCCGCCTCGTTCAGGCTGTAGAGCGCCTGCGGCACGAAGGCGTCGGTCTTGAGGTTCTCCGCGTACGCGATCACCAATCCGATCGTGCGGGCCTGCCCGGAGGCCAGCTGTCGCGCCGCGGCGGAGGGCACGTAGCCCAGCTCGCGCGCGGCGTCGAGCACCCGCTGACGCGTCTCGGGCGCGATGGCGATGCTGGTGCGCCGGTTCAGCACCACCGAGACCGTGCTGCGCGAGACGCCGGCGCGCCGGGCCACCATCTCGCTGGTGGGCCGGCGCCGCGTCATCCCCGCGCGGTCCGTCCGGGCGGGTCGGCCGCGTCGTCGTCCGCCAGCACGGCGCCGTAGGCGGGGAGCACCAGCTCGCCGATCCGCACCTCGTCGGGGCCGAAGTTCAGCCACCAGCCGCCGGAGCGCCGCACCCCCTCGGGCAGCGGTCGCGGATCGAGGCCCGCCTCGCGCAGCCACGGTGCCAGCACCGTCGCCATCGCGGCCGGGTCCAGCGACGCGCCCAGCAGCGACGCCTCGCCAGCGCCGTGGCGCCGGCGAACCCACGCCGCCGCGCCCTGGTAGGCGGGATCGTCGTAGTGGGCGAGGACCTCGCCCCCCTCGTCGGCGTCGAGCAGGTCCGCCCAGGTGCCGTACGAAAGCGGCTCGTCGTGACCGTCCAGGTGCACGGTGCGCGTCACGCCGGGCCTGAGGCCGTCCACGCGGGTCACGCGGGCGCCGACCAGCTCGCGCAGCGGTCCCGGCGCGGCCTCGTGCGCGCGCAGGCTGGTCGTCTTGGCGCCGCTGCGTGGGCCCAGCAGCAGGCGGCCGCCCGCCTCGACCCAGGCGCGCAGCCGGCCGGCCAGCTCCTCGTCCACGATCTGCATCGCCGGGGCGATCACGGCGCGGTAGGGCGCCAGGTCGCGGCCGCCCTCGTCCCCTCTCTCGCCCACGGGACGGCCCGCGAGCTTCTTGGGCACCAGGTCGACCTCGAGCCCCAACGCGCGTAGCGGCGCGTAGAACGCCAGCACCTGCTGCCAGTAGCCGAAGCCGCGGGCGTGCGGCTGGATCTCGGCCGCCCAGAGGTCCTCGTAGTCGAACAGGATCGCGACGGCGGGACGGCGGCGGGCGTGAGCCTCGGCGCCGGCGTCCAGGGCGGCGCGAACGTCGCGTGCGGGCGGCGCGTCCTCCGGGGTGCCCGAGTCCGCGCCGACGGCGACGAGGCCGAGCTCGTCCGCCACCGCTGCCGCTTCCACGTGCGCCTGATCGGGCGTGCCGTCGTGCCGCAGCAGGCCGGCGTGCATCGTCTCCTGCGCGCCGACGGCGGCACGCCAGCGGAACCACGACACCATCTCGGCGCCGTGCGCGAGGCCCTGGAGCGTCCAGAGGCGCACCGCGCCGTCGGCGGGAATGGGGTTCGAGGGCGCCCAGTTCACCTGGCCGGGCTGCTGCTCCATCACCCAGTGGGGACGGTCCTTCAGCCCGCGGTACAGGTCGTGGCTGATCGCGACGAGGTCGGGATGCCCGATCCGCAGGTAGCGTTCCTTGACGTCGTCCGGCAGCGGGCTCTCCTCGAGCTGCCCCAGCGGGTAGTTGTCGAACGCGATCGCGTCCAGGCCGGCGGCGAGGTCCACGTGGTCGTAGTCGCCGAACAGCATCATCGAGTTGTGCACGATGGGGCGGTCCGAGTGGCGACGGATCGTGCGGCGCTGCAGCCGGTCGTACGCGACGACCCCGTCGGACGCGAAGCGCCGGAAGTCCAGGCGGTGGCTGGGGTTGGACTCGGTCACGGCCTGCTCGGGCAGCTCGATCTCGTCGAACGTCCGGTACGTCTGGCTCCAGAACGTCGTCCACCAGGCGTCGTTCAGCGCGTCGACCGTGCCGTAGCGCTCGCGTAGCCAGCCTGGGAACGCGGCGCGGCAGGCGTCGCACCAGCAGCGGGTGGTGTCGTGACAGCCGTACTCGTTGTCCGTCTGCCAGGCCACCAGCGCGGGGTGCGTCCCGTAGCGCCGGGCCAGAGCCTCGACGATCCGTTCGGTCTCGCGGTGGTAGTCGGGGCTGCGAAAGCAGGTGTGGCGCCGCGATCCGAAGCCGCGGATCCGGCCGTCGGGTCCGACGGGAAGGATCTGCGGAAAGCGGTCCACCAGCCACTTCGGGGGCGTGGCGGTGGGCGTTCCGAGGATCACGCCCAGATCGGCGTCGCCCAGCACGTCCATCGCCTCGTCCAGCCAGGCCCAGTCGAAGCGTCCCGGCTCGGGCTCGATCCGGCTCCAGGCGAACTCGCCGATGCGGACGCGCTCGATGCCCAGCTCGCGCATGTGGCGGGCGTCGTCCTGCCAGCGCTCACGCGGCCAGTGTTCGGGGTAGTAGCACACGCCGAGGGTCATGGCACGGTCCTTTCCGGGGGTGGCGCGAGCGTGCACGGCTCGCTCGTGGCGAGCGCGCGCAGCTCGCGCCGTCCCATCAGTCCTTGACGGCGCCGGCGGTGATGCCGGCGATGAAGTAGCGCTGGAGCCAGAGGAACAGGATCAGGAACGGCAGCGTCGCGATGGCGGTGCCGACCATGATGCCGCCCCACGAGACGCGCGTCAGACCGACCAACGTTCCCAGCGCCACGGGGATCGTGTAGGCGTCCTTCTGGCTGAGGATCAGCAGCGGCCAGAAGTAGTCGTTCCACTGGAACAGGAACAGCACGATCGCGACCGCCGCGAGGGCGGGCCGCATGATCGGGAGCACGATCCGGAAGAAGATGCGGGCCTCGCCGGCGCCGTCGATCCGGGCCGCCTCGAGCAGGTCGCTGGGCACCGAGAGCATGTTCTGGCGCATGAAGAACACGCCCAGCGGGTAGGCCAGCCACGGCAGGATGATCGCCCACCAGGTGTTCGCCAGGTCCAGCTCGCGCGCGACGAGCAGGTACTGGGGGATGGCGCGCACCTCGAACGGGATCGTGAGCGCGGCGATGACGACGGTGAACAGCGCGCCCCGTCCGGCGAAGCGGAACTTCGCGAAGGCGTAGCCGCTCATCGCGGCGACGAGGGTCGCGAAGGTGGTGAAGATGATGGAGATCCCGACCGAGTTGGCGACGGCGCGCAGGAAGTTCAGATCGTCGTTCAGGTCGCGCCAGTTCTCGGCCAGGTGCATCCCCGGCAGCAGGGTGGGCGGCGCGGCGAGAATCTCGTTGTTGGGCAGCGTCGCGCTGATCAGCATCCAGACGATCGGAAGCAGGAACAGGATCGCCAGCGGGATCATGAGCGCGTGGAGCAGGACGCTGCGGACCAGACGGTCGCGCCTCACCGCTGGACCTCGCGGCCGCCGACGAGGCGGATCTGGATCAGCGAGAACGCGGCGGCGATGATCGCGACGGTGTAGGCGATCGCCGAGGCGTAGCCGAAGTTGAAGCTACGGAAGCCGGTCTTGTACAGGTACGTGACCAGCGTCTCCGTGGCGTTGCCCGGTCCGGTCGTGGTGATCAGCCACGGCTCGGTGAACAGCTGCAGCGTGCCGATGGTGGAGAGCACGAAGCAGAACAGCAGCACCGGCCGGAGCAGCGGCAAGGTGATGCCGAAGAACTGCTGCAGCGGGCCGGCGCCGTCGATCTTGGCGGCCTCGTACAGCGTCAGCGGAATCGACTGGAGCCCCGAGAGCAGGATCACGGCGTTGTAGCCGGTCCAGCGCCAGGTCATGGCGATCATGATCGTGACCATGGCGGGAACGTTCTCGAACAGCCACGGCACCGAGGGGAGCCCGATGCTGGTCAGCGCGTAGTTGAGGATCCCGAACTGGTCGTTGAAGATCAGCCGGAACACCGCGGAGTACGGCACCGCGCCCAGCACCAGCGGCGCGAAGAACGCGAAGCGGAAGAACCCCTTGAGGCGCAGGAGGTCGCTCCCGAAGGCGACGGCCAGGAGCGTGGCGAACACCAGCATGATCGGGACCTGCACGACGAGGATCGTCATCGTGTTGCCCAAGGCGTTCCAGAAGAACTCGTCCCGGACCAGGCGGCCCCAGTTGAAGCCCCAGTCGAGGGTCCAGGGCCGGCTTCTCGTGTTCAGGAAGCTGAGCACGAACGAATAGACGATCGGGTAGACCCAGAAGATCGCGAAGAACGCGAAGAACGGCAAGAGAAACCAGTACGGCGTGAGATTCGTGCGTCGTCGGCGGGCCGGGCGGACGGGTCGCGCTTGGCTCATCGGCGGCCTCCGGAGAGCGTGCGGCTCGGGCGGCGCGCCCGACCGAAAACGAGAGGAGGAGGAGGGAGCGCCGGCACGAGGCCGACGCTCCACCCGAGTCATTCCGCGATCGGCAGGCCCGTGCTCGAGGCGATCTGGCGCGCCGCCTGATCGAGCGCTTCCTGCGCGCTGTCGAAACGGCCGTCGAGGTAGTCGTTCACGACGACGATCATCACGTTGCGCGCTTCCTGGAAGAACTGCGTGCCCGAGACGGCCGGGACGTCGCCCAGCGTGCCCAGGATCATCTCCCAGATCGGCTGGTCGCCGAAGAACTCGACGCCGGTCTCGAGGGCGGGATCGCCCTGGAGCGACAGCAGCGAGGGGGTGAGGCCGTACTCGAACAGGATCTCGAGCTGGTTCTCCTCGTCGGCCAGCGCGTTGACGACGAAGTCGTAGGCGAGCTCGGGGTTCTCGCTGCTGGCCGGAATCGCGAGCGCGGAGCCGCCGAGGTTGCTGGCGCGGACGCCGCCTTCGGTCTGCGCCGGGGTCAGGTAGACGCCCCACTGGCCGGCCTGGTCGGGGGCTTCGGCGATGATCGTGCCGCTGTACCAGGAGCCGAAGAAGGCGCTGGCGGCGGCGTCGTTCTGGATGAACTGGATCTGCTCGACCCAGCCGCCAGGGTGCAGCACGCTGGCGTCCCAGAGCATCTTCATCGTTTCCATCGCCTGGACGCAGCCGGGCTGGTTCACGGTGATCTCGGTGCCCTCTTCGTCGAAGTAGAAGCAGTCGGCCTGGTTGGCCAGCATGCGGAACCACTCGTCGTCGGAGCCCTTGGCGATCGTGCCCATCTTGACCGTGCCGTCGAACGACTCGTTCATGGCGGTGCCGGCCTCGGCGAAGTCGTTCCAGGTGGCGATCTCGGCGGGATCGATGCCGGCGGCGTCGTACAGGTCGCGCCGGTAGAAGATCGCGGTGGGGCCCGAGTCGTAGGGGACGGCGAAGATCTGCTCGCCCTCGGTCAGCTCCGCCCACTTGAAGTCGGGGAACAGCGGCAGCAGCTCTTCGCCGCCGAGGGTCCGCAGGTCGGTGAAGCAGTCGGGGAACTGGGCCCAGAATACCTGCGCCTCGTTGTTCTCGACCAGGTACACGTCGGGCATGTCCAGCCCGCCGGCGGCGCAGCCGGCCAGGCCGCGGTCGTACACGTTCTGGTTGCCCAGGTCCTCGACGACGACCTCGACGCCGGGGTGCATCTCGACGAAGCTGCCGATGGTGCTTTCGAGGGCGGGCTTGTTGATGTCCCAGACCCAGACGGTGAGGGTCTGGGCGCTGGCCATGCTGACGACCAGCAGGGCGAGGACGGCGAGGGCGATGCGCTTCATGCGGACCTCCTTGGCGAGAGACGTAGGGCCTCTGACGTTCCCGGTGCGTCCGGGGCCGCCGGGTCCCGCCGCGGGGGCGCCTCTGTGGAGACGCCGCGCCGCGACGGCCGGTGGGCCGGAGCGCGGCACGCGAGGTGCGACTAACGCGTGTTAGCCCACGATAGGAACTCGCCGCGCGGCTGTCAACAGGCCCATGCGAACGCCCCTGTGCGGCGGGGCCGCGCAGGGGCGTGACGTCCGTCGCCGGCGAGCGACGCTCCTGGTCCGCTAGTCGTGGATGGCGAGCGCGTCGACCACGCTTCCGCGCAGGAGGCCCCGGTAGACCCCCTCGACCTCGATGTCGCGGGCCGACACCTCGATCGGTCGGTAGTCGGGGTTGTGCGCCCGGAGCGCGTAGCGGTCGTCGGACAGGCGGTCGAGGTACTTGAGCGTCACCTCGTCGTCGCCGACGCGGACGGCGCAGATCTCGCCGGACCGGCGCGTGGGTCGCTTCTCGAGCAGGACGACGTCGCCGTCCTGGATCAGGTCGGACATCGAGTCCCCGCGGACGCGCAGCGCGAAGCCGCGTCCCTGCAGGCCGGGAATGGGCAGGTACGCCTCGGCGTGCGCGACCGCCTCGGCCAGCGGGCCGGCGGGGATCGAGCCGAGGATCGGAACGCCGGTGGCGCCGGCGGGCAGCGCGAGCCGCGGCGAGCGGCCGCGACCCCGGCTCTCGAACGTCAGCCAGCCCTTGTCGGCCAGCGCCTGGAGGTGCTGCTTCAGGCTGACGTAGTGCACACCGAGCTCGCGCGCGAACTCCGCGAGGTCCGGCGTGGCTCCGGTCCGGCTCACGTGATCGCGGAGCCGTTCGTACACGCGGAGCTGGGCGGGGGACAGAGGCGACCTCATTACCTCAAATGGTAAGGTACGCGCCGAGCGGCGTCAAGGGCGATCCGAAGGCGGCCGAGAAGCCGGCCGAGGGGCGCCGAGATGCATCGCCGTCCTGCGTCGGCGCTGGCCGTGACGCCCGTGGCCGTCGCCCACCGTCGTGAACGAGTTCACGGCGTGGCGGGCGAACCGTCGTGCAGGACGCACCTCGGAACCGTTCCGAGGATCGCGCCCCCGGTTCGATGTGTGAAATACGTGAGAACCCCCGTCGGGGACACGAAAGGGGGGTGGACAGAGGGCCTCCCGTGCTGCTATAGTTTGTGTAGTAACGGCGGTGGATCGGGGGATGCCACCAAGCCTGCCGGAGCCGAGCGCTCCCTTGCACCCCCTTCGCTGTCGTTGACCGTAGTCTTCTCCCCGGACCCGCGTCCGGTCGATTCGAGGTCGAACATGCTCAACACTTTCGATACCCTTCGCTCGCCCGATCGATGCGACGTGTCGGACATCGTGCCCAGCACGCTGGCGCTGCCCACCCGTACGCTCGATCCGGACAGCACCCTGTACGAGTCCGGCCGCGAGGCCGCCAGCCTGTACGTCGTGAACTACGGCGTGCTCAAGGCGGTCGTCCCCACCAGCCTGGGGCGCGACCGCATCGCCGATCTGTACGGTCCGGGCGACGTGCTCGGTCTGGCGTCGCTGGACGGCGGACACCACGCCGAGACGGTCGTCGCCGTGCACGAGAGCTGCCTCACGCCCATCGACCCCCAGCAGGCGATGAACGACCGCAAGCTCCGCGACTACATCCTGCAGAGCATGGCGCGTCAGCTCCGCCGCAGCCGCGAGATGATCGACGAGGCCGAGATGCCCGTCGGCGCCCGCGTCACCCGTGCGTTCCTGCGGCTCGCCAGCCAGTTCGGCCAGCCCAGCGACGAGAGCGAGAACGGCATCAAGCTGCCCCTCGCCCTCACGCACGAGGACCTCGCCGACCTGACGGGCAGCAGCCGCGTCACGATCACCCGCATCCTGGGCGAGCTCCGCAACGAGGGCGCCCTCTCCGGCACGCGCGGCGTGTACGTCGCCAACCCCGA
>CAZHCI010000040.1:11126-17667 GCA_964530905.1 uncultured bacterium
CCACGGCTACGTCGTCGTCGCGCCCGACACGTTCCGCGGCGTCAGCGTCGACGGGGTGCCGGCCGCGATCTGGAACGTCGTCTCCACGCCGGCCGAGCGCGTCGACGCCGATCTCCGCGCCGTCGTCGACGCGCTGATCGACGATCCGGCCGTCGACCCGCGCCGCATCGTCGTCATGGGCTTCTGCTACGGCGGCGGCGCCGCGCTCCGCTACTCGCTGGCCGATTCGCGGCTGGCGGGCACCGGCGTGTTCTACGGAACGCTGATCGACGATCCCGGGCGGCTCTCGGCGCTCCCCGGACCCGTCCTCGGCGTGTTCGGCGCGAACGACCGCTCGATCCCCGTCGCGCAGGTCGACGCGTTCGAGGCCGCTCTGGAGCAGGCCGGCGTCCCGCACGAGGTGCGCGTGTACGACGGCGTCGGACACGCGTTCGTGGGCGGCATGGACGAGATCCGTGCCGGTGGCCCGGCCGCGGACGCCTGGAGCGCGTTCCTCGGCTGGCTGGAGCGGACGGTCGGCTCCGGCGCCGGCACGTAAGGATGCCGGCACGTAACGTGCCAGCGCCCGCGACCGCGCGAGCGTTTCTATACTGACCGGGATGCTCACCTTTACCGAAACCGCCAAGGAGCGCGTGCGCCAGTTCCTCGACGCCCAGCAGGCGCAGGGCGTGAGCGCCCTTCGGATCGCGGGAACCCGCGCCGAGCCCAAGCTCTGGCTCGTTCGCGACGACGACCGCCAGGACGGCGACCGGACGTTCGACGCCGGCGGCTTCGAGGTCGTGCTCGATCCGCTCAGCGCCAACCACTTGGAAGGCGCGACCGTCGACTTCGTCGAGGGCGTGATGCAGTCGGGGTTCCGCGTCTTCTTCGAGAGCCCCGCCTGGGACGACCCCGTCGCGCAACGCGTTCAGGACGTGCTGGACACCATGATCAACCCGGGCGTCGCCGGGCACGGCGGAACGGTCGTGCTCAAGGGCGTCGAGGACGGCAAGGCCGTCATCGAGTTCGGCGGCGGCTGCCAGGGCTGCGGGGCGGCGGACGCGACGCTGAAGCACGGGGTCGAGCGGATGGTGCGCGAGCAGGTGCCCGAGATCGTCGCCGTGGTCGACGCGACCGATCACGATGCGGGCGAGAACCCGTACTACCTGCCCGATCAGGGAGACGACGCCGACACGCCGCTGCGAGGCTGACCCGCGAGATCGGTTCGCGCGCTCCGTTCGCGCGGTCGGCTCGCGCGGTCGGCTCGCGCGCTCAGCTCGCGCTTCGGCCGCTCTCCTTCGTCGTCGGCCCCTCGCGAATCAGATCGCCGATCAGGCGCGACAGGTTCTTGCCCTGCATCGGCTTGCGCGCCAGCGCGTCGATGCCCGCGGCGTCGGCGCGCTCCTGCAGGTCGCTTCGCTCCATCGCCGTCATCAGCAGGATCGGCACGCCGTCGAAGCGCCGCAGGCGGCGGACCCGGCTGGCGAGCTCGAAGCCGTCCATGAACGGCATCTCGACGTCGACGATCATCAGGTCCGGCGTCAGCGACTGCAGCTTGGTGAGCGCCTCGTGCCCATCGGTCGCCGTCTCGACCCGGTAGTGGTACGCCCCGAGCGCGAGCTCGAGCAGGCGGAGGTGCCCCACGCTGTCGTCGACGCAGAGGACCGTACGGGTGGGCGGCATCGGAGACATGCGTCGATGATGCCCGGGCGCCGCCAACGGACTCCTTACAGGTGCGCCGGGGCCGGCACCGGCAGGCACGGCCCCAGCCGGCCTTGACAGGCGCCGAAACGTTGCCTTACGCTCGGCGAACCAATTTCAGGCGACGTCGCCGGCGGTGTCCGTACCACGCACCGCCGGACCTTGAATGCCTGCAGAAGGTCCCGTATGCTTGCGCGGTGCCGTCCTCGCTAGGCTCCGAAGGCGCCTCCCCCCAACCCGCCGCGCACTCCCGCGTTTCGCCCCCCGTCCTCGAGATGCGCGCCGTCACCAAGCGCTTCCCGGGCGTGGTGGCGAACGACGCGGTCGACCTGACGGTCCGGCGGGGCGAGGTGCACGCCCTGCTGGGCGAGAACGGCGCCGGCAAGACGACGCTCGTCCATATCCTGTACGGACTCCAGGCGCCCGACGAGGGCGCCGTTCTGCTGCGCGGCCGCGAGGTGCGACTCCGCTCGCCGCGCGACGCCAAGGCGGCCGGCATCGGCCTGGTCGCCCAGCACTTCCATCTCGCTCGGCGCCACACCGTGGCCGAGAACCTGGCGCTGGCGCTGCCCGACACCCCCATGCTGTTCCCGACGCGGGCGCTGCACGGCCGGGTCGAGGCGCTGGCCCGGCGCTACGGGTTCGAGGTGGACCTGCACGCCCGCGTCGGCGCCCTCTCGCCCGGCGAGCAGCAACGCGTCGAGATCCTCAAGGCGCTGCTGCAAGGCGCCGAGCTGCTGATCCTGGACGAGCCGACCAGCGTCCTCACCCCGCAGGAGGCCGACCGCCTGTTCGCGGTGCTCGAGGTGATGAAGGCCGAGGGCAAGGGCGTGATCTTCATCAGCCACAAGCTGGGCGAGGTGCTCGCCGTCGCCGACCGCGTCACCGTGCTGCGCGGCGGCAAGGTCGTCGCCTCGCGCGACGCCGCGGGCGCGACCGCGGCGGAGCTGGCCACCCTGATGGTGGGCCGGGCCGTGAGCCGCGGACGCGCCGAAGCCGCCCGGCCCGCCGGCCGCGCCCGGCTCTCGGTCCGGGATCTCCGCGTCGTCGGCCAACGCGGCGAGCCACGCCTGGACGGCGTGACGTTCGACGTCCGCGGGGGCGAGATCCTCGGCGTCGCCGGCGTGGCCGGCAACGGCCAGGCCGAGCTGGCGCAGGTGCTGACCGGCCTGCGCGCGCCCGACGGCGGCCAGGTGCGGCTGGACGACGTCGACGTGGGCGGCCTGGGCGTGCGCGACCTGTTCGCGCGCGGCGTGGTCCACATCCCCGAGGATCGCAACGAGACCGGCGTCGTCGGCGCGATGCGGGTGTCGGAGAACCTGGTGCTGCGGCGCCACCGCGAAGCCCCGTTCGCGAAAGGCCGACTGCTGGACTGGCGCGAGGTCGGCCGCCACGCCGACGGCGCGATCCGCGACTACGCGATCGGCGCATCGTCGCGCGACGCGGTCACCCGCCAGCTGTCCGGCGGCAACGTGCAGAAGGTCATCCTGGCCCGCGAGCTGGGCGGAAAGCCCGGACTGGTCGTGGCCTCCCACCCCACCTACGGCCTGGACGTCGCCGCGACCGAGCTCACCCACCGGCTGCTGCGCGAGCAGCGTGACCGGGGCGCGGCGGTGCTGCTGGTGTCGGAGGACCTCGACGAGCTGATGGACCTCGCCGACCGGATCCTGGTGCTGTTCCGCGGCACGGTCACCGGCATCGTCCCCGCCGCAGGCGCCCAGCGCGAGGAGCTGGGCCTGCTGATGACCGGCGACCGGACGCCGCTCGCCGGCGACGAGGGCGACGCTGAAGGCGACGTCGACGCCGCCCGGCGGGACGCGCCGTGATCGGTCGCTACAAGCTCGAGCGGCGCGGCCACGCCGGGCCCGCCCTGGTGTGGGGCGTCTCGCTCGCGGCGGTGATCCTCGCCATGCTGCTCACCGGCGCGCTGTTCGCCCTGTTCGGCGTCGCGCCGATCGCGGCGTTCGCGACGCTGATCGACCGGACCATCCTGGACGCTCGGGGCCTGTCGGAGGTCGTGCGCCGCGCCATTCCGCTGATGCTGGCGGGCGTGGGCCTGACGCTGGCGTTCAAGGCCCGGTTCTGGAACATCGGGGCGGAGGGGCAGCTGCTGGTCGGCGCCGTCGCCGCCTCGGGCGTCGCGCTCTTCTCGGGCCTGAGCGGTCCGCTGCTGGCGCCCGCGATGTTCGTGGCCGGGTTCGCGGCCGGGGCGCTCTGGGGCCTCGGCCCGGCGCTCTTGAAGGTCCGCCTGGGCGTGAACGAGATCATCACGACGCTGATGCTGAACTACGTCGCGATCTACCTGGTCCGCTGGCTGATCAACGGACCGTGGAAGGGACGCAGCCTGAGCGGCTTCGCCTACAGCGACCGCTTCGATCCCGCCGCCCAGCTTCCGACGATCGGCACCACCCGCCTGCACTGGCCCACCCTGGCGCTGGCGATCGTGGCGGCGATCCTCGTCGCCTGGCTGCTGGCGCGCACCCGCTTCGGGTTCGAGGTCCGGATGATGGGCGAGAGCCCCGAGGCCGCCCGCTACGCCGGCGTCGATTTCTTCCGCACGACCCTGGCGCTGGTGCTCGTCTCGGCCGGGGCGGCCGGGCTGGCGGGGGTGGGCGAGGTGGCGGGCATCCACCACCGCCTCGTCGATCCCGGCAGCCTCTCGGTCGGCTACGGCTACACCGCGATCATCGTGGCGCTGCTGGCCCGCAAGAACCCGCTGGGCGCGCTGGTCACGGCGTTGTTCCTGGGCTGGATCGCGGCCAGCGGCGACGTGATGCAGGTCGCGCTGCGGCTGCCCAGCCAGATCACGGGCGTGACGCAAGGCCTGGTGCTGCTGTGCATCATCGGGAGCGAGCCGTTCCTGCGCTACCGACTGACGCGCGTGCCCGCCCCGGCCAGGCCCGCCGGCCTGGCGCCGGGCGGCGACGCCGCGCACGGCGGGGAGACCCGCTGATGGAGACGGCCTGATGGAGACGGCCTGATGGAGACCGCCTGATGGAAACCGCGCTGGTGCTCAGCACGATCGCGCGCGCCCTCGCGTTCAGCACGCCGCTGCTGTGGGCCGCGCTGGGCGAGATCGTCGCCGAGCGGTCCGGCGTCGTGAACCTCGGCGTGGAGGGGATGATGATCCTCGGCGCGCTGACCGGGTTCATCGTGGCGCAGAGCAGCGGCGATCCGTGGCTGGGCCTCGCGGCGGCCGCGGCGACCGGCGCCGCGGCCGGGCTGCTCCACGCCTTCTTCGCGGTGATCCTGCGCGCGAACCAGTACGTCTCGGGCCTGGCGCTCACGATCTTCGGCCTGGGGCTCTCCGGGCTGATCGGGCGCGGCTGGGTCGGGCGGCCGCTGGGCAACGCGATGGAGTACGTCTCGATCCCGGTCCTTGCCGACATCCCCGTCGTCGGTCCCGCCCTGTTCCAGCATCAGTACGCCCTGACCTGGTGGGGGCTGGTGGTCGCCGTGGCGCTCTGGTTCGTGCTGCAGCACACCCGGATCGGCCTGATCGTTCGGACCGTGGGCGAGAATCCCGCCGCCGCGGACGCCGCCGGCGTGCCGGTGCTGCGCGTCCGGATCGCGGCGGTCGTGTTCGGTGGCGTGATGGCCGGGATCGCCGGCGGCTTCCTGTCGCTGGCCTACCGTCCCTCGTGGGGCCAGGGGATGACGAACGGCCTGGGCTGGATCGCGCTGGCGCTGGCGATCTTCGCGCTCTGGGACCCGCTCCGCGCGATCTTCGCCGCGCTGCTGTTCGGCGCCTTCTTCACGCTCAGCTTCAGCCTGCAGGACCGGTTCCCGCCGCAGCTGCTGACGATGATGCCCTACCTGTTCACGATTCTCGCGCTGACGCTCACCTCGCTCCGCACCGGCGGCCGATCGTTCGGCGCGCCCGAAGCGCTGGGCGAGCCGTACGCTCGCGGCGAGCGATGACCCTCCCCTCGGCCCTCCGTCGCGCCTGGCGCGACCTCGGCACCCACGCCCAGAAGCCCCCCGTTTCCCGCCCGCACTCCGGAGGTACGTCCATGCGCACGATCCTGCTCGCGCTCCTCTCGCTCCTCGTGGTCTCGTCCGCGACCGCCCAGGACGACCCGCTGAAGGTGGCGTTCATCTACGTCGGCCCCGTCGGCGACTACGGCTTCAGCTACGCGCACGACCTCGGTCGCCAAGCGCTCCAGGAGCACTTCGGCGACCAGATCGAGACGGTCTACGTCGAGTCCGTGCCCGAGCCCGAGGTCGAGCCGTTCATCGACCAGCTCGTCGCCGACGGGGCCGACGTGATCTTCGGCACCAGCTTCGGGTTCGGCGACGGCATCCTCGCCGCCGCCCAGCGCTACCCCGACGTGATCTTCGGCTGGGGGACCGGCATCGCCCGCGCCCCCAACGTGCTGACCTACATGGCGGACTTCTACCAGGTGTACTACCTGAACGGGCTGATCGCCGGCGCGCTGTCCACCAGCGACACGCTGGGCTACGTCGCGGCGTTCCCGATCCCCGAGGTCAAGCGCCACATCGACGGCTTCGCGCTGGGCGCCCGCGAGGTGAACCCCGACGCCGAGGTCCAGGTGCGTTGGCTGTACAGCTGGTTCGATCCGGCCGGCGCCAAGGAGGCGACCGAGGCGCTGATGGCCGCCGGCGCGGACGTGCTGGCCTTCACCGAGGACACCCCGACGGTGATCCAGACCGCCGCCGAGCGCGGCCACCCCAGCTTCTCGCACTACGCCTCGATGGTCGAGTTCAGCCCCGAGACGGTCGTCTCGGGCCAGCTCGTTCACTGGGACACGATCTACATCGACATCGTCGAGAAGGTCCTGGACGGCACCTACACCAGCTCGAACCTGGAGGACGTCGACTACTTCTGGCTGCTGGAGCA
>CAZHCI010000041.1:0-1548 GCA_964530905.1 uncultured bacterium
GCTGACGGTGGCGCGCGTGCCGGCCTACTCGCCGCACGCCGTCGCCGAGCATGCGCTGGCGCTGCTCCTGGCGCTGAACAGGCAGATCTACCGTGCGTACAACCGCGTGCGCGAGGGCAACTTCGCGCTGGACGGCCTGATCGGGTTCGACCTGCACGACAAGACCGTCGGCGTCGTCGGGACCGGCAAGATCGGCGCGACGTTCGCGCAGATCGTGAAAGGCCTCGGCTGCGAGGTGCTGGCGCTCGACCCGTACCCCAACCCGGAGGTCCAGGGCGTGGTCAGCTACGTCTCGCGCGACGAGCTGCTGGCCCGCTCGGACGTGGTCTCGCTGCACTGTCCGCTCACGCCCGAGACGCACCACATGATCGACGACGCGGCGATCGATTCGATGCGCGAGGGCGTGACGCTGATCAACACCAGCCGCGGCCAGCTGGTCGATACCCGCGCCGTCATCGAGGGACTCAAGCGCGGCCGCATCGGTCGGCTGGGTCTCGACGTGTACGAGGAGGAGGGCGACCTGTTCTTCGAGGACCTCTCGAACCGGGTGATCCGCGACGACGTGTTCTCGCGGCTGCTGACCTTCCCGAACGTGCTGATCACCGGGCATCAGGGGTTCTTCACCGAGGAGGCGATGCAGAACATCGCCGAGACGACCCTCTCGAACGTGCGCGCGTTCGAGACGGGCGACGGTGCGCTCCACGAGGTGACGTCGGACATGGTGGCGTAGCCGGTGGCGGCCTGGCTGCAGGCGTCGCTGGCGGGCCTGCCGATCGTCGTGATCCTGGTCGCGATGCTGGGAGCCCGCTGGTCGGCCGCACGGGCGGGGGCGGCGGGCCTGGCGTTGACGCTGCCGATCGCATGGCTGGCGTTCGGGTACGGGCGGGACGTGCTGCCGGAGCTGGGCCCCGTCGCCGCGACCGGCGGTGCACTGGCGGAGGCGGTGTTCATCGCCGCGACGATCCTGTGGATCATCTTTCCCGCGTTGTGCATCCACGAGCTGCAGCAGCGCACCGGTGCGTTGGAGGTGCTCCGGAGCGCGATGGGCCGGCTGTCGCCCGACCCGAGGATCCTGGCGCTCTTGGTCGCCTGGTTCTTCGTGCTGTTCGTGGAGGGGGCGGCCGGCTTCGGGACGTCGGTCGCGCTGGCGGCGCCGTTCCTGGTGGCGGCCGGCTTCGGTCGCGTCGAGGCGGTCACGATCGCGCTGGTGGGCCACTCGGTCGGCGTGTCGTTCGGCGCGGTCGGAACGCCGATCCTGCCGCAGCTGGCGGTCACGCCGTTCAGCGGCCTGGAGCTGGCGTCGGCCACGGCGGCGTACCACAGCCTGGTGGGCTGGGTGATGCCGCTTCTGGCGATGCTGCTGGTGACCCGCACGCTCCCGCACGAGCAGCGATCGGGACCGGCCATCTGGGGCTGGACGCTGGCGGCGGCCGCGGCGTTCCTGATCCCCCACCAGCTGATCGCCAGCTTCGTCGGCCCCGAGCTGCCTACGCTGGGCGGCTCGCTGGTGGGTGGAGCGGCGTTCGTCGGCGCGTTGCGGGTGGCCAG
>CAZHCI010000041.1:1648-17460 GCA_964530905.1 uncultured bacterium
GAGGCGCTGACCGCGCTGGAGCTGGGCTGGAGCGCCGGCCCGTTCAGCGGCGCGTTCGCCGTTGCGTACCACCCCGGAACCTTGCTGCTGGCCAGCTTCGCCTTCGGCGCCGCGATCCAGCGGGCGGCCGCGAGCGACGTCACGGGGGCCATGCGCGCCGCGCTACGCCAGCTGATCCCCGTCACGCTGGCGCTGGTCGCGATGCTGGCGATCTCGCGCCTCATGGTGTATTCGGGCATGATCGACGCGCTGGCCGCCGCCGCCGCGGACGCGGCCGGCGGCCTGTGGCCGCTGTTCGCGCCGTTCGTGGGGATGCTGGGCACGTTCGTGACCGGCTCGGCCACGGCGTCGAACATCCTGTTCACCGATTTCCAGCAGGCCACCGCGCAGCGGCTCGGGCTTCCCGCCCTTCCCCTGATCGGCGCGCAGGGGTTCGGTGCCGCGGTCGGGAACATCGTCTGTCCGCACAACGTGATCGCCGCGGGCGCCACGGTCCAGCTGGCGGGCCGCGAGGGCGAGGTGCTGCGGCGCACGCTGGGCGTGGCGCTGGCGTACGCCCTGCTGGGCGGTCTGGCCGCGATGTTCGTGTACGTGTAGGCCGCTCCACGGCGGGCTACATCAGCTCGCGCGGTATCCGCTCGTCCCAGTTCCGCGAGTACACCCGCTGGTCGTTCTCGTACGCGTCCAGCTCGGCGCGGACGTAGAAGCACTCCGCATCGGAGGTCAGGACCGTGCGGGTGACGGTGCGGATCGACCAGCCGTCGCGCTCCAGGATCCGGACCCAGCGGGTCTCGCCACGGGCCGAGTCGAACTCGTTCTCGACCGAGGAGTACCACTCCTGGCCGTCGCGCTGCATCGCGAGGCCCACCTCCTCGAGCTCGAACAGCCCGCTGTCGTTCAGGACGTCCAGCGTCGAGCGGTCGGTCTCGAGGTCGCGCACCACGCGCCAAGACTGGCGGGGCGGCTCGATCATCGTGCGCTCCAGCGGCGGCGCGGTCTCGGGCTCGTCGAAGCGACGGAGCGCCGCGTCCTCCTCGCGAGGCGGCCGAATCGGCAGCGTCAGCGAGCATCCCTCCAGGTGAACGTCCATCCCCACCGGCTCGGGCGGCGGCCAGGCCAGCGGCCAGTACGAGGTCGAGAGCGCCAGCCGGATCCGGTGGCCGGCGGGGAACGCCTGCGCGACGCCGTTGAGCTGGACCTCGACCCGGTAGCGTCGCCCCGGCTGAAGCGGTTCCGGGTGCTCGTCGCTGTCCCGGTGGGTGAGGTTCAGCAGGCCGTAGGTGACGCGCGTGACCTCGCCGCCCGGACGGACGTCCGACAGCCGCACGGCCACCATCGCGACCGGCTTGTCGACGCTCAGCTCCAGCGTGACCCTCGCCGGGCCGCAGATCTCGACGCGCTCCTCGAGCGGCGGCGTGTCGAACACCAGCGCGCCGCCGTCCTCCTGCCGCTGGTCGTGCGGCAGGTCGGGCGCGACGGTGTACGAGCACCACTTGCCGGCGAACATCCCCAGCGGCAGCGGCGAGCGGAGGTGCAGCGGCGACGTGCCCAGGCGCCGTTCGGGCGGCCAGGCGTCCTCCGGGAGCAGCCGGTTCTCCGCCAGGCGGAACGTCGTCTGGTGGATGCCGGGCGCCGGACAGTCGTTCTCGGCCACCCAACGCCCCGGCCGCTCCTCGTAGCGCGTCGTCGGCTCGACGCTCTCCTGCATCCAGACGCGCAGCCTGGGCTCGTCCTCGGTGCCGTTGCGGACGTCCTTCAGCCAGCGGTCCCACCAGCGCAGGCACTCCTGCAGGAAGCCGATCGCCGGTCCGGGCGAGCCGATGTGCGGATAGGTGTGGCCCCACGGCCCGATCAGACCCTTGCGGGGCACGGACAGGTTCTCGAGCAGTCGGAACACGGCGTTCGAGTAGCCGTCCGTCCAGCCGCTGACCGCCAGGACGGGCGCGCGGACGGCGCCGTAGTCCTCGGCGACCGAGCCGTGCTTCCAGTAGTCGTCCCGCCGTTGGTGCCGCAGCCATTTCTCGAGCCAGAGGCCGCTTCCCTCGAGCCGCTCGAACCACATGTCGCGCCAGGCGTCGCCCACGATCTCGGGATCGGGCGGAAGCGAGGTGTTCATGAACATGATCGACGCCCAGGAGAGGTTGTCGCCCAGCAGGCAGCCGCCCATGTGGTGGATGTCGTCGCGGTAGCGATCGTCGGTGGAGCACACCGTCACCACCGCGCCCAGCGCCTCGGGTCGCATCGCGGCGATCTGCAGGCCGTTGAAGCCGCCCCACGAGATCCCGATCATGCCGACGCGTCCGCTGCACCACGGCTGGCGGGCCAGCCATTCGATCACCTGGACGCCGTCGTCGAGCTCCTGCTGGAGGTACTCGTCCAGCAGCACGCCCTCCGACTCGCCGCTGCCGCGCAGGTCCACGCGAACCGACGCGTAGCCGTGCGCCGCGAACCACGGGTGCATCAGCTGGTCCTTCGGGCGGGTCCAGTCGCGCTTGCGGTACGGAATGTACTCGAGGATCGCGGGGACGGGCTCGTTCTCGGCGTTCTCGGGCAGCCAGATTCGGGCCGACAGGCGAACGCCGTCGGCCATCTCGATCCAGGTGTGCTCGATGGAGCGAACCTCGTTCTCCAGCGGACGATGGATCTTCATGCGGCCTCCTTCTCACGGAACTCGAAGCCGAGCATCTCCATGGCGTCGCGGTAGCTCGCCAGGAGCGCCTCCTCGTCGTCTGCGCCCATGTGGATCTCGGCCAGCATGTAGCTGTAGCTGTCCTGCCCCTGCAGATCGGACAGGCGCATCCCCTCGTGCACGTGCACCTCGACCAGGGTCCCAGGATACGCACGCTGGACGCGGGCCACGTCCTCCTCGGTCGGCACGCGCGTCACGAGCGCGTCCTCGAAGCGGCGCGGCATGAACTTCGCCGCCACGCCGAAGCGACCCTCGCGCTCGGGAGGGTCGGGCGTCTCGCCCAGCGCCAGCTGCAGGTTCACGGCGTGGTGGGACTCGCCGTCGACCATCTCGAACAGGGGCGCATGCGACTTCGAGATCCTGGTGTTCACCTCCAGCAGCCAGCTGCGGCCGGTCTCCTCGTTCCAGTAGAACTCCGCGTTGAACGGCGAAGGCCCGAACTCCACGTGGGTCAGGAACCGCCGGACGACGTCGGTCATCGCCTCGGTCACCTCGCTCGGGAGGTCGGACGGGTACTGGTAGCGCGCGAAGCTGGAGCCGTGGCGTCCCTCGCGGATCGACGCGATCACGCCGTAGACGTGGACCTCGCCGTCGTGCACGTACCCTTCCAGCGTGACCTGACGGCCGTCGGAGATGATCGACTCGGCGACGCAGTGGCGTCCGTCGGCGACGGCGATCTCGTCTGGAAGCTCGGCGTACGAAAGGACCTGATCGAACGGCACGGCCAGCCGGTGGATCTGCTGGCGGATCACCCCGAGCGCGGCGTCGAAGTCGTCCCGATCCTCGACCCGGAAGCCCAGGTACGAGCCGACCGACTTCACCGGCTTGAGCCAGAACGGCGGCCGCAGACCGAGCTCCGAGAACGGGCCCGGGTCGTCCGGATCGACCAGCTCGAACGACGGGACGTGGTCGGGCACGCAGCGCGACTGCTCCAGCCGGCTCCAGTACTTGTGCTCGCACCGGAGGGTGCTCTCGAGCGTGGGCCCCGGCGTGCCGTACTCGCGGCGAAGGATCGGGAGCAGCGTGCTGACGGGGAAGTCCCACCAGCCCAGGATCGCGTCGATCGAGCCGTCGAACGCGTCGAGCCGGGCGCGGGCCTTGGCCAGCAGCTCCTCGGCGGGGATCTCGTCGCCAGGCTTGGCCTCGTCGTAGGTGGTCAGCGTGTGGAAGCGGCAGCCCTCGGCGGCCCGGACCGACTTGATCTGGTCCAGGTTGAACCGGTCGCAACCGAGTACGAACACGTTGCGGGTCATCGAGCCCCCTTCCGAGCTCCCCCACCAGGCGTCGGAGACGCGGAACGTCCCGATGCCGCCGGGCTGCCTCCAGACTAGACCAGAAACCGGCCCGATCCCGATGTGCCGTGACGCGACCGACACCGCCGTTCGCGCACGGCGGGCTCGAGGTCGCCGGCGACGCGTCCTGGTGCGCTACCGTGAGAGGCACCGGGTCCGAAGGAGGTCCACGCATGGGAACCAAGGTCCGCTGGGGCGTACTCAGCACCGCCAAGATCGGCGTCGAGAAGGTCGTCCCCTCGATGCGGAAGGCGTCGAACCTCGAGGTCGTCGCGATCGCGTCGCGCGACGGCGAGCGCGCACGCCGGGCGGCCGATCGTCTTCACCTGCCGCAGGCGTTCGACAGCTACGAGGCGCTGCTGGCGTCGCCCGACGTCGACGCGATCTACAACCCGCTCCCGAACCAGCTGCACGTGCCGTGGACGATCCGCGCGTTGGAGGCCGGCAAGCACGTGCTGTGCGAGAAGCCGATCGCGCTCACGGCGGACGAGGCGAGGCAGCTGGCCGACGCCGCGGCGGGGTATCCAGGCCTGAAGGTGATGGAGGCGTTCATGTACCGCTTCCATCCGCAGTGGCAGACCGCGCGCCGCTGGGTCGAGGAGGGCGAGGTGGGCGAGCTCCGGACCGTCCACTCGCACTTCGCCTATCGCAACCTCGATCCGGACAACATCCGCAACCGCCCCGAGACCGGGGGCGGCGGGCTGATGGACATCGGCTCGTACGACGTGTCGCTGTCGCGCTTCCTGTTCGGCCGCGAGCCAGGGCGCGTCGTCGCGAGCATCGAGATGGATCCGGACTTCGGGGTGGACCGCCTGGTGAGCGCCTTGATGGACTTCGGCGGCGGGGCCACCGCGACCTTCACCTGCGCGACCCAGCTCGAGCCGTACCAGCGCGCGCACGCGTTCGGGACGCAGGGACGCATCGAGATCGAGACGCCGTTCAACGCGCCGCCGATCGGGACGACCCGGATCCTGCGGCAGCGCGGCCTCGAAACGCGCGAGATCGCGTTCCGCGACGCCGACCAGTACACCGCGCAGGGCGAGGCGTTCTCGCGCGCGGTGCTCCAGGACACGCCCGTTCCCACCCCGCTGAGCGACGCGGTCGCGAACATGCGGGTGCTGGACGCGATCCGCGAGAGCGCCGCGCAGGGAGGCTGGATCGAGGTCTGAGCGGCGTCAGCCGGTCCGGCGTTCCGCGGGCGCGGCCTCGTCGGGCGACGGGAGCTCGAAGCCGATCCGCGTCACGTCGCCGGCGCGCCGCGCGAACACGGTGCCGCCGTGCAGCGACACCAGCGTCCGGACGATCGCGAGGCCCAGCCCGCTGCCGCCCGTGAGGGTGTCGCGCCGCCGATCGCGGGCGAACCGCTCGAAGATCGCCTCGGGCGGGTCGACGGCGATGCCCGGCCCCTCGTCCTGCACGGTCACGCGGACGCGCTGGCCGACGCGGGCAGCGCTCACGATCACCTCGCCGCCCTGGGGCGAGATGCGGATCGCGTTGTCGAGCAGGTTGTGCACGATCTGGAGCAGGCGGTCCGGATCCGCGCGCACGACCAGCGGCTCGCTGGGGAGATCGACCACCACCCGCGCGCCGGCACGGTCGGCACCGGTTCCGTGGGCCGTGGCCGCGTCGTCCAGAGGACGCCGAAGATCGACGGAGACCGGGGCCAGCCTGAGCCGACCGGCCTCCGCCAGCGACAGGGTACGGAGGTCCTCGACCAGGCGCGTCAGCAGGTTCGTCTGCGCCAGCAGCGTGCCGGCCTCCTCGGCGCTCACGTCCAGCAGGCCGTCCGCGGCCGCCTCCAGGCGGAGCGACAGGGTGGCCAGCGGGTTCCTCAGCTCGTGCGCGATGTCGGCGATCATCATTGTCCGCTCGCCCTCGAGACGCTGCAGCGACTCGGCCATGCCGTCGAAGTCGTGCGCCAGCTCCCGCACCTCGCGAGGCTGCCGTCGCGGGTGCGGAATCTCGGTCCGCGCGTCCAGACGGCCCGCCGCCACCTTGGACGCCGCTCGCGAGACCGCCTCGATCGGCCGGGCCAGCTCGCGTGAGAGCAGCAACGCCAAGCCCACCGACGCGGCCAGGGCCACGATCACGCCCGCCACCACGGCGTCGCGACGAAGCTCGCGGAGGTCGCGGACGAGGAGGAGCAGGGTCGCCGCCTCGCCCTCGAACGCGGACGGCGTCCCCATCATCGGCATCGAGCGGCCGTCCCGCATCGTCGGGCGCTCGTCCCCGTCCCGCATCATCGGCAAGATCGGCGCGGGGCGGCTGAGCCGCTCGACCCGGTCGCGCAGGCCTTCGGGCAGGCGCCGGTAGGCGGCGCGCTCGGCCACGCCGGTCGCGATCGGAACGGCCAGCAGCGACACGATCGCGATCAGCAGCATCGCCGCCGTCAGTCGCACGCCGATGCGGTTCACGCCGGACGCTCCCGCAGGCGGTAGCCCACGCCGCGCACCGTCTCGATCGGCTCGCCCCCGCCCGCCTCCCGGAGCTTCCGCCGCAGGTTGGCGACGTGCACGTCCACGGCGCGGTCGAACCCCTCGCCGTCGGGCAGGACCGCCTCGTACAGCTCGCTTCGGCTCACCGCCCGACCGGGCGTCCGTGCCAGGTGCGCCAGCAGCCCCAGCTCGCTGGGGGTGAGGCGGACCGGCGCGCCGTCGCAGCGCGCCTCGAAGCGGTACAGGTCGACCTCGAGCGTGCCGTGGCGAAGCAGCTCGGCGTCGCCGAGCGGGGTCGCACGGGCGCGGCGCAGTACGGCGTGGAGGTGGGCGAGGAGCTTCCGGGCGCTGACCGGCTTGACCAGGTAGTCGTCCGCGCCGAGTCCCAGGCCGTGCAGCTCGTCGGCCTCCTCCGCCCGGGCGGTCAGGATCACGACGGGCGTGACCGCCTCGCGCCGCAGCCGCTTCAGCACCTCCGTCCCGTCCATCCCGGGCAGGCCCAGGTCCAGCAGCACCACGTCGGGGACCGCGGCACGCCAGAGCTCCAGCGCGCGCGGGCCGTCCGCGGCCCGCTCGGTCCGGAAGCCGCCCGCGCGCAGGATCAGCTCCAGCGTGCGTGCCAGCGTGTCGTCGTCCTCGACGATCAGCGCCAGGGCGCCGTCGGGGGTGGGGTGGTGGCTCGTCGCGGGCATTCCCCTTCGAATCTACCGCCTCGACGTTCAGGTTCGGTTCGCGCAGGCGTTCGGCGCCGGATCGAGCGCGTCCTAACGAATCCTGAACACGGGCCGTGCATCCTCACCCTCGTCAGGCTCCGTCCGAACCCGAGCGGAGCCGGAGAGGACACCTCCATGAACGAACGACGCACGAACGGCCCACGCACGACCGATCCACGCACGAACGAGACGACCGCCGGTTCGGAGCGGCCGCGTCAGCGCCGCTGGCTGGGCGCGGCTGCGGCCGCCGCCGCGCTGCTCGTCGTGACCCCGGTCGCGGCCCACTCCGGGGCCTTCGCGCCCGCACGAGGAGGGATGGGCGGATCCGCGTACGGCGCGGGGATGCACGGAGGTGCCGTGGCCGGCCGGCGCGACGGCGCGTTCGGCGGCATGCGTGGCGACGTGCCGGCGCCTCTGGCGCCGCTGGCACCGATGTCGCTGCAGCGGCTGCCGCTGGGCACCGAGGTCACGGTCGAGGTGTACGACGCCGATCCGGCCGAGGGCGCGATGCCCGTCGCGACGCTGAGCGCGACCGTGGGCGAGACCAGCGAGGTCGCCTTCGCCGACGAGGTGCGGGCGGCGACGGCCGACGCCGCGTTCGTCTCGGTCGCCACCGGCCCCCGCACCGTGCGGGTCGTGCTCGACGGCGACGCCGATCCGAGTCGATCCCCTCTGGCCGGCCCGATGCGCTTCGGCGCGCTCCAGCGCGGACAGACGATCGAGGTCGCCTTCTACGAAGGCGCGGACGACGCGGTGCCGAGCTCGACGACGACGTTCACCTACGGAGAGGACAGCGCGGCCGCCTTCCACGAGCGGGTCGCCCAGGCCGCGGCCGAGGCGGAGGTCGCGGAGGTCACGCTTCCCGCGCAGGCACGCACCGTCGACCTCTCGGCCGCGAGCCGATACGGAGACCGCGGTGCGATCCGGCGTCCCGGTCCCGGCACGGGCCGTGGCTACGGACCCGGCGCACGCGGACACGTGCAGCCGGGGAACGGCTTCGGTCCCTGGGGCACGCCCAGCGCCCCGTCGACCGACTGAGCGGGTCCCCGATCGCCACGTCGCACGTCGCGCCCCCGACCGAACGCCGCGGTCGGGGGCGCGACCGCGTGGGTCGCCCCGCTCAGCGCTCGACCCGCCACAGGAACGTCCGGCCCAGCGTGCGGGACCAGGCGATCCAGACCCAGGCCAGCTCCTCGAGCGACGAGGCCATCGCCAGGCTGCCGACGTGCAGCGGCTCCAGGCCGATCTCGCGCGCCAGCTGCGACGTCGTGGCGACCGCCCCGTCGTCGTCGCCGGCCAGCGGCATCGTGCCGCTGGCCTCGCCACGCGCGGCGCGGGCCATCGCCTCGACCCCGATCACGTTGAACGCCTTGACGACGTGCGCGCCATCGGCGGCGTTCTGGACGGCCTCGGCGTTCGACGGACCGTCGTCGCGCAGCGGATTCGTCGGGTCCACGATCACCTTGCCGGCCCAGCCGGTGAGCGACCCGGCGACCGCCTCCGCCGCGGCGCCCGGCACGGCCAGCACGATCACGTCGGCCCCGGCCACCGTCTCCTGCAGGTCGGCGGCGCGCGCCCCGGGAACGTCGCCCACCAGCTTCGCGACCGCGTCGGCGGTCGGCTCGCG
Organism: uncultured bacterium; assembly: GCA_964530905.1. Taxonomy (GTDB): domain Bacteria; phylum Deinococcota; class Deinococci; order Deinococcales; family Trueperaceae; genus SLSQ01. Next base: position 10,405 of record CAZHCI010000041.1, read on the forward strand.
AGATCCGAACGTCACCTCGTGGCCTCGTTCGGCCCACGCCGTTCCGAGGGTGCTCCCGACCCGTCCGGTTCCGATCACGCCGATGCGCATGGCGGCCTCCTTCTCCCTCACACGATATTCGCCTCGGCGCGCGACGTGCCGGCCGCGAACCGGTCGTGCCGCAACGGCGCGAGGTCCAGCGTCGAGGCGCGGCCGTCCACGACCTCCTCGGCGATCAGCCGACCGACCATCGCGGCGTGCTGCACGCCGTGGCCGGAGAAGCCGGCGGCGTCGATCCATCCCTCGGCCCCCGGGTGACGCCCCAGGATGGCGTCGTGGTCGGGGGTGACCTCGTAGTAGCCCCACCAGGCGGCGCGCCGGTCGAGGCCCACCGCCTCCAGGAACGGAAACCTCGCCAGGCCGGGCTCGAGCGTGGGCTCCAGCCACGACCAGTCCACGCCCTCGACGAATCCCGCCTCCTGATCCGGGTTCGATCGGCCGAACAGGAGTCGGCTGCCCTCGCTCCTGAGGTAGACGCCGCTGGCGACGTCGACGGTCAGCGGGTAGTGGTGCGCGTGCGGAAGCGGACCGGTGACGAACACGTTGCGGCGGACCGGCTCGACCGGCAGGCTCAGGCCCGCGGCGGCCGCGACGCGCCCGGCCCAGGCGCCGGCGGCGTTGACGACGGTGGCCGCCTCGAACGGGCCGGTGGGGGTCTCGACCCGCCAGCGTGCCCGCTCCCGCCGGGCCGTCAGCAGCGGAGTCGCGAGCTGCAGACGCGTGCCGCGCGCCTTGGCCATTCGAAGGTAGGCGGTCGTGATCGCGTGCGGATCCACGACGCCGTCGGCGGGTCCGTGCGTGGCGGCGTGCACGCCGGCGGGCTCGAACGGCACGATGCTGCGCGCCTGCGACGGGTCGAGCACGTCGACCGGCACGCCCAGCCGGCGTTGCAGCTCGACCCCGGCCAGGTGCGCCGGCCAGCGCGCCTCGGGGACGAGGAACAGGTAGCCCTGGGGCCGATACCCCGACGGGGCGCCGTAGCGCGCCTCGAACTCGCGGTACTCGGCGATGCTCTCGTGGGAAAGGCGGACGTTGATCTCGCTGGTGAACTGGACGCGCACGCCGGCGGCGCTGCGGCCCGTCGAGCCGGTCGCCGGCGCCTCGGCCGCCTCGAGGATGATCACGTCCAGCCCGCGCTCGGCCAGGCGGTGGGCGATGGCCGCGCCGACGATGCCGGCACCGACGACCAGCACGTCCGCGGCGGAGGGGGCGGGGGGCGCCATGCGGGACGCTAGCACGCCGGCGCGGAGCGTGGATCAGCGGTCGCGGGCGGCGAAGACGCCGCCGGCCGCGGCCAGCAGCGCGGCGGCCCACGCCGCGCTGCTGGCCGCCCCCCAGATCAGGGTCGGTCCGGGCAACGCGTCGCGCAGCAGGACCGCGATCGGGCCGACCAGCACCGGGACGCCCAGCGTCTCGAGCAGCCCGACGCGGACCGCCTCGGCCGGGTTGGCCAGCAGCGCGCCGATCAGCAGCCCGCCGAGGGGCCGGTCCGCCAGCGCCGTCGCCAGGGCGACCACCGCCGGTCCGTACGCCAGCGTGCCGGCGGCCCAGCCGGCCAAGCCCAGCGCCAGCCCGCGGGTCGCGTCCAGCGTCGCGGCGGCCACCAGCGCCGCCAGCGCCGTCCAGACGGCGACCAGGGTCGCGAGCGCGGCCAGCAGCAGGGCGAGCTCCAACGGACGCGACGCGAGCACGATCCCCGCCAGGCCGGCGCCCAAGGCGAGGGGAACGAACGTGCCTGCGCCCACCCCGATCGCCGCGCGCACGTAGGCACGCCCCGGCGATCGCTGCAACGCCGCCCAGAACGCCCAGGTCTCGCGCCGGGCGAGGAGCGGGGTCGCGATCACCATCACCAGCGGCGGCACGTACAGCTGCAGCGCCGCGACCAGGCTGACCAGGCCGACCGCCCCCTCGCGGCCGCGGAACGCCAGCGCCAGCAGCGCGACCGCCACGCCGGCCGGCCACACCCACGGGTTGCGCAGCACCTCGCGCGCGTGCAGGGTGGCCAGGCCGGGCAGCCTGCCGCGGTCCGGCCTCACCAGGGCGGGACCCAGGGGCGCTGGGCGGCCAGCGCCGTCGCCTCGCTCCAGTCGAGGATCGACGCCTCGCTCAGCCGGTTCGACGCGGCGAACGTCTCGGCCTCCGAGGCGGTCGCGAACGCGGCGAGCCCTCCGCCCATCGGCGTGCGCAATCTCGGGTGGTGCAGCAGCACGGCGGCGTCCGCCGCGAGCCAGGCGACCGAGGCGCGCCCCGAGGCCACGCGGTCGGAAAGCCAACGCTCGCGCAGCGTCGGCGGGGGAGGCCCGTGGCCCGCCTCGTGGTCCAGCAGGCACTCGATCGCGTCGTACGTCGACACCCGTCCGCCCTCGCTCACGCCCTGCGCCGCGAAGCGCCCGTCGATGACCGACATGTTGCAGTACGGGCAGACGTCCACGCCCGGCTTCAGCTCGCGCGGGTCGGCGAACGCCGCCGGAAGCGCCAGCGCGGCTCCGGCCGCCAGCCCGCGCGCCAGGAAGCGGCGACGGTCCACCTCAGCCGTCCAGCAGCCCGCTGGCGCGCGCGAGCAGCGCGATGAGGTTCATCTCCGGGAGCGGCGCCAGGTCGGCGATCGTCACCGCGTCCAGCAGCCGGTGGCGGCCGGGCGCGTCCAGCCGGTCCAGCGCGGCGATCGCCGCGGCGTCGTTGGGGTAGGCGGCCATCTTCGCGGCCATCGAGACGCGCAGGCCTTCCGCCCAGAGGTAGGTCGCTTCGCGCGACAACATCAGTCCGTGGCGCGGCGCCTGCGCCGCTCCCTCGTCCGCGACGTAGAACGTCGCGCCGTGGCCGTCGCGCACGCCGGTGGCGTAGGCGTGGTTGTGCAGGCACGCGACCGACTCGAAGTGCAGCACCTGCTGGTCGGTGCCGGCGTCGTCCGTCAAGCGCATCTGCGCGTAGGTGCGCTCGCGGAAGCCGGGCGGCAGCGCGCCGCCCTCGGGCGTCGCGATCGTCATGCCGCAGAACGCGCAGCGGCCGTCCTGCCACGGAATGTCGGCCGCCGGCAGAACGTCCGGTCCGATCGGGCGTCCGGCGCCCATCGGCATCGTGGCCGGGTCGGGATCCTGGCCGTGGCTCATCTGCGCCAGGGCCGCGCCGGTCACGAACGGCGCGGCCAGCAGCGGCGCGGCCACGAACGGTGCGGTCGCGCCCGCCTTCGCGAGGGCGAGCAGGAAACGGCGGCGGTCGGGGCTGTGGCGGTCGGGGTCGTGGAGATCGTCGGATCGGGACATGCGGGGCCTCCCTGTGAAGCGGCGGGATCGAGACCGGAGCGTGTGCGGTCCGGTCGGTCGGCGACGAGCCGGTCGTCGGCTCGAGCGTCGGATCCGTCGACGGGCCGCGTCAGGCGGCGGCGTCGACGTGCATCGGCGTTCCGCCGGGAGGCGCGCGCGGCCACTGCGCGAGGGTGGGCGTGGCGATCGGTTCGGCGCCGGGGTCGGCCGGGTCGGTGCTGCCCACCACCTTCGGCGCCTCGGGACGGGCCTGCGCCGGCGGAGCCACGATCTCGACGGAGCCCAGCTGGACGATCCGGGCGTGCAGCGCGGGAACGCAGCCGTCGTCCGGGACGTCCGACAGCACCGCGCCGTAGCCCGGCGCGAGCAGCAGCGCGATCGCGAGGTGCAGCGGCAGCCCCAGGCGGAGGCCGAGCCGCGTCGCGTCAGTCCGCATCGTCGCCCTCCAGCACGGCCTTCAGCCGGGGGCCGGGTCGCCGCCGGACGGCGCCGCCGCCGGGAACCTCGACCGGTCGCCCGGTGGTCACGGACTCCAGCACGAACAGCTCGGGGACGGGCGACCGTCCCAGCACGCGTCCGTCGCGCATCAGCAGCGCCTCGTGCGCGAACGCGTCGACCTCCTCGGGACGGTGCGCGCTGGTGACGACGGTCCCGCCGGCGGCGAGGTGATCGTCGACCCAAGCGGCCAGCCGCGCCAGCCCGCCGGCGTCCAGCGCCGACGCCGGCTCGTCCAGCAGCCATAGCGGCGGGGCGCCGATCAGGCCCGCGGCCAGCGCCAGTCGCTGTCGCATGCCGCCCGACAGGCGGGCGACGCGTACGTCCAGCACCTCGCCGAGCCCCATCCGGTCGGCCGCGACGCGCACGGCGTCCGGCCCTTGCGTCCGGGCGCGCGCCGCGGCCGCGAGGACCTCCCAGCCGCGAAGGTGGACCGGCAGGTCGATCCGCTGCGGGACGTAGGCGCGCAACGCCGCGGCGCCCGGCCGTCGCGGCCCGACGCCCAGGATCCGGACGCGGCCGCGGCGGGGACGGAGGCGCCCGGCCAGGACGTGCAGCAGGCTGGACTTGCCGGCGCCGTTGGCGCCGATCAGCGCCAACGCGCCCGGCCCCTGGCGGAGGCTCACGTCCCGAAGCCGACCCGGCACCGACACGCCGTCCATCGCGACGACCGGGGGAGCGCCTTCGCTGCCGGGCCTGGCGACGACGGTGCGGTCGGGTCCGCCGCGAGGACGCTCGCTGGGAGCCGAGCCTGGACTCGGGCGCGGCCTCACGAGCCGACTCCGACGGTGCCCGACGCGCGTCCCGCCCGAGCCGAGCCGGCGGCGATCCAAGCGGCGATCGCGACGACCGCCAGCGACGTCGCGATCCCGGGCGCCGACGCCGGCCGTCCGCCCGAGCGGGCGACCGGACGCGGGACCGGATCGTGGAGGGTGGCCATCCGCAAGGCGGGCACGCTGGCCTCGGCCGCTTCCCAGAGCGTCACGCCCGGGCTCAGGGCGAACAGCGACAGATCCGGGGTGCGGCTGGCCAGCAGCGCGAACGAGGAGGTGGGCAGGTACGGCACGTCCGAGATCCCGTCGCCGTCCCGGTCCAGCGGCGACGCCGCGTCGAACGCGTTGCCCTCGAGGCGCACGGAGGCGTCGGCATCGTCCACCGCGACGTCGGCGACGTTGCCGGTGAAGCGGTTGCCGTGCAGGCGGACGGCGCTGGTCGCGGCGTCCGGGGTGCGGCGCACCAACAGGCCGGTGCCCGAGCCCGAGATCTGGACGTTCTCGATCACGACGCCGGGCGCCGAGACCACCATCGCGCCCACCGTGTTGCCGCGCAGCGCGCCGCCGCGCACGATGGTGCCGGTCATCTCCTGCACCAGCAGGCCGTACGCCAGCGGGCCCTCGTGCCCCTCGAAGCGGTTGCGCTCGAGCAGCGCGTCGCGGCCGTACATCACCGCGGAGCCGACGCCGCCGTCACGAACGACGCTGTCCCGCACCCGCAGACCGCTGCCGAACATGACGTGAACGCCGTACCTCCGTGCGCCGCCGACGACGGCGCCGTCGATACGGACGTCGTCGCTGCGCTCGACGTAGAGCCCGTCCAGGAACCCGTCGACCCGCACGCCGTCGAGCGTCAGCCGGTCCGCGTGGTAGGCGGTCAGGCCGGGACCGTCCGGCGCGCCGCGAAGCCGTGCGCCGACGATCCGAACGTCGCTCGAGTCCTCGATCCGGAGGCCGGCGGGGGTGCCGGCCGTGTCGACGTCGGTCAGTCGGCAGCCGTCGCAGCCCACGAGCCAGGCGGCGGCGTCGGGCGCGTACAGATCGGGGACCGAGCCGGCATCGCGGACGGCGAGCCCGTGCAGCTCGATCCCCGGCGCGGCGAGGATCAGCGCCGATCCGTCGGCGGGGCCGTGCAGCTCGGCACCGGCCGCCTCGACGCGCACGCCCGCGGCGTCGATCTCCCACGGTCCGGCGTACCGTCCCGGTGCCAGCCGGACCCGGTCGCCGGCGGCCAGCGTGGGCCACGGATCGCCGGGGCTCAGCTCGTGCACGGTGGGGGCGACGATCGCGTCCGAGCCGGGAGGCACGGTGCTCTGCGCCGAGGCGGTCGCGGTCCAGCCCGCCGCCGCGACCGCGAGGAGCATGCCCAGAACGACGCCCAGCTCGACCGCCGCGAAGCTGGTCGCGAGGTGACGGGGGACGGCCGCTCGCATCGGTGCGCGCATGAGCGTCTACTCTATCCGCTGCCGTGAATCGGACGCCGTGGCCGGCCCTCAGCCCCCGATCAGCACCTGGAACGCGACCATGGCGATCGCCGCGAGGGTCAGCGCGGTGGCGACCTGCTCCTTCGGTGCCGCCTCGATCGCGTCGGGCACCAGCTCGGACTGGGCCATCCAGATCATCGCGCCGGCCGCGAGCCCGAGGCCGATCGGCAGAAACGGCTCGAACACCTGGACGAACAGGAAGGCCGGCACCGCCATGAGCGGCTGAGGCAGGCTGGAGAACACGCTCCACCAGGCGGCCCGCCAGACCGGCACGCCGCGCGGCACCATCGCCAGGCTGATGGCGAGCCCTTCGGGGACGTTGTGCACCGCGATCGCGAGGCTGATGAAGACGCCGAACGAGACGGTGCTGCCGAACGACACGCCCACGCCGATCCCCTCGGCGAACGAATGCGCCGTCATCACCCCGAGGATCAGCAGCGCCTTGCGGGCCGATGCGCCCTCGAGCTCGGCGACCGACATCTCGTTGTCGCGGGACAGCAGCTTCTGACTCACGACGATCGCGACCAGGCCGATCAGCATGCCGGTCACGGTACGCGTCATGGAAAGGCTCAGACCCTCCCGCATGAGCTGGAAGCTGGCTGCGAGCATCAGGCCCGCCGCGGCGCCGTTGGCGAGACCCAGCCAGCGCGCCGGCACCCGGCCGAACGCCAGCAGGGGCAGGGCTCCCAGCCCGGTGGCCAACGCGGTGAGCAAGGCGTAGAGGAAGACGATGACGACGGGGGGCAGGTCGGCCATGCACGAAGGCTAGCCGACCGGTGCGGGGCGCGCTAGGGATTCGCGCCGGATCTCGGCTTCCGGGTCGGGCGACGCATCGTGCGAACGGCCGCCGACGGACGCCGAGCGCCGCTCCGCCGGCCTAGATCGCGTGCTTCGCGATGAACTCGTACAGCGGCAGGCTGGCCTCGAGCATCGGCTTCAGCCGCTCGGGGAACGGCTCCTCGCTGGGCCGGTACGGCTCGAAGCCGGTCGAGCGGTGCACGT
>CAZHCI010000042.1:0-17296 GCA_964530905.1 uncultured bacterium
GCAAGCTGAACGCGCTGGTCGCGGCGCCGTCGTTCGCGCCGTGGCTCCAGGGCACGCCGCTGGCGGCGGAGGCCCTGCTGACCGCGCCCGACGGTCGACCGCGCACCAGCGTGATCACGACGGCCCACCTGTCCGACGCCGAGCGCATGTTCGCCACCACGCTGGTGCTGAACGAGATGATCGCCTGGATGCGGGGGCAGAGCGGCACGGGGACGCTGCGCGCGCTGATCTACCTCGACGAGGTGTTCGGGTACCTGCCGCCGACGGCGAATCCGCCCAGCAAGACGCCGCTGCTGACGCTGCTTAAGCAGGCCAGGGCGTTCGGGATCGGGGTGGTGCTGTCGACGCAGAACCCGGTCGACCTGGACTACAAGGCGCTGTCGAACGCCGGCACCTGGTTCCTGGGCCGGCTGCAGACCGAGCAGGACCGCGACCGCGTGCTGTCGGGCCTCAGCCGTGCGGACTCGTCCGCCGGCGTGGACACGCGCGAGCTGGGTCGTCGGCTGGCCGGGCTCGACAAGCGCACCTTCCTGCTGCACAGCGTGCACGAGCGGGCGCCGCGGCTGATGCGGACGCGCTGGGTGATGAGCTACCTGGCCGGTCCGCTGGCCCGGCCGCAGATCGAGCGGCTGATGGCCGATCACCCGGTCCGGGGCGAGGTCGCCGACGGTCGGGCCGACGCGGGCGGGGCCCCGGCTCCCGCCGCGGCCGCACCCCACGCAGCCGCACCCCACGCATCCGCGCCTCACGGAGCCGCGCCGCGAGGTGTCGAGGCGTCGTCGCGCAGGCCGGTGCTGCCGCCCGACGTGCCGGAGTTCTTCGCGCCGTCGCGCGCGCCGGAGGGCGCGAGCACCACCTGGCTGCCGCACCTCCTGGCCGCGGCGGGCCTGTCGTGGAGCCGCAAGCGGCCGCCGGTCGAGCATCACGAGACGGTGGTCCGGATCGCGGACCCACCGATGGGAGCGGCGCCGGTGGACTGGGCGGCGGGCCGCGACGTTCCGCTGTCGCTGGACGACCTGCAGGACGTCGCGCCGGCAGGCGCCGCGTTCGGGGGCGACCTCCCGGCCGACCTGAGCACCACCGCGCTGAAGAACGCCCAGAAGGCGTTCGTGCGCTGGCTGCGCGCCGATCGGCCGCTGCGGCTGTTCACGCACGACCCCACCGACCTGGTCGGGCGGCCCGGCGAGAGCGAGGCGGCGTTCCGCGAGCGGGCCGCGCTGCGCGAGCGCGAGCGGCGCGACGAGGAGAAGGCGCGCCTGCGGGAGCGCTACGCCTCGAAGGTCCGCACGGTCGAGAACCGCGTGGCGCGCGCCGAGGCCGCCGTCGCGCAGCAGCAGGCCCAGTCGCGTCAGCGGCAGCTCGACACCGTCGTGCGCGTCGGCTCGGCGCTGCTGAGCGGGTTCCTGGGCGGCAAGACGCCCAGCTCCAGCAAGATCGGTACCACGCTGCGCTCGGCGGGGCGGGTCCGGAAGGAGGCGTCCGACGTCGCCGAGGCGAACAAGGCGCTGGCGCGGGCGGAGGCGGAGCTTCAGGAGCTGAGCACGGAGCTCGAGCGCGAGATGGACGCGCTGCGCGCCCCGCTCGGCTCGGAGCTGGAGATCGGCACCGTCGAGATCCGCCTGCCGGCGAGCGGCGTGGCGCCGCACCTCGTGGCGGTCGCCTGGCTGCCGTTCGTGCGCGAGACCGGAGGCGCCTGGCGGCCGGCGTACTGACCCGCGGCGCTGGACCTCTGCCGAGGTTCGCACGGCACGTGACGGTGCGCGTCGCGCCTCGGGCGTAGCCTTAGGGTCATGCCGCTCACGGTCCACGCTCCCTACCAGCCGGCCGGCGATCAGCCCGCAGCCATCGATTCGCTGGCCGAGGGCGTTCAGGACGGCCTCCACTACCAGACGCTGCTCGGGGTGACCGCCTCGGGCAAGACCCACACCATGGCCCGCGTGATCGAGAGGCTCCAGCGGCCCGCGCTGATCATGGCCCCGAACAAGATCCTGGCCGCGCAGCTGGCCAGCGAGTTCCGGGAGTACTTCCCCGACGCGGCCGTCGAGTTCTTCGTCAGCTACTACGACTACTACCAACCCGAGGCGTACGTCCCGGCGCGCGACCTGTTCATCGAGAAGGACGCGAACATCAACCAGGAGCTCGAGCGGCTGCGCCACTCGGCGACGCGCAGCCTGCTGACCCGCCGCGACACGATCATCGTCGCGTCGGTGTCGTGCATCTACGGCCTGGGCTCGCCCTCGGAGTACAAGCGCAAGAACCTGCTGCTGGCGCCGGGCGGACGGATGGACCGCGAGGAGCTGCTGGGCCGGCTGGTGTCGATGCAGTACGACCGGAACGACACCGAGCTGCGGCCCGGCGCGTTCCGCGTGAAGGGCGACCTGATCGACGTCTGGGGCGCCCACGACGAGCAGCCGACCCGGATCGACCTGTTCGGCGACGAGATCGACGGCCTGTCGGTCCTCCATCCGGTCACGAACGATCCCGTCGCGCCGCTCGAGAGCACCACCATCTTCCCTGCCAGCCACTACATGATGCCCGAGGAGTCGCTGGGCCAGATCACGGAGCAGATCGAGCGCGACCTGCACGACCGGATCGCGGTGTTCGAGAAGAACGGCAAGCTGCTCGAGGCGCAACGGATCCGCGAGCGCACGCTGTACGACCTCGAGATGCTCAGGAGCGTGGGGACGACGAAGGGCATCGAGAACTACTCGCGCTACCTCGACGGCCGCGCCCCGGGCGAGACGCCCAGCACGCTGCTGGACTACTTCCCCGACGACGCGCTGGTGTTCCTGGACGAGAGCCACCAGATGGTGCCGCAGATCTCGGGCATGTACAACGGCGACCGCGCGCGCAAGACCACCCTGGTCGAGTACGGCTTCCGGCTTCCCGCCGCGCTGGACAACCGGCCGCTGCAGCTCGAGGAGTTCTTCGGCAAGGTCGGGCAGGTCGTGTTCGTCTCGGCCACGCCCGGCGACTACGAGGCGTCGCACGCGGACAAGGTCGCCGAGCAGGTGGTGCGTCCGACCGGCCTGGTGGACCCCGCCATCACCGTCAAGCCCACCAAGGGCCAGGTGGACGACCTGATGTTCGCCGCCCGCGAGCGGGCGAAGGTCGGCGAGCGCACGCTGGTCACGACGCTGACGAAGAAGATGGCGGAGGACCTGACGGAGTACCTCGCGAACCAGGGGATGCGGGTGCGCTACATGCACAGCGACATCGACGCGATGGAGCGGCAGGAGATCATCCGCGACCTGCGCTTGGGGCACTTCGACGTGCTGATCGGCATCAACCTGCTACGCGAGGGCCTGGACCTGCCCGAGGTCAGCCTGGTGTGCATCCTGGACGCCGACAAGTCGGGCTTCCTGCGCAACCCCCGCAGCCTGATCCAGACCACCGGCCGCGCCGCGCGCAACATCCGCGGCGAGGTGTTCATGTACGGCGACGTCGTCACCGACGGCATGCGCCAAGCGATCGACGAGACCGAGCGACGTCGCGAGAAGCAGATCGCATTCAACCTCGAGCACGGCATCACGCCTCGGACGATCCGCAAGGCGGTGCGCGCCGTGCTGCGCTACGGCAAGGAGCACGAGGAGGCGGTCGCCGCCGCGCCTGCCCACATCGACGAGCGGACGCAGGACGACCTGCTCCGCCACCGCGAGCTGATCGAACAGGAGATGTACGTCGCCAGCGCCGACTTGGCGTTCGAGAAGGCGGCGAAGCTGCGCGACCGCATCCGCGAGATCGATGCGATGCTGGACGGCGCCGTGGCCGAGGTCGACCTCGGCAAGCTCGAGGGGATCGAGGACCTGCTGCGCGAGGGCGCGGCCGGCTGAGCCGTGAGCGGCGCATCGCCCGTTCCGGCACGGTTCGAAGGGTTCGGCCCGGACACGCTCGCGTTCCTGCGCGAGCTCGGGGAGCACAACGAGAAGCGCTGGTTCGACGCCAACCGTGAGCGCTACGAGCGCTGGGTGCGCGGACCGATGCAGGCGCTGGTCGGCGAGCTCGAGGGCCTGTTCGGTCCCGGACGTCTGTTCCGGCCGTACCGCGACCTCCGCTTCGCGAAGGACAAGCGGCCGTACAAGGAGTCGGTGGCGGCCACCGTCGGCGGCCGGAACGCCGTGGCCGCCCGCTACCTCCACCTGAACGCGCAGCAGCTGTTCGTGGGCGCCGGCGCCTACCGCCTGAGCGGCGCCGCGCTCCAGAGCTACCGCCGGGCGGTCGAGGCCGAGACCAGCGGCGCCGAGCTCGCGCGGATCGCAGGCGAGCTGGCGGCGAACGGGTACGCGCTGGGCGGAGCGAGCCTGACGCGAGGTCCCCGCGGCGTGCGCCCCGACCACCCCCGCCTCGACCTGCTGAAGCACACCGGCGTGACCATCCGGCGTGCCCACCCGTTGGGCCCGTGGCTGTACGACCCGGACGAGGTCCTCCCCCGCGTGATCGAGACGTTCGCGGACGCCGAGCCGCTTCTGGGCTGGGCGCACGCGTACCTGGGCTGAGCGGCGTGACGAAGAATCGCGACGACCAGCACGATACGAACCCGGACGCGCCGTCGGCGCCGCCGCGCTTCACCGGCCGCGGCGCCGCGAACGAGCCTCGCAACCGGTTCACGTCGCGACAGGTCGAGCGCGACCCGGACGCGTTCGAGCCCGACGACGCCCGGCCCGAGACCCGCGTGCACGTCGACGCCTCACGGACCGTCCTGGCGCGCAACCAGAGCCCCGACGTGGGGTTCGACGTGAGCCTGAACCCGTACCGTGGCTGCGAGCACGGCTGCGTGTACTGCTACGCCCGGCCGACCCACGAGTACCTCGGCCTCTCGGCCGGGCTGGACTTCGAGCGCCAGATCTACGTGAAGCGCGACGCGCCGGCCCTGCTGCGGGAGGCGCTGTCGAAGCCGTCTTGGACGCCCAGCCCGATCGCGATGTCGGGCGTGACCGACCCGTACCAGCCGCTGGAGCGCCGCGAGCGCGTCACCCGGGGCTGCCTCGAGGTGCTGGCCGAGTTCCGACAGCCGGTGTCGCTGATCACCAAGAACCACCTGGTCACGCGCGACCTCGACCTGCTGCAGGAGCTCGCGAGGCACGACGCGGTCACGGTGACGATCAGCATCACCACGCTGGACGACGAGCTGCGGGCGTCGATGGAGCCGCGGACCTCGAGCCCCGTGCGGCGGCTGGCGGCGATCCGCGCCCTGGCGCAGGCCGGCGTTCCGGTCGGCGTGAACGTCGCTCCGGTGATCCCGGGGCTGACCGACCCGGAGATCCCCGCGATCGTCGAGGCGGCGGCCGAGGCGGGCGCCAGCTTCGCGGGCACGATCATGATGCGCCTTCCGCACGCGGTCGAGGAGGTGTTCGCCTCCTGGCTCGAGACGCGCGATCCCGCCAGGTCGCGCCGCATCCTGGCGCGCGTCCGGGAGGTGCGTGGCGGCCGGATGAACGACGGCGCGTTCGGCAGCCGCATGACGGGCGAAGGGACCTACGCCGAGCAGGTGCGCGCGCTCTTCCGTCTCTCGTGCCGCCAGCACGGACTCGAAGGCCGCCCTACGCTGTCGACCGCCGCGTTCCGCGTCCCCGGCCGCGTCGAGCAGGCGCGCCTGTTCTGAGCGGCGTCGGCGCCACGCGTCACCACCATGTCACCCGCGGCTCACCAGCGGTGGTGCACCTGCGGCCGGATGCGGCGGTCGTACACCTCGCGGACCTTGGCCATCGCCTCGTCGCTCAGGGCGGGCAGGCGGGCCGCGCGCGCGTTCTCGCGGACCTGGTCGGGACGCTTCGCGCCGGGAATCACGGTGGACACCGCCGGCTCCATCAGGATCCAGCGCAGCGTCGTCTGCGCCAGCGTGGCGTCCGTCGGGACGATCGAGCGCAGCTCGCGGGCAGCGGCGACCCCGGTCTCGAAGTCCACCCCGGCGAACGTCTCGCCGACGTCGAACGCTTCGCCGCGCCGGTTGAACGCGCGGTGATCGTCGGGGTCGAAGGCGGCGTCCTCGTCGAACTTGCCGGTCAGCAGTCCCGACGCCAGCGGCACGCGGACGATGATGCCGACGTCCTTCTCCAAGGCTGCTGGGAACACCGTCTCGGCCGGCTTCTGGCGGAACGGGTTGTAGATGATCTGGATCGTCCGGACGACGTCGCGCTCCAGCGCCGCCGACGCCTCGTCGACGGTCTCGACCGAGACGCCGAACGCGCGGACGCGCCCCTCGTCGACCAGGCGCTCCATCGCGTCGAACGCCTCGTCGCGGCGGTATACGTCGGGCGGTGGACAGTGCAGCTGCACCAGGTCGAGCGTGTTCTGGCCCAGGTTGATGCGCGAGCGGTCGACGAAGCGCGCCAGGTTCTCGTACACGTAGCCGTCCGCGTCGTGCGGGTCCAGCCTCCGGCCCGCCTTGGTCGCGACGACGATCCGCTCCCGGTCGGTGGGCGACAGCTCGGCCAGCACGGTGGCGATGCGTCGCTCGCTGCGGCCGTCGCCGTACACGTCCGCGGTGTCGAAGAACGTGACGCCCTCCTCGATCGCGGTGCGCACGGCCGCCAGCGCGTCCGCTTCGGGCACCTCGCCCCAGGAGCCGCCGATCGCCCAACCGCCGAAGCCGATCTCGCTCACGTCGTAGCCGGTGGATCCGAGCCGTCTGGTGTTCATGCGTCCAGCGTAGCGCCTTCGTCTATCGTGAAGGCGGGAGCCGGAGCGCTCCGAGCGTAGGAGCGCGGACACGGAGATCGCCGTCATGGGATTCGTCCTCGCCACCGTCACGCTGTTCGCCTACTACCTGATCGCCTGTGTCCTCGTTCCGGTGGCCGTGCGGACGGTGACGCGCGTCCCCGGCGAGGTGATCCGCAAGACCCACCATCTGGGCTACGGCCTGTCGGTCTGGCTCATGCTGACCCTGTTCGCGACCTGGTACGAGGCGATCGCGGCGGCGTTCGTGCTCGTGATCGTCGGGTACCCCGCGCTCATGGCGCTGGAGCGATGGTCCGGCTACCGGCGCGTGCTGCCCGATCGGCTGGCGGGCGGCGGCGAGCTGCGCCGCTCGATGCTGTGGGTCCAGGCGTCGTTCGCGCTGAACATGGCGCTGTTCTGGGGGGCGGGCGGGACGGCGGGGAAGGCCGTGGTCGCGGCGGGGATCATGGGCTGGACGTTCGGGGACGCCGCGGCCGCGCTGGCCGGAAAGCGGTTCGGCCGTCGCTTCATCGTCGCGCGCTTCGTGGACGACGGCAAGACCGGAGAGGGCACGCTGGCGATGGCGGCGACCGCGGCGCTGGCCATCGCGCTCACGCTGCGGCTGTACGGAGGCCTGGCGTGGCCGGTCGTGGCGCTCGCGTCGAGCTTCGCCGCCGCCGTCGCGGCGGTCGTCGAGCTGATCTCGCGCGGTGGGACGGACACGCTCACCGTTCCGTTCGCCGCGTCCGCCTCGGTGTTCGCCGTCGTGCGGCTCCTGGCCTGGACGGGCGCGGGCTGAGGTGGAGCGCCGCGACGCGTCGGCCGGGCTGTCCGCGGGCCAGCGCGGACGCCGCCTGCGGACGTTGCGACTGGCGCTGTTCCTGAGCGCCTGGGCGCCGCTCGCCACCGGCGTGGCGGTGGCGATGAGCCAGTCGACGACGCAGCTCGCCGACTTCGTGCGCCGAACCGTCGAGCTGCTGGCGATCGGCACGTCGTACGCGGCGTTCGCGCGGGGCGGGCCCGACCGGGCCGAGATGCTCCGCGCCCGCTGGGAGCGGTGGGCGCACCGGACGGTGGTGGCGACGCTCGCGACGTCGGGGCTGCTGGTGGCGACGCTCGCGGCCAGCCGCGGCGGCGCGTTCAGGCCCGGCGGCGACGTCACGGTCGGCCTCGCCGTGGCGGCGGCGGGGCTGCTGACGAACGCCTGGTTCTGGCGCCGCTACGCGCGCTTCGAACACGACGTTCCCAGCGCCGTGATCGGCGGTCAGCGCGCGCTGTACCGCGCCAAGACGGTCGTGGACGCGAGCGTGCTGGCGGCGCTTGGCGCCGTGGCGCTGGCGCCGGGCTGGCCGGCGACGCGCTGGATCGATCTGGGCGGGTCGTGGCTCGTCGCCGCCTACCTGGGGTGGAGCGCCGCGCGCACGGCGCGGCGGGCGCCGTGACGGCCGCTCAGTCGCGCTCGGCCGAGACCGGCCAGGGGCTGGACGCGGGGTGGACGATGCGGTGGGTGACGAGGACCAGCGCCGTGCCTCCGAGGGCGGCGGCGAACACCAGCGCCGTGCCTCGCAGCGAGGAGAGCGCCTCGGGCTGGGCGAGCATGGCGAGAGCGAGGGCCAGCATCACGGCGCCACCGAGCAACTTGAGGATCCTCCCGCCGCTCTCGTCGAGCCGGGTGGCCTTGAGCGTGATCACGGCGGCTCCGAAGATCACCAGCTCGTCCAGCAGGTAGATCGCCATGTACAGCCCCAGCAGCCCGCCGAAACCGCCGCGGCTCACGCCGGCGTCGGCGAGCAGCGTTCCCCACACCACGGGCAGGCCGATCGTGCAGGGAAGCTCGACCAGCGTGACGCCCAGCGCCAGGGCGGCGGTGGCGCCCAGCGTCAGCGTCCACGATCCTTCGGCCTTCATGATGGCGCGGATGCCCTTGTAGATGCCGGGCTTGGCCGAGTCGTCGATCGTGAGACTGGGGCCGCGCCCGAACGCGACGTAGTCCTTGAGGTTGATCGCGGCGATCGCCAGCGCCAGGATCGCGACGGCGACGCGGATCCAGCCGAGCAGCGACAGGTAGGCGAGGATCTCGAAGACGCCGGCGATGAACGCGGCGTACACGATCGCGGTGATCGTCAGGAACGTCGCGCCGATGATCAGCACGCGCCTTCGCGACGTCGTTCCGGTGCCCAGCACGACGCCCAGCAGCAGCGCCAGCACCCACAGCGAGCAGGGGTTGACGCCGTCGACCAGCGCGATCAGCGCCGTGGACAGCACCAGCGAGGTCCGCTCGAGATCGACGGTTCCGAACAGGGGAAGGTCCAGCGTCCGGTCTTGGCGCGCAAGGGGCGCTGCGCCCTGGCCGTCGGCGGGGGCCGCTGGGGCGGCGTCGTCGCCGGCGTCGCCTTCGGCTCCCGGCAGGCCGCCGCCCGGTACTCGGCCGATCCGCGCCATCGGGTCGGGCGCGGGGACCCGCTCGTACTGATCGACGCGCATGCGGAGATCCCGCTCGACGGTGGGGCCGAAGCCGGTCCACATCTCGTCGCCCAGGAAGATCACCGGCACGCCCTGGACGGTGCGGCCGTAGGCGTTCGCCAGCTCGGAGAGGAGTCCCCGGTTGGCCTCGTCGTACCAGACCTCGAAGTCGTGGACGCGCAGGGTCGGATGCCGCTCGCCGAGGTTTTCGAGGAACGCCAGCGCGTCGTCGCAGTGGGGGCAGCCGTCGCCGTGGAAGATGTACAGGTCGACCGGCAGCGGCGCGTCGGTCGCCGCGTCGGCGTCCTGAGCGCGCGCGAAGCTCGGGACCAGCACGGCCGCGAGCATCGCGGCGAGGATCGTGGTCAGGAGCGGGCCGAGGCGTCGGACCGATCCCGGACCGCGGGGGACGCCGGAGGTGAAGGACGAAGGCGACACGCGCATGCGTTCCAGGCTGTCGCGGGGCGGGCGGGGCCGCTAGGTGCGAACGTCCTCGTGAACCTTGTCACGCGGTCCGATCGGGCGTGGTCGCTCGAGACTCGGCGGGGATCGCCCCGCTTCCGATACCTTAGTTTTTGAGGTATGCTCGAGGCATGACTCCATGAGCTTCGCTGCGCGCCCGAGGGCGCGCGGCCGACCCACCCCGAACGGATTCGGACGCACCGATGGCTGTGGCGGCCCCCCGGTACGTCCGAACGAATCGTCCCGACACGAAAGGTCGTGCCCGGCGATGCCGCACCGTACCACGACGAATCCTCAGAACCGCGTCCAGGACGGAGCCGAGACGGCTCAGGGCGGGCTCTTCCCGTCCTCTCCGCAGCCGGCGTCCCGGATCTTGGTCGCCAGCGTCGAGCCGTTCGCGCTGTGGGCCCACCGCTGGGGCCGACTCGACGCCGCCGCGGAGGCGACGGCCCCGCCCAGCGCGCCCCTGGCCTGCAGCGAGGACGGTCGCACCGTCGCCCACGCCGACGCGTCCGCCCGGGCCGCGGGCGTCCAGACCGGCATGACCGTGGCCGGAGCGTGGCAGCGCGCGCCCTCCCTGACGATCCTGCCCAGCGCCGGACCGGAGGTCGACGCCGCCTGGGAGGCGTTCCTCGACGGCATGCACGACGTCTCGCCCCGCGTCGCCGCGGTCCGGCTCGGCGTGGTCGCCTTCGCGGGCGACCCGCACGACGCCGCGTCGTTCGCCGAGCGGGCCGGCGCCCGGGTCGGCGGGGCCGGCACGGTCGAGGAGGCCCACCTGCTGGCCTACCTGGCCGAGCCCGGCCGGGCCGTGGTCGCGGCCGCCGGCGAGGACCCGTGGACCCGCCTCGATCCGGCGCCGGCCTACCTGCTGGGCGGCACGGGCCTCTCCTCCGCCCAGCGCGAGCGGCTGGCCTGGCTGGGCGTCGACACCGTCGGAGCGCTACGGCGCTGGACGCCCGCCCAGCTCCTCGCCTTCCTCGGCGACGAGGGGCGCGCGCTGACGCCCGTCCTGCACGGCCCCCGCATCGACCGCGTCCCGGTCCGCCCGCCGCCCGTCGTCGCCGCCGCCGACCACGCGTTCGACGACGCCGCCTGCGAGCCGGCCGAGATCGACCCGATCCTCGAGCGGCTCGTCGCGCAGGCCGCCGAGACGCTGGGTCAGCGAAGCGCCGAGCGGGTCCGCGTGCTCGTCTCCAGCGCCGGCCTGCGCAGCGACGCGACCCGGCGCGCGAAGGCGCCGCTGCGCGACCCCGTCAGGCTCCTGCGGCTGGCGCGGCTGGCGCTGAGCGACACCGGACTGGTGCCGCTGGGCATCGACGAGCTTCGGATCGAGCTCTCCGGCCTGGCTCGCCGCGCGGAGCCGGGCGAGCTGTGGACGCAACGTAGGCGCCGCGCCAAGGCCGCCCGCGCCGTCCACGACCGCTTTCCCAGCCAGGCCCGCCGCTTCGCGCTGCACGACCCGGACGCGCTGCGACCGCGGCTGCGCTGGCGGCTGCTGGACCTCGCCTCGGGCGATCCGCTGCCGTGGGACGGACCGGCGCCGCGGGACGGGGCGATCGGCACCTTCCGACCCACGACCGTCGTCGCGCATGCGCAACGACGGTCCCCGAATGAACACGTCGCCGTCGCCGACCCTGCCGGATCCCGTCCAGGACACGAGGCTGCCGACGACGTGCGCAGCGGGAGCGATCTGTTGCGCATACGCGACACTGAACGGAAACGCAGATGAGATTCCCCTCCGCCACGATCCGGCGCGCCGCGCTACGGGACGGCCTGCCCGCCCGGCTCCAGCTGGGCGACGGCCGGGTCCGCGACGTCGTCCGCGTCCACGACGCCTGGCGGGTCGGCAACCGCTGGTGGCGGGGCGAGACGCCCAGCCGGCACTACCTGCTGGAGCTCGACGACGGCCTCACCCTGGAGGTCTACGAACAGGCCGGCGCCTGGCGGCTGGAACGGATGCTGGACTGATGCGCCGAACCGCCCGCGACGACCGCGGCGACCGCGCCGCCGCGCGAGGACGGCCGTGACCGCCCCGCGCCGCCTTCGCCACCTGCTGCACGCCCACAGCTACTTCGACTTCGGGCGCGGCGTCAGCAGCCCCACCCGGCTGGTCGAGCGCGCCGCCGAGCTGGGCTACGAGAGCGTCGCGCTGACCGACCGGAACGGCGTGTACGGCGCGGTCGAGCTGCACCAGGCCGCGCGCCGTCACGGGATCCAGGCGCTGGTCGGCGCGACCGTGGCGCTACGCGACGACGCCGACGTCTGGCCGCTGCCGCTGCTGGCCGCCTCGCGGCGCGGCTACGCCACCCTGAACGAGCTGCTCACCATCGCGCACGAGCAGGGCGGCGAGGTCACCCTCCCCATGCTCGAGGCCCACGCCACCGACCTGCACGCCCTCTCCGGCGCGCGGGCCGGCGCCCCCAGCCGCCTGTTGGCGCAACGCCGCTTCCGGGATCTCGACCGGATCCTGGACCGGCTCGCCGCGATCTACCCCGACCGCTTCTGGATCCAGCTCTACTTCGGCGCGCACCCGGACGACCTGCGCCGCGCCCGCTACCTGCGCACCCTGGCCCGGCAGCGACGCCTGCCCGCCGTCGCCGCGCCCGAGGTGCGCTACGCCACCGCCGACCTGTGGTCGCTGCACGACGCGCTGAGCTGCGCCCGGCTGGGCGTCACCGTCGACGAGCCGCACGAAGGGCGGCCGCGGAACGACGCGCTGGCGATCCCCCGCCCCGACCTGAGCGACCTCACCCCGCTGCCCGATCCGGCGCTGCTGCTGCCCGACGTGCTGGCGAACACCGACGCCCTGGCCGAGGCGTGCCGCTGGCCGCTGCTGCCCGACCGGCTGGTGCCCCCCAAGGCGCGCCTGCCCGAGGGCGTCTCGGCCGAGGAGCAGCTGGAGCGCCGCGCGTACGAAGCGCTGCTGACGCGCTACCGCGGCGAGACGCTGCTGAGCGCCCGCGCCCGGCTCGAGGAGGAGCTCGCCACCGTCCGCGCGCTGGGCTTCGCCGAGTTCTTCCTGGCCGCCGCCGAGATCACCGACTTCTGCTTCGAGCGCGGCATCGTCGCCAGCGGCCGCGGCTCGGCCGCCGCCAGCATCCTCTGCTACCTGCTGGGGATCACCCAGGCGGACCCGATCGAGCACGAGCTGCTGTTCGAGCGCTTCCTGCACGGCGGCAAGGCCAGCCCGCCCGACATCGACATCGACATCGCCTCCGCCCGCCGCGACGAGGTGCTCGCCTGGGTCGAGCGGCGCTTCGGCGCGCGGACCGAGGCGATGGTGTGCAACCGCATCACCTACTACCTGCCCAGCGCGGTGCAGGACCTCGGCCGCGCGCTGGGCATCCCAGCAGGGACGCGCGACCGCCTCAGCAAGGCGCTGGGCCGGCAGCACCGCCACCACCGCCCCCACCACGCGCTGGAGGCCGAGGAGATCTTCCGCGAGGTGCTCGGCGACGCGCCCGTCACCGACCAGCTCCTGGCGCTGATGCGGCGGATGGAGCCCCGCTTCGTGCGGCACGTCGCGCCCCACTCCGGCGGGGTGGTGCTGGGGCGCGAGCCGCTGATGCACTACAGCCCCATCCAACGCTCCAGCGGCGGCCTCAAGCTGCTGCAGTTCGACAAGGACGACACAGGGGCGCTGGGGCTGATCAAGCTGGACCTGCTGGGCCTGCGGATGCTGAGCGTGTTCGAGCGGACCCGGGAGGAGGCCTACCGCCTGGACGGGACGTGGCTGGAGCTGCGCGACCCGCCGCACGACGACGCCGTCTGGGACGCGATCCAGCAGGGCGACACGATGGGCCTGTTCCAGATCGAGTCGCCCGGCCAGGTACGGATGAGCGTGCAGCTGAAGCCTCGCACCCTCACCGACCTGGCGCACCAGGTGGCGCTGTTCCGCCCCGGCCCGATCCAGTCGCAGACCGTGCATCCCTACGTCGCGCGCCGCAACGGCCGCGAGCCGGTGACCTACCTCCACCCCTCGCTGGAGGCGGTGCTGGCGAAGAGCTACGGCGTGATCCTGTTCCAGGAGGACCTGATGCGCATCGCCGTGCACGTCGCGGGGATGAGCTGGAGCGACGCGGAGCGGTTCCGCAAGGAGGTCACCACCTTCGAGGACGAGGCCGAGATCCGCGACTGGCATCGCGCGTTCATCGATGGCGCCGTGCGGACCCGCGGCTGCACCGCCCAGGAGGCGCAGGCGATCTTCGACGCCATGGCCGCCTTCCGCGGCTACGGCTTCGCCGAGTCGCACGCCTGGGCGTTCGGGCTGCACGCCTACCTCAGCGCCTGGCTCCGGCACCACCACCCGGCCCCGTACCTGGCCGCCGTGATGAACGAGCACCCCGGCATGTGGCCGCTCTCGACGCTGCGCCAGGAGGCCAAGCGCTGGAGCGTCGGCATGGCGCCGCTGGACGTGAACGCCTCGAACGCCGGA
Organism: uncultured bacterium; assembly: GCA_964530905.1. Classification (GTDB taxonomy): domain Bacteria; phylum Deinococcota; class Deinococci; order Deinococcales; family Trueperaceae; genus SLSQ01. The sequence goes on from CAZHCI010000042.1 coordinate 14,021, forward strand.
TGGCGCGTCGAGGCCGACGACGGACCAGGCGACCACGGATCGGGCGTCCCCGACTCGTGGTCCCGAGGCGGCCCCGGTACGCGCAGGCGGCTTCGGCCCCCGTTCCAGATCGTGAAGGGCGTGTCCGACGAGGTCGCGCGCGAGATCGTCCTGGAGCGGGCCCGCGCCGGCCCGTACCGCGATCTGCGCGACCTGTACGGCCGCCTGGCGGTGCCGGGCGAGGCGCTCGAGGCGCTGGCCCGCGGCGGGGCGTTCGACGCGCTGCAGTCCCGCCGCGATGCGCTGTTCGAGGCGCGCGCGCTGCACCACACCACCCCGCCCGGCCGGACCCCGCTGTTCCGGACCACGCCGCCCATCCCGCCGCTGGAGGCGCTGGGCTTCGCCGAGCGCGCCGTCTGGGACTACCGTACGAAAGGCCTGGCCGAGTCCGGCGTGCACCCCGTCGACCTGATGCGGCGCGAGCTGCTGGACCTCGGCGCGGTGCCGCTGGCGCGCGCCCGCGACGGCGAGGTCCGCACCGGCGGGCTGATCGTCGCGCGGCAGAAGCCGGGACCCGCGCGGGGCTTCTCGTTCTTCGTGATCGAGGACGGCCCGGACCGGGCGCAGGTCGTCGTGTCGCCCGACCTGTGGGACGCGCACTGGAAGATGCTGCGCGACGCGCGGGTGCTGATCGTGGACGGCGTGCTGCAACGCGTCGGCCGGGCCTGGACGGTGCGCGCCCGCAGCGTGGCCGGGCTGGGCGGACCGGTGGAGGTCCGCGGCTACCACTACGGCGGCTAGGCGTCCTCGCTACCGTGCCGCGACGCCTCCTCCTCGCGCACCTCGTCGAGGCTCCGTCCCGTGAGGACCGAGAGGGGCTCGGTGCTGGTCGGGTTCCGCCGAGCGTCGGCAGCCTCGTCGTCCATCTTGATCAGCAGCCAGCGCTCGTCGTCGGTCCGCTTGAGGGCCCAGCCGCCGCGCAGCTTCTCGCCCTCCAGCCACACCTCGAGCAGCCCTTCGTCCAGCGCCTCCTCCATCCCCGTCCCGTCCTTGTCGGCACGCAGGTCGCGGTAGCTGCCGGTGTCCCACACCAGCACGGCTCCCGCCCCGTAGGCGCCCTCCGGAACGACGCCCTCGAACGTGAGCGCGTCCAGCTCATGATCGTCGACACGGATCGCGAGGCGTTTCTCGCGCGGGTCGGTGGACGGTCCCTTCGGCACCGCCCAGGAGACCAGCACGTCGCCCACCTCGAGCCGAACGTCGTAGTGCAGCGTCGACGCGTCGTGCTTCTGGACGACGAACCGGCGATCGCCGCCTCGCGTCCCGTCGGACGATCCGGTCATGCGTACCTCCCGGACGGCCGGCCACCGCGCCCCGAAGGCCGCCTCGCCTCCACGATACGGCGCATCCGGGGACGGCGCATCCGGGGACGACGCCCCACGTACACTGCTCGCATGAGCCCCTCGCCACCCTCGTGGTGGAGCCCCTGTCGCATCGCCGTCGGCGAGGCCCGTCGCTGGACGATCGGACCGGCGACCGTGATCGCCGAGCGTCGGGCGCACGAATGGCGCGTGACCAGCTGGACCGGCGACGATGCCCTCGAGGAGACCCTGGAGGTCGCGGCCCCCGTCGATCCCGGGCAGGCGTCGCACCTCGCCGCACAGACCGCCACCACGCGACGATTCGCGTTCGACGCGTCGCCGACCTCGCTGGTGCTGGAGCCCCGCCTCGCGGACCGCGACGTCGTCGTCCGACCCCAGGATCCGCTCACGATCCCCGCCGGCCAGACGATCCTGATGTACGTGAGCACGCCGCTCTGGTTCTCCGCCGCGACCGCGGGTCCGCGCCACACCCTGTTCGAGGCGCCGTTCTTCCGACCGTCCGACACCTGGTTCGGCCCCTCCACCGTGGAAGGCCAGCTGTGCTACGCGTCGCGCACGACCGGGCGCCTCGATCTGGGCGAGCTCCCCGTGCGTCCGCACCGCGCCATCACGCCCGTCCGAATCCGCAACCGCACCAAGGACACCCTTCCGCTGGAGCGCCTGAAGCTTCCCGTCGGCATCCTGCCGCTGCTGGCCGGCCCACGCGGACTGTGGACGCCGCAGCTCGTTCTCACCAGCAGCGAGGGAGCGGATCGCGCGGACATCGTCGTGCAGTCCGGCGCGCCCTCGGAGGCCGGATCGGTCGTCGTGGTCGCCGAGCCGCGCGGCCGGCCGGACACCGCGCTGTCGCTCAGGACGTTCGGCCGCTGGCTGCGGCTGGGGGCGGCGCCGTGAGCGACTGGGTCGCGCGCATCGAGCACGCCTCGCTCGAGGCCTTGCGAACGCTGGGCGACCCGTCTCTCTGGGCGCCGCTGCTCCGAGCGGGACTGCTCCTCGTCGCCGGCGTGGTGCTCGCGCGGCTGGTCAGGAGGCTGCTCAGCCGCGTCACCTACGCCTCGCACGGTCAGACGCGGGTGCTGCTTCAGCGCGCCGCATCGTGGACGGTGCTGGGCGTGTTCGCGGTGTCCGCCCTGCGCGAGCTGGGGTTCGACTTCGCCGTCGTCCTGGGCGCGGTCGGGATCCTGACCGCAGCGGCGGCGTTCGCGTCCCAGACCAGCGCCTCGAACGTGATCAGCGGCCTGTTCCTCGGCCTCGAGGGAACGGTGTCGATCGGCGACATCATCACCGTGAACGGCGTCACGGGCGAGGTGCTGGCGATCGACATGCTGTCGACGCGCCTTCGGACGTTCGACAACCTGATGGTCCGGATCCCCAACGAGACGATGATGAAGGCCGACATCACGAACCTGAACCGGTTCCCCATCCGCCGCTACGACCTGAGGATCGGGGTGGCGTACGGGTCCGACCTCGCGAGGGTCCATGCGGTGCTGATGAAGGTCGCGGACGACAATCCGCTGGTTCTCGAAGAGCCTGCGCCGTTGATCATCGCGCAGGGGTACGGCGCGTCGTCGATCGACCTTCAGCTGAGCGTGTGGGCACGGAAGGAAGCGTACCTGGAGGTGCGCAACGACGTTCAGCGCCAGGTCAAGACGGCGTTCGACCGGGCCGGGATCGAGATTCCGTTCCCCCAGGTGACGCTCCATGCCCGCGAGCCCGTCGTGGTCGGCGCCGATGCGTCCGACGCATCCGATCCGGATGGCGCGCGCGGCTGAACGGCGCGGCTGGCAGGCACGGATGAGAGGCACGTCGGCCGGTCGTGCTCGCGAAGCGCACGCACGACGGCGTCCCTCAACGCTCGGCGAAGATCCGGCACGCCCCCGTCGTCGCGAACGGCCCGTCGGCGGCGATCACGATC
>CAZHCI010000043.1:0-16698 GCA_964530905.1 uncultured bacterium
GCTGGGCCGTCGCCGCGTGGCGCCTGCTGCGCGCCTGAGCGGCGCCTCCCCTGTCCACGCTCCGCCGGGCGCCTGCCCGCGACGTCGCGGTCGCGTGCGACGCCCGGAGAGCGGCCGTCCGATCCGGCGATGCCGGCGGCCAGCTCCTCGGACGCCTCGACCGGCGTGATCCAGTCGTGCCGACCGACGGCGATCGGCGTCGGCACGCGGATCTCGTGCAGGCGGCCGGTCAGGTCGAATCCCGGCATGTTGCGCGAGAACGCGGCGTCGTGCGTCTCGGCACGGAAGGTCGCCGAGCGCATCCGCGCAGCGACCTTGTCCGGGTCGTGGTTCGCGTCGCTGAGCGGCGCGATCGCCGCGAAGCCGCGCGCCAGCGCGCTCCGGCGAGCCGCCGCCTCGAAGCGATGCGACGCCGAGGTGTCCCGCAAGATCAGGTGACCGACCCGCTCGGGATGCGCCAGGACGTACTCCAGGGCGACGTCGCCGCCGTACCAGCCCTCGGTGAGCACGATCCGCTCGTCGCCGACCGTCTCGCGCAGCCCGTCCAGGTCCGCGACCCAGCGGTCGTGCGCGTAGGGAGGGACCGCGCCCGACTCGCCGGAGCCCCGGGCGTCGAACGTCACGACCCGGAAGGCGTCCGGCAACGGCGCGAACGCCTTCGCCGGCGTCGCGTGCGTGCCCGGTCCGGCAGCTCCGTGGAGAGCGTAGATGGGCGGGCCGTCCCCCTGGACGTGCACCCGCAAGCGAACGTCGCCCACATCGACGAACACGGCGTCCTCCTTCATGCGTCGCTCGGCGCCCGGCCGGCGCGGAACAGGCTCGGCGCGAGCGGGCCCAGCGGCGTCTCGTGCCTGCTGGCGAGCACGGCCGTGGTAGGCGTGATCCGGCCGCTCGACCGGCTCGTCCAGCCGCGATCGTGCGGACCGAGCTTCAACGCCACGGCGTCCAGCACCTCGGCCGCGGCCCGGGCGACCCGCGCCGCGGCGACGGCGTCGCGTCGCCAGGCGTCGCGTGCGCTCGTGTCCGCCCCTTCCGCTCCGGGAGGAGCGGCGTGCCGCATCGGCTTTCGAGCGCCCTCGTGCGATGCGTGCGTCCGAAGCGCCGAGAGACCGCGCGGGGACGCAGCGCGCACGCCAGCCGGCGCGCGATGCCGGGCGCGGGATACAGTGCCCGCCATGTCGTCGCCCGCGCCCTCCGCTGGACGCCTCGCGCTGGTCCTGGTCGCCGCGGTGCTGGCGATCAGCCTGGCGGCGATCTTCACCCGACTGGCAGGCGCCCCCGGCGGCGTCGTCGCGCTGTGGCGGATGGTGATCGCCACGCTGCTGATCATGCCCGCGGGGCTCCGCGGCCTACGCCGTGCGCCGCCGAGCGCCGCGGCGCTTCGCCCCGCCCTGCTGGCGGGCGTGCTCCTCGGGGTCCACTTCGCGACCTGGCTCAGCTCCCTCGCGTACACCACGGTCGCTGCGAGCGTCACGCTGGTCACGACCGTGCCGATCTGGGTCGCCCTGCTGGCGTGGATCGGCGGCACGCCACCGACCCGTGGCGTCCTGATCGGGCTGGCGCTGGCGCTGGCCGGAGGCGCCGCGATCGGCTTCGGCGACCTGCACGGTGGAAGCGCTCCGCTGCTGGGCGACGCGCTGGCCCTGATCGGCGCGTGGTCGGTGTCGGGCTACTTCCTGCTGGGCCGTCGCGCGCAACGCGCCGGTCTCACGACCTCCGCGTACGCCGGCGTCGCCTACGCCACCGCCGCCGTGGTGCTGCTTCCACTGCCTGCGTTGCTGGGCGTGCCCTACGTCGACTGGCCGGCGCAGACCTGGCTGTGGATCGCGGCGATGGCCCTCGCCCCGCAGCTGATCGGACATGGCGGGCTGAACTGGGCGAACCGTCATCTCGATCCCACCCTGGTCGCGACGGTGACCCTGCTCGAGCCGATCGGGGCGGGCCTGCTGGCGCTGGCGCTGTTCGCCGAGGTCCCCGGCCCCGGCGTGCTGGCCGGGGCGCCCGTCCTGCTGGTCGGGGTCGCGCTCGTGGTTCGGCATCGTCGCCGAGGCGAGCCCGCGGCCGCCCGCGCAGGTGCTCCCGGACGGCGCCAAGGTCGTGACGATCTGCTAGAATGATCCGCGTGATCGCGGTGACGTGCCTTCCAAGCTGTCCAGACGGCACGATCCGCACCCGTAGTCGCGATACCCATAGTCCCTGGAGACCCCCTCGGTGATGGACCCGACCCGCCGACCGCTCGGCGGGACGACGCGTGTCCGAGCCTGACAAGGAGCCCGCGTGGAGAATTCCGGCAAGGCGTTCAAGAACGGTGATCAGGTGGTGCTGCCGCCCTACGGTGTCGGCATCGTGGCGGGAACGACGACGAAGACGGTCGCCGGCGCCGATCACCAGTACTACCAGGTCGACTTCCCGAACGGCACCTCCCGGGCGTACGTTCCGGTGAGCGCGCCGCAGCAGGCCGGCCTTCGCGCCGCCCTGACCGAGGAAGAGGTCCACAGCGTCCTCGAGCGTCTCTCGAACGGTCGAATCAACCTGCCGAAGCAGTGGGCGGCGCGGCACCGCCGCGTGACCGACATCCTCACCTCCGGCGACCCCTACCAGATCGCGACGCTCGCCAGCGAGCTGCGCCGCTGGGACCTGGAGCGGGGTCTTCCCGACCTCGACCGTCAGGCGTATCGGCGGGCGCTTCGCCTGCTGGCCGGCGAGATCAGCGCCGTGCTGACGATCAGCACCGACGAAGCACGCGCGATGATGGACGTCAGCGAGGACGAAGTCCTGAACTGAGCCGACCGCGCTCCTGCGCGGTCCCGAGCCGAATCGCTTCCGAGTCGTTCCCGGCGCGCCCGCCCACGCGGGCGCGCCGTCGTGGCGTTCCTCGCAGCGTCGGGTCCCCGGCGGGCCGTCACGCGCCGGGGACGATCCCGAGGTATCGCAGGGCGATCGCCCACGCCGCGTAGTCGTCGATCGGGCCGGGCGGCGATCGCAAGCCGGGCGGAAGGAGCCGCTGGCCGCCGCGCGCGGCCACGGTCCGCCTCCACAGCTCGCGCGCGCGCAGCGTCGTCTCGCGCTCGTCCACCTCGTGCACCGTCAAGCCGCGCTGCGTCAGAACCGCGCGCAGCCCGGACCGGCCGGTGCCCGATCCGATCACGACCTCGCAGCCTTCGGGCAGCGGCCAGGTGGCGACCTGGTCCAGCGTCAGCACGGCGCGCCGCACCGCCCGTCCGCGCTCGTCCACCAGGGCGAAGCCGACGTTGCGGCCGGGATCGAACGCGGCGACGCGCCTGCCGGTCGGCAGCGTCTCGGCGGGCTCGTTCGGGGACCTCGCGCACACGCCCGGAGCGTACCGCGTGCACGCGAACGGCCCGCCGGACGTCGCCGGCGGGCCGTTCGTTCGCGTGGCGTCCCCGCGCGCTAGGCGGGGTCGCGTCGACGCGGGATCAGGCTTCGGGCCGCGCCTCCTTCTCGGCGGCGACGCGCGCGGTGCCCATCGGAGCGACCGGACGCTCCGCCTCGATCAGCTTCAGCGTCTCCTCGTCGGCGACCCGCGTGGCGCGGATCGCGTCGAGGCCGGTGCCGGCCGGGATGAGGCGACCGAGGATCACGTTCTCCTTCAGGCCGACCAGCTCGTCGGTCTTGCCGCTGACGGCCGCTTCGGTCAGCACGTGGGTGGTGTGCTGGAAGCTCGCGGCGGAGAGCCAGCTCTTCGTCGACAGGCTGGCCTTCGTGATGCCGAGCAGGACCGGCTTCCAGGTCGCGGGGGTCTTGTCCTCGTCCAGCAGGCGGTCGTTGACCTCTTCGACGTCGAACCGCTCGATCGTCTGTCCTTCGAGGAACTCGCTGTCGCCGGACTCGAGGATCTCGACGTACTTGAGCATCTGCTTGACGATCACTTCGATGTGCTTGTCGTGCACGCTGACGCCCTGGCTCCGGTAGACGCGCTGGATCTCGTCGACCAGGTACGCCTGGACGGCGTCGGGACCGCGCGACTCGAGCAGGTCGTGCGGGTTGATCGCGCCGCGCGTGAGCGGCTGGCCGGCTTCGACGGTGTCGCCGTCGCGGACCACGAGCCGGACGTTGCGCTCGACCTTGTGGCTCTTGGAGAACTCGCCGTCCTCGGAGGTGACGGTGACGCGAAGCTTGTCCTCGTCCTCGTCGATGGCGACCACGCCGTCGAGATCGGAGATCACCGCGCGCGCCTTGGGCTTGCGGGCCTCGACGAGCTCGATCACGCGCGGAAGACCTTGCGTGATGTCGCCGCCGGTCGCGATGCCTCCGGTGTGGAAGGTGCGCATCGTCAGCTGGGTGCCGGGCTCGCCGATCGACTCGGCGGCGATGACGCCGACCGCCTCGCCGAGGCCGACGTCGCGCATCGTGGACATGTCCAGGCCGTAGCAGGTCCGGCACACGCCGGCCCGCGTCTGGCAGGTAAGGGGGCTGCGCACGGACGTCTCGCGGACCTCGGGCTGACCGACGAGGTCGGCGTAGATCGCGTTCACGTCCTCGCGGTGCAGCGTGGCGCCCGCCTCCCAGCGGCGATCGCCGAGCTCGAGCGGCTGCGCCAGCCGGCGGCCGTACAGCGTCATCTCGAGATGGTTCTTGGGGCGGATCCGGCCGTCGGCGCCGTAGAACGGCACCTCGACCGCATCGGCGGTCCCGCAGTCGTCCTCGCGGACGACCAGCTCGTGGGCGACGTCGACCAGCTTCCGCGTCAGGTAGCCCGAGTCGGCGGTCCGGAGCGCCGTGTCGGCGCCCCCCTTGCGCGCGCCGTGGGTCGAGTTGAAGTACTCGAGCACGTCGAGGCCCTCGCGGAAGTTCGCGCGGATGGGCAGCTCGATCGTCTCGCCCGACGGCTTCGCCATCAGGCCCCGCATCCCGGCGAGCTGCCGGATCTGCTGCGGGTTGCCACGCGCCCCCGACTGGGCCATGACGAAGAGCGGGTTGAACGGCATGTTCGTCTGGAAGTTCTCGAACACGGCGTCCTTGACGCGCTCGGTCGTGTCGGACCAGAGGCGCACCACCTGCTGCTTGCGCTCCTGCTCGGTCACGAAGCCGCGCTGGAACGCCTGACCGATCTTGGCGAGCTTCGCTTCGGCTTCGGCGAGGAGCTCGGCCTTCTCGGGCGGAATGGCGACGTCGTCGATCCCGATCGTGATGCCCGAGGTGGTGGACAGCTCGAACCCGGACTGCTTGAGCGCGTCCAGGAGCTTCGCGGTCCGCTCGACGCCGAGGCGCTTGAAGCTCTCGACGACGAGGTCGCGAAGCGCGCCCTTCTCGTACGCCACGTCGAACCGGATCAGCTCGGTCGGGACCTCGATGCCGTCCTCGGCGACCGTCTCCTTCACCATCCGGGCGAAGAACATGCGTCCCGGGCTGGTCTCGATCCGCTCGCCGTCCATGAGCACGGTGACGACGTCCTGCATGTCGATCTCGCCGCTCTCGACCGCCAGCAGCGCCTCGTCGACGTTCGCGAAGCGGTACTTGATGCGACCGATCGACGTCTCGCGACCGGCGACGGTGATCTGGGAGTTCAGGTCCAGGTCCCCAGCAGCGTGGGCGGCCATCGCCTCGTCCAGCGAGTCGTAGCTCGAGCCGACGCCCTTGCGGCCGGTGTGGACCTGGGTCAGGACGAACAGGCCCAGGATGATGTCACGGCTGGCCTGCACGTTCGGGTTGCCGTGCGCGGGCGAGAGCAGGTTGTGGCTCGAGAGCATCTGCAGCCTGGCCTCGGACTGCGCGTACACCGACAGCGGCACGTGGATCGCCATCTGGTCGCCGTCGAAGTCGGCGTTGAACGCCTCGCACACCAGCGGATGCAGCTGGATCGCCTGGCCCTCGACGAGCACCGGCTCGAACGCCTGGATCCCCAGACGGTGCAGCGTCGGCGCGCGGTTGAGCAGCACGACGCGGTCCTGGATGACCTCCTCGAGGGCGTCCCACACCTCGTCGCGCAGGTTCTGGGTGTTCTCGAGCACGCGCCGCGCGTTCTTGATGTTGCTGGCGATGCCGCGCTCCTCGAGCTTCTTGAACAGGAACGGCTTGAACAGCTCGAGCGCCATCCGCTTCGGCACGCCGCACTGGTGCAGCGCGAGCTGCGGGCCGACGACGATGACCGAGCGTCCCGAGTAGTCGACGCGCTTGCCGAGCAGGTTCTGGCGGAAGCGGCCCTGCTTGCCGCCGAGCAGGTCGGTCAGGCTGCGCAGCGCCCGGTCGGAGCCGGGGTGCACCACGGCGCTGCCACGACGGCCGTTGTCGATCAGCGCGTCGACCGCCTCTTGCAGCATGCGCTTCTCGTTGCGCACGATCATCTCGGGCGCGCCCTGCTGCATCAGCTTCTTCAGGCGGTTGTTGCGGTTGATCAGCCGCCGGTAGAGGTCGTTCAGGTCGCTGGTCGCGAAGCGGCCGCCGTCCACCTGCACCATCGGGCGCAGGCTGGGCGGCATCACCGGGACGGCTTCGAGCACCATCCAGGCGGGATCGTTGCCGCTCCGGAGGAAGCTCCGGGCGATCTCGAGACGCTTGCGGGCCTTGGCGCGCTTGTGACGCGAGGGCGAGCTCATCTCCTCGACCAGCTCGGCCTCGAGCTTCTCGAGGTCCAGGCTGCCCAGCAGCTCCTGGACGGCTTCGGCGCCCATCTTCGCCTCGACGTCGTACGACTCGATCACGCGCACCTGGCGGCGCACCAGATCGATCTCGACGCGCCCGGGAATGTCGGCCTTGATGCGGCCGTCGTCGGCGAGCTCCTCGCCCGGGAGGACGCGGTCGCCGTTGACGACCAGCGGCTCGTCCTCGTAGGGGTACACGCGCGCACGGCTGACGATGATGCTGGCCGGCTCGGCGAGGTGGACGGTGCCGTCCGCCGCCGCCACGATCTCCTGGGCCGCGTCGATCGCGCCGACGATCTTCTCGCCCGCCTCGATCTCGGCGCCGTCGCCCACCAGCACGTGCATGGTGGGGTTCACCTCGAACGACTCCGTCCGGGCCCACTCGACCTTGAGCGTGAAGGTGACGGCGCCCTTCTTGACCTTGCTGGCGCGGACCGTCGCGGCCGCGTCCTTGGGCAGCGTCAGCGTCGCGCCGGCCGCGGCCTTGGCGATCGGATCGCCGACCTCGACGAACTCGCCGTCGCCGACGACGACCTCCATGCCCGCGGGCAGCAGGTAGCTGACGAGCACGTTCTCGTCGTCCGGATCGCGGACGACGGCCACGCCGCCGTCGGCGCCGATCGGCAGCAGCTCGACGACGCCCTCCTCCTCCGCCGCCAGGACGACGTCCTCACGGATCTCCGCGAGCGGCTGACCGCCCTGGTAGCTCTCTTCCTCGATCCAGTCGCCTTCGGGCAGCACCATGCGGCCGTCGCGCGCCTCGCGGTAGTCCACCCGGATGCGCCGCGGAAAGCGGTACTGGGCGATGCCGGCGATCTTGGCCTTCGAGCCCTTGGCGAGCTGCTGGCCGACCTCGACCGACTCGCCGTCGCGGACGACGGCGTCCTCGCCCTGGGCGACGCTGTACGTCTCCTGGCGACCGTAGCGAAGCTGGCGGTACTCCTCGTCGCTCAGCAGGTCGCCGCGCACCAGCGGGCGGCCGTCGAGCTTCGCCCCCATCGGGTCGGTGACGATGAACTTCGCGAAGTACAGCACCTGCTCGAGCTGGCTGGTCGACAGGTTCAGCAGCGAGCCGACCTTGGAGGGGATGTCCTTGACGTACCAGATGTGCGCGCACGGCGTCGCGAGCTCGACGTGGCCCATGCGGTAGCGCCGCACGGTGGCCTTGGTGACCTCGACGCCGCAACGCTCGCACACCTTGCCGGCGAAGCGCTGACCGCGATACTTCCCGCAGGTGCACTCCCAGTCCTTCTCCGGACCGAACACGCGCTCGTCGAACAGGCCGTCGCGCTCGGGCTTGAGCGTGCGGTAGTTGATCGTCTCGGGCTTCGTGATCTCGCCGTAGCTCCAGTCGCGGATCTGCAGCGGGCTCGCGATCGCGATCTGGACCTTGGTGAAATCGTAGCGTCGGGGTTCCTTCATGCGTTCCCTCTCGAACGGTCTGGGCGTGTCGATCACCAGTGCCTCCCCGCTTCGTCGAAGATGCTGACCGTCTGGCCGGCGTCGTCTTGGACCTTCACGTCGAGGCCCAGCGAATGGAGCTCCTTGACGAGCACCTTGAACGATTCGGGAATCGTCGGCTCGAGCACGTCGCTGCCCTTGACGATCGCCTCGTAGGCGGCGTTACGGCCGTCGAGGTCGTCCGACTTGATCGTCAGCATCTCCTGCAGCGTGTGCGATGCGCCGTGCGCCTGGAGCGCCCAGCACTCCATCTCGCCCAGTCGCTGTCCACCGAACTGCGCCTTGCCGCCCAGCGGCTGCTGGGTGATGAGGCTGTACGGGCCGGTCGACCGGGCGTGCATCTTGTCCTCGACCATGTGGTAGAGCTTCAGCACGTACATGATGCCGACGACGATCGGCGCGTCGATCGCCTCGCCCGTGCGGCCGTCGTAGAGCACGGCCTTTCCGGAGCGCGCCAGCGCGACCTGCGCCTCGTCGGCGTCGAGGCCGTCCTCGAGCACCCCGAGCTTGACGGCGCGGCGGATCACCTCGCGCTCGCGTCGATCCAGCGCGAAGCCGGCCTCCTTCGTGGAGGCGATGTCGGTCCGCGCGGCCTCCTCGAGCAGCCCCTTGATCTGGTCCTCGGTCGCTCCGTCGAACACCGGCGTGACGTAGCTGACGCCGTGCTTGTACGCGGCGAGGCCGAGATGGGTCTCGAGGATCTGGCCGAGGTTCATGCGGCTGGGAACGCCGAGCGGGTTGAACACGAGGTCGACGGGCGTGCCGTCGCCCAGGTAGGGCATGTCCTCGGGGGCGAGGATCTTGGCGACCACGCCCTTGTTCCCGTGCCGGTTGGCGAGCTTGTCGCCCTCGATCAGGCGGCGCTTCTGCGCGACGTACACGCGCACCATCTCCTGCACGCCGGGCTTGAGCTCGACGCCCTCGTCACCGCGGCGGAAGCGGACCGTGCGGAGCACGACGCCGCCGTCGCCGGGCGGCACGCGCAGGGAGGTGTCCTTCACCTCGCGCGCCTTCTCGCCGAAGATCGAGCGGAGCAGGCGCTCCTCGGGGGTCGGGTCCTTCTCGCCCTTGAAGCTGGTGTGGCCCACCAGGATCGAGTTGTGCTTCACGTCGGCGCCGATGCGCACCACGCCGTCCTCGTCGAGGTCGCGCAGCGCCGCTTCGGACAGGCCGGGAATGTCGCGCGTGATCTTCTCGGGGCCGAGCTTGGTCTCGCGCGCCTCCTTCTCGAACTTCTCGATGTGGACCGAGGTGTAGGCGTCGCTGCGGACCAGGTTCTCCGACAGCACGATCGCGTCCTCGAAGTTGTAGCCGTCGAACGGCATGACCGCGATCAGGATGTTCTGGCCGAGCGCCAGCCGTCCGTTCTGCGAGGCGGGCCCGTCGGCGATGACCTGGCCCTCGGCGACGCGCTGGCCGAGCTCGACGATCGGGTGCTGGTCGAGGTTCGTGTTCTGGTTCGAGCGCTGGAAGCGGGTGAGCGCGTACTCGCGCTCGACGCCCTTGTCGCTGGTGACGCGGATGCGCTCGGCGTCGACGTAGCCGACGGTTCCCTCCTCGAGCGCGATGACGCAGGTGCCGGAGTCGAGGCTGATGCGCTCCTCGACCCCCGTGCCGACGTAGGGGGCGTCCGCCCTGATCAGCGGCACGGCCTGCGACTGCATGTTCGAGCCCATCAGGGCGCGGTTCGCGTCGTCGTGCTCCAGGAACGGGATCAGCGACGTCGGCACCGAGATGATCTGCTTCGGCGAGACGTCCATGAAATCGACGTCCTCGCGAGCCACGAACACCGGATCGCCCTGGTCGCGCGCCACGATCCGCTCGTTCACGAACCCGCCGTCCCCGTCCAGGACCGTGTTGGCCTGGGCGATGACGTAGCGGTCCTCTTCGTGGGCGGTCATGTACACGACCTCGTCGCTGACCCTCTGATCGACGACGCGGCGGTAGGGGGCCTCGATGAAGCCGAGCGCGTTCACGCGCGAGTAGCTCGCGAGCGAGGTGATCAGGCCGATGTTCGCGCCCTCGGGCGTCTCGATCGGGCAGATCCGCCCGTAGTGGGTGCGGTGGACGTCGCGGACGTCGAAACCGGCGCGCTCGCGCGTCAGGCCGCCCGGCCCGAGCGCCGAGATGCGCCGCTTGTGGCGGAGCTCGGAGAGCGGGTTGATCTGGTCCTTGAACTGCGACAGCTGGCTGCGGCCGTAGAACTCGCGCAGGGCGGCCACGATCGGCCGGTTGTTGATCAGCTTCTGCGGCGTCGCGGCGTCGGGGTTGCCGAGCAGCATGCGCTCCCGCACGCCACGCGCCATCCGTCCGAGACCGACCCGGATCTGGTCGGCGACGAGCTCGCCGACGGTCCGGATGCGACGGTTCCCGAGGTGATCGATGTCGTCCTCGGACACCTCGTCGTCGCCCGCCTGCAGCTTGACGAGGTACTGGAGCGTCGGCACCAGGCCGTAGTCGATGAAGCGACCGTCCTCGAAGCCCAGCAGCGTCTTCGGCTCGAACTCGAGGCCCAGCTTCTCGTTCAGCTTGTACCGGCCCGCCTCGCCGAGGTCGTAACGGCGCGGATCGGCGAGCAGGCCGAACAGGTAGCTCGTGGCCTTGTCCACCTTGGGCGGGTCGCCCGGGCGGAGCACGGTGAACAGCCGCAGCAGCGCCTCTTCGGGCGTGATGCCGGACGCTTCCTCGCTCTCGAGGGTCGGATCGATCAACGACTCGTGGCCGGCGAACAGCTCCCGGATCGACTCGTCGCTGTGCCCCAGGACGCGCAGCAGAAGGCTGAAGGGGAACTTCCGCTTGTTGACCTTCATCCAGAGCACGCCGGCGTTGTCGAACTCGAGCTCGATCCACGGGCCGCGCTTCGGCATCGGGATGATGCTGGCCGTCAGGCTCTTCGCGCCGCTGCCCCGCAGCGAGCTGGTGAAGTACACGCCGGGCGAGCGGTGGATCTGCGACACGATGACGCGGTCGGCCCCGTTGATCACGAACGAGCCGTCCTCGGTCATCAGCGGCAGGTCGCCGAGGAACACCTGGTCTTCCTTGATCAGACCGGTGTCCTTGTGCACGAGCTGCAGCTTGGCGAACAGGCCCGACTGGTAGCTCTGATCCTTCTCGCGGCACTCCTCGGGCGTGAACTCGGGATCGGTGAGCGTGTACTCGAGGAAGTCGATGACGAGTCCGGTCTGACGGCCACGCTCGGTCTCGTCGATCGGGAAGATCTCCCGGAACGCGGCTTGCAGACCGTGCATGTCGCGCTCGGTCGGGGCGATGTCGCGTTGCAAGAAATGCTCGTACGACGTAATCTGGATGTTGGTCAGGTTCGGAAGCTCCGTGACCTCGCGGATGCTACCGAACGATTCGATCTCGCGCATCATCACCCCTTCACTGCATGCGCTGCGTCCGCGCCGGCTCCGGCGCGGGCGTTCTTACCGATGTCGTGACGATGGCGCCTCACGCCCTCGTCCGCCCGGAGCGGGCGGCCGTTCGGCGTGCGGCGGTCGGGTTCGTGCGTTCGGGCGCCCGATGCGCCCTTCGGCGGCTCGGTCCCGAGTCCGTCACTCGGGAGCGTCCGAACCGTCTTGATCGAAGCGCTGCGCAAGTCCACCTCCACGGGGAGCAGGCGGGCGAACGGTTCAAATAACCAGAATAGCGGAAGATAGTCCCTGGGTACGTCGTGCCGGATCGTCGAACCGCCGAAGCGCTCGCGTCCTCGCCTACCGGGCCGACCCGGCCGACGAAACGTCGACCGGGCGGCACCGTGTGCATCCGGTGCGAGCAAGGCGCCTTACTTGACCTCGACGGACGCGCCCGCGGCTTCGAGCTTCTGCTTGATCTCCTCGGCCTCGTCCTTGGAGATGTCCTCCCGGACGACGCCGCCGGACTCGACGAGCTCCTTGGCCTCCTTCAGGCCGAGCTGCGTGATCGCGCGCACTTCCTTGATCACCTGCAGCTTCTTGTCGCCGGGGCTCGTGATCGAGACCGTGAACTCGGTCTGCTCTTCGGCGGCCGCCGCTTCGGGAGCGGCGCCCGCGGCCATCATCATGCCGGCCGGCATGGCGGCAGCGGCTTCGACGCCCCAGGTCTCCTTGAGGGCGTCCACCAGATCCACCAGCTCCAGGACCGTGAGGCCGCTGAGCTGATCCACCATCGCTTGTTTGTCGAATGCCATGTCAGTCCCCTTCCTTCATCTTCTCTGCGTAGTTGTTCATCACGGACACCAGATCCCGCTGCGGTCCCTCGAGAACGCCGACCAGCTGCTGCATCGGGGCTTGAAGCACGCCGATGAGCTGGCTGAGGAGTTCGTCGCGGGTGGGCAGCTTGGCGATCCGGGCGAGCGCTTCCGGCCCGACCTGACCGCCTTGGAGCATGCCGCCCTTGGCGGCGGGCAGCTCCTTCGGATGGTCCTTCGCGAAGTCCGTCAGCGCCTTCGCCGGCGCGACCGGGTCGTCCCCGATCAGTACCAGCGCGCTGGGACCTTGCAACGTCTCGTCGAACCCGTCGATCCCCTGTTCCTTGAGGACCACGTTGATCAACGTGTTCTTCGCGACGAGCAAGCGACCACCGGCGTCGCGCACCGAAGCGCGCAGCGTGCCGAGGTCCCCCGCGGAGAGACCCTGATAGTCCACGACGAAAAAGGTCTTCACGTCCGCGAGAGACTCGCGGAGCGCGGCGACCGTCGCTTCGTTCTTCGGATTCGCCATGGAATGCTCCCGTTCGTACTCGTGTCGTCCACACCGCTCGTGCGGACGTGCCGCGAAGCGTAGCGCGGGCTGCGGCGCTCGCCGCTCCCGGACGCCTCGGCAGGATCTTTAAGCCTGGCCGGCCCCTGCTGTCTCCAACGCCATCAGGTGGTTCGGGCGACGCCCGAGGAGGGCGTCGAGCCCCCGCTACGCACCGGGATGCAGAATCAGATCGCGACCCGGACGCTAGGTCCCATGGTCGACGTGAGATGGACGGTTCGTACGTACGTTCCCTTGGCGGCCTCCGGCTTGGCGGCGTCGAGCGCCTGCCGAAGCGCGGTGAAGTTCTCGGCGAGCTGCTCGGGCGCGAACGAGGCCTTGCCGATCGGCGCGTGCACCACGCCCGTCTTGTCCGCGCGGAACTCGATCCGGCCGGCCTTCAACGCCTCGACGATCGCGGCGATGTCGGGACCGACGGTGCCGGCCTTGGGGTTGGGAAGCATGCCTTTGGGGCCCAGGATGCGGCCGAGCTTGGAGCCGACGGCGGCCATCATGTCGGGCGTCGCGACGACGGCGTCGAACTCGAGCCAGCCACCGGCGATGCGCTCGATGAGCTCCTCGCCGCCGACCACGTCCGCTCCGGCCTCCTGCGCGGCGATCGACTTGTCGCCCTGCGTGATGGCGGCCACGCGCACCGTCTTGCCGGTGCCGTGAGGAAGCGCGACGGTGCCGCGCACGGTCTGATCGCTCTTCTTCGGGTCGACGCCCAGGCGGACGTGCGCCTCGATCGTCTCGTCGAACTTCGCCGTGGCGAGGTCCTTGACGACCTTCGTGGCCTGATCCACCGGGTAGACGGTCTGACGATCGACCTTCCCGGCGAGATCGCGATAGCGCTTGCCGTGCTTAGCCACGATCGGGCGCCCCTTCCACGGTCACGCCCATCGAGCGGGCGCTCCCGGCGATGATCCGGGCGGCGGCGACCTCGTCACCGGCGTTCAGATCGCTCATCTTGGTCCGGCCGATCTCCAGGCACTGCTCCCAGCTGATCGAGCCGACCTTCTCGGCGTCCGGTACGCCCGAGCCCTTCTCGACGCCCGCGGCCTGCTTGATCAGGTAGCTCGCGGGAGGCGTCCGCATGACGAAGGTGAAGGAGCGGTCGGCGAAGATGGTGATCTCCACCGGGACGACGGCGCCCGCCTGGCTGGCGGTCGCGGCGTTGTACTCCTTGACGAACTGCATGATGTTGGCACCGTACTGGCCGAGCGCCGGGCCCACGGGCGGGGCGGGGGTGGCGCCCCCGGCCGGCAGCTGCAGCTTGACGATCCCTGCGACTTTCTTGGCCATGATTCCTCCTTACGCTCCCCCGTGCGCTGGCCGGCGCCGGGGTTCGTGCGCGCGACGCGGCGGCGTCGTCAGCTCTTGACGACCTGCGCGAAGTCGAGTTCGACGGGGGTCTCCCGCCCGAAGATCGAGACGAGCACCTTGAGGGTGCCGCGATCGGGGTTGACTTCCGAGACGACGCCGGTGAAATCGGCGAACGGACCCGAGGTGACCTGCACCATGTCGCCGACATGGAAGGTGACCTTGATCTTCGGGGCCTCCTTCGAGCCGGTGATGCCCAGCGTGCCGAGCATGCGCAGCTCCTCGTCGGGCGAGAGCGGCACCGCGTGCGTGGACGTGCCGACGAAGCCGGTGACGCCCGGCGTGTAGCGAACGACCTCCCACGCCTCGTTCGGCTCGTCGGGATTGTCGCCGAGGTCCATCTGCACGAAGATGTACCCGGGGAAGAGCTTGCGCTTGACGACCTCGCGCTTTCCCCCCGGGGCGTGTTCCACCGTCTCTTCGCTGGGAACGACGACCTGGTAGATCATATCCGAGATCCCGAGCGTGCGCGCCCGGCCCAGGATGTTCTCCTTGACCTTGTCCTCGTGTCCCACGTACGTGTGGACGGCGTACCATTCGATGCTCATGCGCCTCGGTCCTCCTGGGGCCGAACGCCCCGAGGTTGGGTCGACGAAGAAGACGAAGAAACGGTCAGGTGACCAGACCGATCAGGTTGCCGAGCGTCGTGTCCGCGACCAGCAGGAACGCGACCGTGATCAGGACGAACAGGAGCGTCGCCTGCGTCGCCTGGATCACCTCGCTGCGCGTGGGCCAGGTGACGCGGCCGAGCTCGGCACGCGAGTTGCGAAGGTACTGCAGGATCCCCTTCACGCCTCACACCTTCACTTCACGGTGCTTGGTGTGCTTGCGGTCCCAAGGGCAGTACTTGCGCAGCTCGAGCTTGGTCGTCGTGTTGCGCCGATTCTTGTTCGTCGCGTAGTTTCGACGCTTGCACTCGGTGCACTCGAGCAGAAGCTTGATGCGGACGTCACTCGCCATGATGGTCTCCCGTTTCCGTGGTGCCTTCCTCCGTAGCGCCGTGCGAGGTTCGTTCCTCGGTGCCGTGCGTGGTGCGGGCCGTACGTGGTGCGGGCCGTGCGTGGTGCGGTCGGACGAGGCGCTCTTGGGGGTGCGATCGCGCCCGCGAGCGCGGTGCGGTGGTTTTCGAGCGGACGATCCGGGTGGGTAACGTCCTGCTCGGACGGCTCCGTGCGGGCTGCGCGACCGTGCGCCGGTCCGCACAGCGGCGGTGCAACCTGCACAGGATAGCAGACGGACGGACCGGACGGGGCACGTCCGGAAACCGTCCGCCCGAAGGCCGCCTGCGACGTGTCGCCGCGGACCCGGGGAGCGCCTACTCCTGGATTCCCGTCACGACGCCCGCACCCACCGTACGACCACCCTCACGAATCGCGAACCGAAGCCCCTCCTCCATCGCAATCGGCTTGATCAACTCCACCGACAACTCCACATTATCCCCCGGCATCACCATCTCCACATCCCCAGGAAGCGTACACACCCCCGTCACATCCGTCGTACGAAAGTAAAACTGAGGACGATACCCCGCAAAAAACGCCGAATGCCGCCCCCCCTCCTCCTTCTTCAAAATGTACACACTCCCAGAAAACCTCGTATGCGGCGTAATCGACCCCGGCTTCGCAAGCACCTGCCCACGCTCGATATCATCCCGCGCCACACCCCGCAGCAAAACCCCGACATTATCCCCAGCCATCCCACTATCCAACGTCTTCCGATGCATCTCCACACCCGTCACGACCGTCTTCCGCGTCGCCGACAAACCAACAATCTCAACCTCATCCCCCGTCTTCACCACACCCCGCTCAACACGACCCGTCGCCACCGTCCCACGACCCGTAATCGTGAACACATCCTCCACCGGCATCAAAAACGGCTTATCCACATCCCGCTCAGGCGTCGGAATGTACGCATCCACCGCATCCAGAAGCTCCCAAACCTTATCCACCCACGCATCCTCGCCCCGCTGCACATTCGGATTCGCCGACAACGCCTCAAACGCCTTCAACGCCGACCCCGACACCACAGGCACATCATCCCCAGGAAACTCGTAGCTCGCCAAAAGCTCACGAACCTCCATCTCCACAAGCTCCAAAAGCTCCTCATCATCCACCATGTCCACCTTGTTCAAGAACACGGAAATGTACGGAACCCCCACCTGACGCGCCAACAAAATGTGCTCACGCGTCTGCGGCATCGGACCATCCGCCGCCGACACCACCAAAATCGCCCCATCCATCTGCGCAGCACCCGTAATCATGTTCTTCACATAATCCGCATGCCCAGGACAATCCACATGACTGTAATGACGCGCCTCCGTCTGATACTCCACATGCGACGTATTAATCGTAATCCCACGCGCCTTCTCCTCCGGCGCCTTATCGATCTGGTCATACGACATCGTCGTCGCCGACGGATCCATCGCCGCAGCAGCAAACGTAATCGCCGCCGTCAACGTCGTCTTCCCATGATCCACATGCCCAATCGTCCCAACATTCACATGCGGCTTCGTACGCTCGAACGTCGCTTTCGCCATG
>CAZHCI010000044.1:0-15446 GCA_964530905.1 uncultured bacterium
GGGGAAGCTCGAGAGGATCAGGATTCTGGCTCGCGGCGCCGATCGGCGGATGTCCGGGATCAGCTCCGTCCCGGTTCCGTCGTGCAGCTTCAGGTCCAGGATCACCAGCTCCGGGACGCCTGCCGGGCCGTGCGGCGACCGGCCGCGCTCGGACGTGCCGTCCGGCGCGGGCCGCGTGGCGCCTGCATCGCCGCCGGCGACGCGCCCGAGCCACGCGCGGGCCTGCGCCAGGCCGTCCGCCTCGCCCACGATCCGCAGGCCGGCGTGCCGCTCGAGGAAGGTCCGCAAGCCGGCCCGGACCACGGGGTGGTCGTCGACGAGCAGGGTCGACACAGGCGCGTCAGCATCGTCGTTCCGACCACCGCGCGCACGACTCATGCGACCGCCTCGGAGCCGTCGTCCGCCCAGCCGGCGCGCAGGCCCAGCTCGGGCACGACGGCACGAAGGGCCTCGGTCGGAGCGTCGGCCATCTCGGCGGCGTCCAGGCGGTCGCCCAGCGCGACCAGGGCGGCCAGGCGCGCGTTCAGCGGGACGGCGGAGGGGCGCACCGGTCGATCAGAAGTCGTCCTGGCGCCCGGCGGGGTCCAGGAAGCGGTCGAAGGCGTCCTGACCGCTGCGTTCCCGGGGCAAGACGCGAACGTCGCCGTCGCGCGGCGGCAGCGGGGCGGCGTCCAGCGGGGCGTTCTTGCGGGGGGCGCGTGCGCCGCGCACGGCGTCGTTGTCCAGCTCGCGGCGGCGTCGGGCCTCCTCGCGTCGCCCCGCCCCGGATCGCGCCTGCGCCGGACGGTCCTGCTCGGCGCGGGCGGCACGCGCTGTCCGGTCGCCGGCCGTGAGGGTCAGCCAGACGGCCAGGAGCGTCACGAGCAGCGTGCCGAACGAAAGCGCGATCAGCCCCGTCATCGAAGACATCCCGCTCATGCTACCGCAGGGCGGGATCGCGCAGCAGCGCGGCCAGAACGTCGTCATCGACGTTCCCGCCGCTGATCACGAGCACGGTCGGGCCCGCGGCCAGGCGAAGCTCGTCGGCGTCGCCCCGAGCCAGGCGTCGCCACGCCGCCAGGGTGAGCGCTCCGGTGGGCTCTGCCACCATCCGACCGAACCGCGGCCACCACGCCGCCGCCGCACGGATCTCGTCCTCCGAGACGGTGACGATGCCGTGCAGCCGGTCCTTCAGGACGCGGAACGGCACCTCGCCCAGCACCTGGGTGCGGACGCCGTCGGCGATCGTCCGGTTCGTCTGCGCCGCGGTCCAGGCGACGCGCTCGCCCTTGGCCAGCGAGTCGCGCGCGTCGGCGGCCAGCTCGGGCTCCACGCCGATCACCTGCGCGCGGGGCGCGAGCTCGGACAGGGCCAGCACCGTGCCGGCCGACAGGCCGCCGCCGCCCACGCAGACCAGGACGTTCGCGACGTCGGGCAGGTCCTGAGCGATCTCCAACCCCGCGGTGCCCTGGCCCGCCACGATCCAGGAGTGGTCGTAGGGAGGGACCAGGGTTCCGCCGCTGGCCTGGACCGCCTCGTCCGCGGCGCGCGCCCGGGCCTCGCCGTCGTTCTCGCAGCGCAGCACGGTCGCGCCCCAGCCGCGGGTCCGCTCCAGCTTCACGGCCGGCGCGCCCTCGGGAATCACGACCGTGGCGGGCACGCCGAAGGTGGCGGCGGCGCAGGCGACCGCCTGGCCGTGGTTGCCGCTCGAGTGCGTCACCACCCCGCGAGCCCGGACCTCGGGGTCGAGCGAGGCCAGGAAGTTCATCGCGCCGCGCAGCTTGAACGAGCCGGTCAGCTGCAGGTTCTCCGGCTTGGCCCAAACGCCCGTGCCCGGCGCCTCCACGGGGAGCGCGCCGGGCCCGCGCTCAGGCAACGGCAGCAGCGGCGTCCGCCGAACCAGCCCGGCGATTCGGTCGGCAGCGGCGCGCACGTCCGCGAAGGTCGGGTCCATGGGGCGCATGATGGCACGGCGGCCTCCGGGGCGGGCCGCGGACGCCGCCGTGACGTGGCGCCCGGTCGCCGCCACCGAACGGACGGTAGGCTGACGCATTCCCGCTTCATGGAGGCCGCGATGACCACCTTCACCGTGAACGGACGCACCGTCGACGTCGACGCGCCCGACGACGAGCCGCTGCTCTGGGTGTTGCGCGACGACCTCGGCCTTCCCGGGACCCGCTACGGCTGCGGTATCGGCCTGTGCGGCAGCTGCACGGTGCACGTCGACGACGTCGACGAGCGTGCCTGCCTGCTGCCGTTGTCCGCCGTCGCCGGCCGCGAGGTGCGCACCGTCGAGGCCGACGCCCCGGACGGCAGCGCGCTGGCGCGCGTGCGCGAGGCGTTCCTGGCGCTTCAGGTGCCCCAGTGCGCCTGGTGCATGAACGGCTGGCAGATGACGCTCGCGGCGCTGCTCCAGCGGTCGCCCAGGCCCAGCGAGGACGAGATCGACGCCGCGCTGCAGGAGAACCTGTGCCGTTGCGGCGCCTACGGACGGCTGCGCGCCGCCGCCCTGCGGGCGGCCGGGCTCGCGCCGGAGGACGCGCAGTGAGCGAGCAGGAGGACAAGGCCGCCGGCGACACGGCCTCCGCGTCGGCGCGAAACGAGAAGCGTCGCTGGCGCGTCACGCGTCGCGGCTTCCTGATCGGAACCGGCGTGGCCGGCGCCGGCGTGCTGCTGGGCTGGCGCTACGGCGTGCCCGCCGCCCGCCTGGCGATCGCGCGCGTGCTCGACGGCAGCTCGCCGCCCGGCGGCGTCGCCGGTCCGCCGGACGCATGGTTCGAGCTCCTGCCGGACGCCCCGTTGCGGCTCTACCTGAGCAAGGTCGAGATGGGTCAGGGCGTCCACACCGCGCTGGCGCAGCTGGCCGCGGAGGAGCTCGAGCTTCGGGTGGACGACCTCGAGGTGCGCTCGGCGCCCAGTACGCGGGGCCTCGACGATCCGATGGGGACCAGCGCCAGCACCACGGTGTCCTCGAGCTGGACGCCGCTCCGCGAGGCGGCGGCCCTGCTGCGCGAGGCCGTCCGTTCGCGGGCGGCCCGTCACTGGGGCGTGCCGCTGGAGGAGACGTTCGCCATGGACGGCCGGATCGTCCGTCGTGACGCGCCGGAGACGGCGCTGAGCTACGGCCAGGTCGCTGCGCTGGGCGACATCGGGCCGTTCGCCGACGAGCCGCCGGCGCTCAAGCCCCGCAGCGAGTTCCGCCTGATCGGCAGGCCCGTGCCGCGCGTCGATCTCGAGCGGAAGCTGCGCGGCGACGGCGGCTTCGGGCTGGACGCCCGGCTTCCGGGCATGCGCTACGGCGCGGTGGCGCGTCCGCCGCGCCTCGGCGCGACCCTCGAACGCGCTGCCGAGGGCGCGGCGCGCGAGGTACCGGGCGTGCTGGAGGTCGTCATCGAGGACGGTTTCGCCGGCGTGGTGGCCACCCGTCGCAGCGCCGCCCGGCGCGGCGTGGCGGCGCTCGGGCTCTCCTGGCGCGACCCTGAGGCGCCGGTGCGACAACGCGACGTCGACGACGCCGTCGCGGTGCGGGATCGCGGCGGCACGCAGGTGCAGCGCGAGGGTGCGCCCGCGCGTCGGCTCCGCGGGCGCGTGGACGTCCGCGCGGAGTACGCGACGCCGATGGCGGCCCATGCGCACCTGGAGCCGCAGGCGGCGCTGGTGGACGTGCGCCCGGAGGGCGTGCGCGCCTTCGTGGCCACCCAGGCCCCGACCCTGGTCCGAGACGAGCTCGCCGAGCTGCTCGGTCGTCCCGCCGACGAGATCGAGCTGACCGCCACGGCGCTCGGCGGCGGCTTCGGCCGGCGCCTCACGGTCGCGCCGGCGCGCGAGGCCGCGCGCCTGTCGCGCGCCGTGGGGGCGCCGGTGCACGTTTCGTTCACCCGCGAGGAGGAGTTCCAGCACGGCTACGTGCGCCCGCCGGTCCGCAACCGCCTCGAGGCGCGGGTCGAGGGCGGCCGCATCGAGGCGATCCGCCACGTGCAGGCCAGCGGCGACGTGGCCTTCCCGTTCCTGCCGGCGATCGCCGCTCCCCTCCTGGGCGCCGACTTCGGGGCCTGGCGCGGCGCCACCATCCCCTACGGCGGCATCCCGCATCGCGCGACGATCGCTCAGCGCGCCAGGCTGCCCGTCGCGACCGGCTGGTGGCGCGGACTGGGCCTTCTGCCCAACGTCTTCGCCACCGAGAGCTTCATGGACGAGGTGGCCCGCAGCGTGGACGCCGACCCCGTCGCCTTCCGCCTGGACCACCTGGGGACGTCGCCCGACGAGCGCCGCGCGGCGGCCGTGCTCGAGGCGGCGGCCGCGGCGGCCGGCTGGGGCTCGCCGCTGCCGGAGGGGCGGGGGCGCGGCGTGGCGCTGGCGTTCGACGCCGGCACGCTGGTGGCGCAGGTGGCCGAGGTGTCGATGGAGGGCGACCGCCCGCGCGTGCACCGGGTCGTCGTAGCGATCGATCCGGGCGTGATCGTCAATCCCGACGGCGTGCGCGCCCAGACGGAGGGAGCGGTCGCGATGGGCGTCAGCAGCGCCCTGCACGAAGATCTCACGATCGAGGACGGGCGGTTCTCGGTCGACAACTTCGACGGCTACCCGCTGCTGCGCGAACGCGACATGCCCGGGGTCGAGGTGGTCCTGCTCGAGGGCGACGACGAGCCGCACGGCGTCGGCGAGCCGCCGCTCGGCCCGGTCGCCGCCGCGATCGCGAACGCGGTCGTCGACGCGGGCGGACCACGCTTGCGGCGCCTGCCGCTGCGCCCGGCATGAGCGTCGCACCCGCGGCGCTGGCGCGGCGCGCGCAGTCCGAGCTGGACGCGGGTCGGCCCGTCGCCCTGGCGACGCTGGTGGGGCGCGACGGTCGCTCCTACCTGCCGCCCGGCGCCCAAGCGCTGCTGGGACCGGGCGGGCTGCTCGCCGGGCTGCTGTCCGGCGGCTGCCTGGAGGACGAGGTCGCGGCCCGCGCCCGCGATCTGCGCCCCGGCGCCCCCGCCGTCCGGCTGTCGATCGACACCTCCGGCGACGAGATCGGCGGACTCGGGATCGGGTGCGGCGGCCGCCTCGAGATCGTGGTCGAGGCGCTGACGGACCGGGTCGGCTGGCGGTCCTGGCTCGAGGCGGTCGCCGCGGGCCGGCCGGCGGCACGCCGCATCGGGCCCGGCGGCACCGTCGGTTGGCGCACCCGCGAGGCCGCCATCGACGACGCGCCGCCCGAGGCCGCGCTGACGGCGTGGGCCGAGGACGTCCAGCCGCGGCTGCGACCGAGTGCGGACGGCTGGCTGCAGGTGGTGCCCGCCCCGCCGACCCTCGTCCTCGTCGGGGACGGACCCGAGGTCGACGGGCTCGCGCTCCGGATGGGCCGGATGGGCTGGCGGCTCCGTTGGGTCGGCCCCTCACGCGCCGCGGCCCAGCGCCTCGTCGCGTCGCTACGACGGCACGAGATCGAGATCGAGACGCTCGTCGCCGACGCCGCGACGCTGCGCGACGCCGATCCGTCGCGACGGCCGTGGGCGCTGGGCCCCTCGGACCGGCTGGTGGCCGCCTCGCGGCGACTGGACCTGGACGCCGCCGCGGCCGCCTGGGGCCTGCGTGTCGGCGTGCGGTACCTCGGCGTCGTCGCCGGCCGGCACCGACGGACGGTCCTCGCGGCCAGGCCGGAGCTGGCCGGGCTCGACGTCGCCCGGATCGACGCGCCGGCCGGCCTGGCGATCGGCGCGGAAGGGCCCGAGGAGGTCGCCACCGCGTTGGCGGCACGGCTGGTGTCGGAGCTGCGGGCCGCCGCCGCTCCGGTCTGGGCGGTGATCCCGGCGGCCGGCGCCGGCCGCCGGATGGGGGGCGGCAAGCCGCTGCTCCGCAAGGACGGCGAGACGCTGCTGGCCCGAGCGCAGCGCCTGGCCGCCGCCGCCTGCGACGCCACGCTGGTGGTGCTCGGGCACGACGCCGGCCGGCTGGCGTCCGAGCTGCAGGCCGGCACCGTGTCGGTCGTCGCCGACGCCTGGACGGAGGGGCTGTCGTCGTCGCTTCGGGTCGCCCTGGGCGCGGTGCCGGAGGGAGCGAGGGCCCTCGTCCTGCTGCCCGACATGCCCGGCGTCGATGCCGCCCACCTGGCGGCGTTGCGCCGCGTCGGGCGCGTCGCAGCGGGCGCCGCGAGCCGCTACCCGGACGGCCGGCTGGGCGCGCCGGCGCTTCTGCCCGCCGATCTGGTCGACGAGGTGCGGGCGGGTCGGGGACCACGCGGCGACGCCGGACTGGGGGCGTGGCTGCGGTCGCGCACCGACCTTGCCGTCGTGTCGCTGGACGATCCGGCCGACCTCGACACCGCCGAGGCGGCCCGTGGGCGCGGCTGGTTCCCGCCGGGCAGCGAGGCGGGGGCGGTCAGGCCGGGTCCCTCGGCACCGGGAGCGACAGCTTCAGCGCCCGGCTGCCGAAGCGGACGGTCAGCGTCGTGACCACGCCCGCGCCGGTGCCCACCGACTCCGGAGTGGAAAGCGCCGCGAGAAGCCACACGACCAGCGCGCCCGCCGCGGCGGCGGAGGCGTAGAAGTCGCCGTTGCGGTACAGGATCCCGGGGACGCGGCCGCTGAGCACGTCGCGAAGCACGCCGCCCCCGACGCCCGAGACGGCGCCCGCGAACACCGTGCCCCACGGACCCAGCCCGGCGCCCAGCCCGGTCGACGCGCCCAGCGCCGCGAAGATCGCCAGCCCCACGCCGTCCAGCACGTACAGCAGGCGCGGGCGCGAGCGCACCCGGCCGTGCAGCGCGAACGTCGCGACGGCCGTGGCGGCCACCGCCCACAGCAGCGGCTCGTTCCGGAAGGTGTCGGGCGGGAGCCGCCCGACCAGCACGTCGCGGATCGCGCCCCCGCCGACCGCCGTCACCGAGGCCAGCACCAGCACGCCGACGAGGTCGAACCGCTTCTCGATCGCGGTCAGCGCGCCGGCCGCGGCGAACGTCAGCGTGCCCGCCCACGCCAGGACCTCGATCCAGGTCACGTCCCGCGTCTCCTGCGAGCGCCTCCGAAACCGGCGCCCCGAACGCCTCGATCGGACCGTTCCGGGCGCCTCCGGCCCCAGGTTCGGCCCGTCAGCGGGCCGGTCACGTGCAAACGGTTGACGAATCGCGCATAACGTCGTATTCTATGAACTATCAAAGCAAGAGGGTTCGCGCTCGCCACGGCGAGCGATCTTTTTTGGCTCGCGTCGACGACGCGGACGGAACCGCCGTCGCTCGCCGCGACGCGCGAGGTCGAGACGACCTCGCGTCCAGCCGGGCTCACCGTTCGAGGAACCGGTCCAGCTCCGCCGCGCTGGGCAGCGCCGGGATGGCGCCCGGCCGCGTGGTGGTGAGCGCCGCGTACGCGTTGGCGCGCCGCAAGGCCGCCTCCAGCGCCGCTTCGTCCGACGTCAGCTCCGGCTCGCGCGCCAGCGCCGCCAGCAGCGCGGCCACGAACGCGTCGCCCGCGCCGGTGGTGTCCGCGGGCTCGACCGAGAATCCGTCGACGCGGCCCGACCGGTCGCCGGCGAACCAGGTCGCCCCGGCCTGCCCCTGCGTCACGGTCAGCAGCCGCAGCTCGTCGTGCATCAGCGACCGAGCGGCGGCCAGATCGCTGGAGCCGGTCAGGAACGACAGCTCCTCCTCGCTGATCTTGATCACGTGCGCCAGCTTCCACGGACCCAGCATCCCTTCGCGGGCCGCCTCCTCGCTCTCCCACAACGGAAGCCGCAGGTTCGGGTCGTAGCTGACCAGCCGGCCCGCGCCGCGCGCCGCGTCGATCGCCGCCAGCGTCGCGCTCCTCGACGGCTCCTGGATCATGCTGATGCTGCCGTGGTGCAGGATCGTCGCGTCGGCGACCGCCTGCAGGTCGATCTCGTCCGCGCGGTGCAGCTGATCCGCCGACGGATGGCGGTAGAACATGAAGTCCCGCTCGCCCTCCTCGGTCAACGACACGAACGCCAGCGACGTGCGCGCGGCGTCGTCGAAACGGAGCTGCGACACGTCCACGCCGTCGCGCTCCAGGATCGAGGCCAGCCAGTGCCCGAACGGATCGTCGCCGACCTTGCCGATGAAGCCGGCGTCGACCCCCAGCCGGCGCACGCCGACCGCCACGTTGGCGGGCGCGCCGCCGGCGGCTTTCAGGAACCGCTCGGCCTCGCCCAGCGTCACGCCGGTCCGGTCGGGCACGAAATCGATGAGGAGCTCGCCGAGGGTCAGCACGTCCGCCATGCACGCACCGTACCGCAGCGCCCTGCGGGCGGGTCACGATCGCGTCCACCACGACGCGCAACGCATCGCGCGCCTCGTCACCCAGCCGCCAGACGTAGCGTACCGAGCGTGGTACAAAGGCCGACGGCGTTCGCGCCGTGAGGCGCGGCCGACACGGTGATGCAGCCCCCGGTCCGCAGCGACCCGGTTGCTACCATCACCCGAGCCGACGCGAGCCCCGACGTGAGCCTCCTGACGTGAGCCCCACCGTCCGGTGCGATGCGATCCCCGAGGCAGGCGGTAGTGATGCGACCAGTCGAAGAGAGCGATCCCCCCTTGAACAGCTCCAGCCTCGCGTTCGTCGAGGAGATGTACCTCGCCTACCTACGCGACCCGGACGCCGTGCCCGACGCGTGGCGTCGCTACTTCGACGACATTCCCGGCGGCGAGCTGTCGGGCCGGGAGGCGATGGGTCCCAGCTTCCTGCCGCGGAGCGTGTTCCGCGGAGCGCCCGCCCGCGGCGGTGGGCAGGACGGCGGCCTGCAGCACCGCGCGGACAAGCTGACGCGCAACTTCCGCGTGCGCGGTCACCGGATCGCGGACGTCAACCCGCTGGGTCGCGACGGCGCCGAGGTGCCCGAGCTGGACCCCGCCCACTACGGCTTCGACGAGGCCGACATGGCGGCCCCCGTGCTGGCCACCAGCGTCGAGGGCGCGAACACGCTGGGCGAGCTGATCGAGGGGCTGCGCGAGACGTACACACGCGCGATCGGCGCGCAGTTCATGCACATCGACGATCTGGGCGTGCGGGTGTGGCTGCAGGAGCGCATGGAGCGGCAGCGGAACCGGCGGGCGCTGCCGCGCGAGACGCAGCTGCGGATCCTCACCAAGCTGACCGACGCGGTGATCTTCGAGGACTTCATCCAGAAGAAGTACATCGGGGCGAAGAGCTTCAGCCTCGAGGGCGGCGAGAGCCTCATCCCCCTCCTCGACCTCGCGATCGAGAAGGCGGGCCGACAGGGCGTGCGCGAGATCGTGCTGGGCATGGCGCACCGCGGGCGCCTGAACGTTCTGGCGAACATCTTGGGCAAGAGCCCCCGCACGATCTTCCGCGAGTTCGACGACGTCGACCCCGAGATGAACCGCGGCAGCGGCGACGTGAAGTACCACCTCGGCTACTCCAGCGATTGGACGACCGAGGACGGCTCGACCGTGCACCTCAGCCTGGCGTTCAACCCCAGCCACCTGGAGTACGTCAACCCGGTGGTGCTGGGCCGCGTCCGCGCCAAGCAGGACCGCGCGTCCGACGCGCGCCGGGTACGCGGCATGCCGATCCTGATCCACGGCGACGCCGCGTTCATCGGCGAAGGCGTCGTGCAGGAGACGCTGAACCTGTCCGAGCTGCCCGGCTACCAGGTCGGCGGCACGCTGCACGTCATCGTGAACAACCAGCTGGGCTTCACGACGGGACCGGAGCAGAGCCGCAGCACCACCTACGCCAGCGACATCGCGAAGATGCTGCAGGCCCCGATCCTGCACGTCAACGGCGAGGACCCCGAAGCCGTCGCGCAGGTGATCGAGCTGGCGATGGACTTCCGCGAGCGCTTCCAGCGCGACGTGGTGATCGACATGTACTGCTACCGCCGCCACGGGCACAACGAGGGCGACGAGCCGGGGTTCACGCAGCCCCGCATGTACGACGTCATCCGCAAGCGCCCCACGGTGCGAGAGAGCTACCTGGAGCGGCTGCTGACGCTGGGCGAGGTGGGTCGCGACGAGGCGGACGAGATCGTCGAGGCCCGCCGCGAGCATCTGGAGCGCGAGCTGTCCGTCGCCAGGAGCGACGAGTTCAAGCCGCACTACTCGGCGGGGGAGGGCATCTGGGCGGACTACCGTGGCGGTCCCGACGCGGACGTGGACGAGGTCGACACCGGCCTGGCCGTCACGGACGCCGCGCGACTGTTGACGCGCACCACCGTGGTGCCCGACGGGTTCACGGTGAACCCGAAGATCGCGCGCGGCCTGAACGCTCGCCACGAGATGGCCACCGGCGACAAGCCGCTGGACTGGGCCGCGGGCGAGGCGCTGGCGCTGGCGTCGCTGGCCGACGCGGGAGCGCGCGTCCGGCTGACCGGTCAGGACAGCGAGCGCGGCACCTTCTCGCACCGTCACGCGGTGCTGCACGATCCGAAGACCGGCGCCGCCTGGACGCCGCTGGCCCACCTCTCCGAAGGGCAGGCGCCGGTCGAGATCCACAACAGTCCACTGTCGGAGGCCGGCGTGGTGGGGTTCGAGTACGGCTACAGCCTGGACATGCCCGAAGGCCTGGTGGCGTGGGAAGCGCAGTTCGGCGACTTCGTGAACGCCGCGCAGGTGATCATCGATCAGTTCATCGCCAGCGGCGAGGACAAGTGGCGCAGGCTCTCCGGCCTCACGATGCTGCTGCCCCACGGCTTCGAGGGCCAAGGCCCCGAGCACTCCTCGGCCCGCCTCGAGCGGTTCCTGCAGCTGTGCGCCGAGGACAACATGCAGGTGGCGTACCCGACGACCCCGGCGCAGATGTTCCACCTGCTTCGCAGGCAGGTGCTGCGGCCGTGGCGCAAGCCGCTGATCGTGATGACGCCCAAGAGCCTGCTGCGCGCGCCGCGGGCGGTCTCGCCGCTGGACGAGTTCACCAGCGGACGGTTCCGGCGCGTGCTGCCGGACGCAGGCGTCGAGCCGGACGGCGTGACGCGGATCCTGGCGTGCAGCGGCAAGGTGTACTACGATCTGCTCGCCGAGCGCGAGACGCGGCAGCGCGACGACGTCGCCATCGTGCGCCTCGAGCAGCTCTACCCGCTGCCCGAGGAGCAGATCGAGGAGGCGCTGGCGCTCTACCCGGCCGACGCGCCGCTGGTCTGGGTCCAGGAGGAGCCGGAGAACATGGGCGCCTGGCGGTTCCTGCGCGCCCCTTGGGGGAGCGAGGCGTTCGGTCGTCGCTTCCACGGCGTGACCCGCCCGGCGTCGGCCAGCCCGGCCACCGGCTCGGGCAGCAGTCACAAGCTCGAGCAGGAAGAGCTCCTGCGGGACGCGTTCGAAGGCGCGTCGTGACGACGCGATCCGGCGGCGCGGCGACGCTCGCCCGAAACGAGGAGATGCGATGACGGACGTCAAGGTGCCCTCCGTGGGCGAGTCGATCAACGAGGTGTTCATCGGAGCCTGGCTGAAGCAGCCCGGCGACCGGGTCGAGAAGGACGAGCCGCTGGTCGAGGTCGAGACCGACAAGGCCACGCTGGAGGTGCCCGCCTCCGAGGCCGGGGTGCTGCAGGAGGTCCTCAAGTCCGAGGGCGACACCGCCGAGGTGGGCGAGGTCATCGCCCGCATCGAGGCGGGCGCCGCGGCGGAGGCGCCTGCGGAAACCTCGGCGGAGACCGCGACGCCCGAGCCGGAGAAGGCTACGGAGCCGGCGAAGGTGTCCGAGGCCCCATCGGAGAGCCCCGCGCCCGCAGCCGAGCCTGCGAAACCCAGCGGCGAGGAGCCTACAGCCGTCATGCCGGCCGCCCGCAGGCTGCTGGACGAGCACGGCCTGGCCGCCGCCGAGGTGCGCGCCACCGGGCCCGGCGGCCGCCTCCTGAAGGAGGACGTACAGCGCCACCTGGACGCAGGCGCGACGGCCGGCCAGGCGCAGGCTGCGCCCGCAGCGACGGCGCAGCCCGACATGGGCGCCGCGGCCCGCCGCGAGGAGTCCGTCGCGATGAGCCCGCTGCGGCGCACGATCGCTCGGCGCCTGGTCGAGGCGCAGCAGACCGCCGCGCTGCTGACCACGTTCAACGAGGTCGACATGAGCGAGGTCATGGCGCTCCGCTCGGAGTACAAGGACGCGTTCGAGAAGCGCTACGGCGTCCGCCTGGGGTTCATGAGCTTCTTCGTCAAGGCCGCCATCGACGCGCTCAAGACGATCCCGCAGCTCAACGCCGAGATTCGCGACGACCGCATCGTGTACAAGGACTACTACGACGTCGCCGTCGCGGTGTCGACGAAGAAGGGCCTGGTCACGCCGGTGGTGCGCGACGCGGAGACGATGAGCTTCGCCGAGCTCGAGGCGGCCATCGCCGACTTCGGCGCCCGCGCCCAGCAGAACAAGCTGACGCCCGACGAGCTGCAGGGCGGAACCTTCACGATCAGCAACGGCGGCGTGTTCGGCAGCCTGCTCTCGACCCCGATCGTGAACCCGCCGCAGTCGGGCGTGCTGGGGATGCACACCATCCAGCAGCGCCCCGTCGCGATCGACGGCCAGGTGGTGATCCGGCCGATGATGTACCTCGCCCTCACCTACGACCACCGCATCGTCGACGGCCGCGAGGCGGTCACCTTCCTCAAGCGCATCAAGGACGCGATCGAGCGGCCCGCGCGCATGCTGATCGAGGTCTAGCCGCCTCGCCGACGCCTCGCCGCCGACGCGTCACGCGAGCCCCCGGACCGCGCGGTCCGGGGGCTCGCGGCGTCGGGACGGCCGAAGCGTCAGGGTTCGGTGCCGGCGAGCTCGTCGGCGAGCTCGTCGAACGTCATCGCCTCGTCGTCGAAGGTCACGCTGCCGTCGAACGGCGGGCTCGCGCTCTCGTCGAAGCTGCCCTCCATCGTGCCGGCTTCCGAGCCGTCGATCGTGAGGCTGCCGGACAGATCGAACGCAGCCAGCGTGGCCGGATCGATCTCCGTGTTCCAGACGATCTCGGCGATCGCCACCGACACCGCCGCGCTGTGGTCGGGAGAGGTCACGCCGACGTCCAGGTCGGCGCTCGACGGCGTCCCGATCGCGCCGCCCAGGGGAAGCACCGTCTGGCACGGCTCGGCGAGGATCCGGAGCTGCTCGTCGATCGCGAACCCGAGATCGGCTTCGATGCCGCCCAGCGCGAGGTCCAGCGACAGCGAGGTCGAGTCGGGCGTCGTCGCCAGAGTGGTCGTGAACGCGCGCGGGCCGGCGGTCACCTCGAACACGAGGCTCGTCGCCGTCAGGGAGGCGGCGGTGGCGTCGCAGCGCGTCTCGTCGACCAGCTCCCAGCTGGCCGTGAGGCTCGCCTCGACGACCGTCTCGCCGCCCACGACGGCGACGGCCGATGCGTCGGTGGGCAGCTCGATCGTGCTGCCTGCGAAGGCGAGAGTCGCGGGCGGGTCGCCCGCGTCCCAGTCGATCCGTAGCTCGGCCCCTGCGTCGCTCGGGTTTCCGATCAGGTAGTAGTCGTACGGCGCCGGCGGCGTGGCTCCCTCGTCCGGCACGTAGCCGGTGCCGGGCGACCACGTCAGAACGCCACGCGGAAGCTCGAACGGCTCGGCCAGCTGAGCGGGCGAGAGGACGCCGGCCGGGGTGACGGTGATACCGCCCTCGAAGAAGCCGGCCACGGCGGCCAGCTCCGGATCGCCCTCGACCCCGGTCAGCGCGTTCTCGACGTCGGTGACCAAGGCGTTCATGGTGCGTACCGCCTCGTCCGACGAGACCGGCTGAGACGTGTCTCCCGGACCCGAGCAGGCCCCCAAGACGATGAGCAGGCCGAAGACGACGGCTCTAGCCACGAATGTACGGGGATCGATCACGGTACACCTCCGTATCGATGATGGCACGGGCGCGCAGTCAGCGTCGAGGGAGCGGCGCTGGCGGGGCAGCCCGTCGTCGACGATCCCTCCCCGGGCGGGAGGGCGCCGGCAGCGGCGGCCCGGTCGACCGCGACGGTATGCTTCTCCGCGGAGGGAGTTCATGCCCGAACACGATCTGATCATTATCGGCGCCGGTCCCGGCGGCTACGTGGCCGCGATTCGCGCCGCGCAGCTGGGCCTGAACGTCGGCATCGTCGAGAAGGAAGCGGAGCTGGGCGGCACCTGCGTGCGCGTGGGCTGCATCCCCAGCAAGGCGCTGCTCGAGTCCAGCGAGCGCTACGCCGAAGCGAAGCACGGACTGGAGGCGCACGGCATCCGCCTGGGCGAGGTGGGCCTCGACCTGGCCGCGATGATGAAGCGCAAGGACGCGGTCGTGAAGGCCAACACCGACGGCGTCGCGTTCCTGATGAAGAAGAACGAGGTGACGCGCTACGCCGGCACGGGCCGGATCACCGGCCCCGGCTCGGTCGTCGTGCACGGTGGCGAGGACGGTGGCGAGGACGGCGACGGCGAGCAGGAGCTCGCGGCCGAGCACCTGCTGATCGCCACCGGCTCCCGCGTGGCGACGCTGCCCGGCGTCGAGATCGACGGCGAGATCGTCGTCGACTCCAGCGAAGCGCTGGCGTTCGATCAGGTGCCGGACCGCTTCGTCGTGATCGGCGCGGGGTACATCGGTCTGGAGCTGGGCTCCGTCTGGCAGCGGCTGGGCTCCGAGGTGACGGTGCTCGAGTACCTGGACCGCGTGCTGCCCGGCATGGACGCCGAGATCGCCAAGGAGGCGAAGAAGGTCTTCGCCAAGCAGGGGATGCGCTTCCAGCTGGGCGCGAAGGTCACCGGCGTCGAGGTGAAGGGGAAGGGCGCCGACCGCCACGCCGTCGTTCACGTCGAGGGTCACGAGCCGGTCGAGGCGGACCGCGTGCTGGTGGCGGTCGGCCGCACGCCCAACACCGCGGACCTGGGGCTGGACGACGTCGGCGTGGAGCTCGACGAGCGCGGCCGGGTGAAGGTGGACGAGGCGTTCCGCACCAGCGTGCACGGCATCTACGCCATCGGCGACGTGATCGCCGGCCCGATGCTGGCCCACAAGGCCGAGGAGGACGGCGTCGCCGCCGTCGAGCGGATCGTCACCGGTGCCGGCCACGTCGACTACGGCCTGGTCCCCGGAATCGTGTACACCGAGCCCGAGATCGCCACGGTCGGCAAGACCGAGGAGGCGCTGAAGGAGGAGGGCGTCCCCTACGTCAAGGGGGTGTTCCCCTACCAGGCCAACGGCCGCGCCCGCGCGATGGACCGCACCGGCGGCAAGGTCAAGGTCCTCGCCCACGCGGAGACCGACCGGCTGCTGGGCGTGCACATCATCGGTGCGCGCGCCGGCGACCTGATCGCCGAGGCGGTGACCGCGATGACGTTCGGCGCCAGCGCCGAAGACCTGGCCCGGACGGTGCACGCCCACCCCACGCTGTCCGAGGCCGTGAAGGAGGCGGCGCTGGCCGCCAGCGGAGCTGCGCTGCACATCTGAGGGTCGCGGCGTCGCCGCCCCCGCTTCGTCTGGAATTTAGCGGGGGCGGGCGCGCCCAGATGACAGAGTGCCTGTGCGAAAGGAGGTGCGCATGCGCACCCTCGTCACCACCCTGTCCGCGACCACCCT
>CAZHCI010000044.1:15546-16684 GCA_964530905.1 uncultured bacterium
ATGACCGTCGCCGCGCCGTTCGCCTTCCCGATTCGCGACGCCGCCCTCGAGCCGATCGCCGACAAGGTCCTCTCCGGAGGCCGCGTGACGTTCGAGGACGGCATGACCCTCTTCCGCACGCACGATCTTCCCGCGCTGGCGGCGCTTGCCGATCACGTCCGACGCGAGAAGGTGGGGGAGAAGGCGTACTACGTCCACAGCCTGCGCCTCTCGCAGACGAACGTCTGCTACGTCGGTTGCACCTTCTGCGGCTTCCAACGCAAGCTGGGCGAAGAGGGCGTCTGGGACATGGACCTGTCCGACGTCTGGGCGTACGTCGAGAAGCACGCGCATCCGGAGCTGACCGAGATCCACATCAGCTCCGGGCACCACCCCAAACGCGACTGGGCGTACTACCTGGACCTGACGCGCGGCCTGACCGAGCGGGGCTACCAGGTCAAGGCGTGGACGGCCGCCGAGATCCACCACTTCACGCGCATCGCGCGCCCCGAAGGCCAGCGCCAGCCGGTCTCGTACCGTGAGGTGCTGCAGGAGCTGAAGGACGCCGGGCTGGTGGCCATGCCGGGCGGCGGCGCCGAGATCTTCGCCGAGCGCGTCCGTCAGCGCATCGCCCGCGCCAAGGTCGACGCGGACGGCTGGCTGGACGTGCACCGCACCGCGCACGAGCTGGGCATCCCCACCAACGCCACCATGCTCTACGGCCATATCGAGACGCTGGACGAGCGGCTGGACCACATGATGCGGATCCGCGCCCTCGAGGACGAGGCGCCCGGCTTCATGAGCTTCGTGCCGCTGGCGTTCCAGCCGGACAACAACCAGCTGGCGCGCGAGCTCGGCAAGAGCGAGTTCACCACCGGCGTCGACGACCTGCGCAACCTGGCGGTCGCGCGGATCGTGCTGGACAACGTCCCGCACGTCAAGGGCTACTGGATCATGATCACCCCCGAGCTGGTGCAGGTCACGCTGTCGGCCGGGGTGAGCGACGTCGACGGCACCATCAAGGACGAGCGCATCGCCCACGCCTCGGGCGCCTCGACCGAGACCGGCATGACCGAGGCCGAGCTGCTGCGCCTGATCCGTGACGCCGGCCGCCTGCCCGTCAAGCGCGACGCGCTCTACAACGAGCTCGAGGTGCACG
>CAZHCI010000045.1:0-1906 GCA_964530905.1 uncultured bacterium
GCTGCGACTCGTCCCCGAGCCGCATCACCGCACCCTTCCCGAACTGACGCTCGATGGCGGCGAGGGTGGCGTCGAGCGAGCGACGCTTGCCGGCGAGGTCGGTGGGTTCTCTGTCCTTGTCGTTCATGACGTCCTCCTGAGCGGGCGCGCGAGGCGCCTCGGTGCACGGGCCGACGCGACCGGGACGGCGCGACGAGGCGATGCCTCAAATACTAAGGTGTCCAGCGCGATCGCGCAAGTGCGGCGGCCGCCGATCGGACGGCGATCGCCGTCCAGGCCACGGCAGACGCCCGACGCCTGCCTTCCCACGACGCCAGCGAGGATCGGGTAGGCTCGCCGGCGGCGCAGTCGACGCGATCCGGTGGCCGCTGCCCGTCCGGCCGTCGCGAGCCCGGCTGCCCACCCGACCATGACCACCGACGTTCGCCTTCCCGACCCCCTCTACTTCCAGCAGGCGTCGATGCTGCTGCTGGTGTTCCGTTTCCGCGGCCGGCGGAAGCTCGTGGCGTCACGCCTGATGGAGAGCGACGACTTCAGGGGCGAGCTCGCTGCGCACCTGCCGGTGCTCGAACGCCTCTACGGCGATCTCGAGGTGTCCGGCGTGGACGTCGTCTCGTACCAGCACGGCCGCTTCTACACCGACCCGTGGCCCGACGCCCTCCGCGTGATCGAGCTCCTGCGCGACGGCCGCGAGGCCTGACCGGCCACGTCGCGTCAGGTCGGACGCGGCACCGGCTCGACGTCCCGCAGCGCCGCCAGGTCCGCCGCGCCCGCCGCGTGCATCGCGATCCGGAGCTCGTGCACGAAGCGTCGCAGCACGGCCTCGACGGCGTCCGCCGACTCGGTCGCGGGCCGCAGCAGCGGGAGCGCCACGGCGCACCACGACGCGCCGGACGCGATCGCCTTGGCGACGTCCAGGCCGGAGCGGATGCCGCCCGACGCGATCAGCGGGACGCCGGCCGCGACCGTCCGCGCCGACCGCAACGCGCTCAGCGTCGGGATACCCCACTCGGCGAGGTCCTCGCTACGGACCTCGCCCCAGCGCACCCACGCCTCGACGCGGGCCCACGAGGTCCCCCCCGCGCCCGCCACGTCGAACGCGGCGAAGCCCGCGCCGGACAGGCTCGCGACGGTGCCGGCGTCCAGGCCGTGACCCACCTCCTTGAGCACGAGCGGGCGACCGACCTCGCCGGGCAGACGCTCGAGCTTGGCGAGCAGCCCCCGGAAGTCGCCGTCGCCGCCCACCTGCATCGCCTCCTGCAGCGGGTTCACGTGCAGCGCCAGACCATCGGCCTCGACCGCCTCGATGGCGCGGACGATCTCGTCGGCGCCGTACCCCAGGTTCAGCTGAGCGGCGCCGAGGTTTCCGAGGATCGGCACGTCGGGCGCGTGCCTGCGAACCGCGAAGGTGGAGGCGGCCGAAGGGGCCTCGAGCATCACGCGCTGCGAGCCGAGCATCATCCCCACCCCGACGCGCTGCGCCGCGAGCGCGAGGTTCCGGTTCAAGGTGGCCGACAGCTCCGCCCCGCCCGTCATCGCGCCCACGAGCAGGGGCGCCGACATGGGCCTGGCCAGGAACGAGGCCGACGGATCGATCGCGGCGAGGCTCGTCTCGGGCAGCGCCCGATACGGCAGGTCGATCGACTCGAAGCCGGTCGTGCGCGTCCGATACTCGACCGGACCGTCGAGGCAGGCTTCGACGTGGCGGCGCTTGCGGACCGCACCGAGGTCGTTCGGCGACACGGAGTCACGGTACCCCGCGAAGCTACACTGAGCGCATGGTCGCCCTTCGTTCCGGTCCGCTCGTCGTCGCTGCGGCGATCCTTCTCCTGATCGGGGGGTGCAGCACCCCTCCCGTCGATTCGGTCGCCCACGAGCTCGCGAGCTGCCGACCCGGCGACGCGGA
>CAZHCI010000045.1:2006-16597 GCA_964530905.1 uncultured bacterium
CGTCACGATCGCCGTGATCGACGCCGGCTTCGACGTCGCCCACCCCGATCTCGAAGCCGCGTTCGACCCCGGCTGGGACTTCACCGACGGGGACGACGACCTGGTCACCAGCGATCCGCACGGAACCCACGTCGCCGGCATCGCGGGCGGCCGCGCGGGCGGGGGCAAGATCGTCGGCGTCGCCCCGACCGGCGTGCGGCTGCTCCCGCTCAAGGTCGCCGACGACGCCGGCGCGATCGACACGAGCAGCGTCGTGAACGCGATCTACTTCGCGATCGGCAGAGACGATCCGAACGTCGCCGCGGAGCCCCCCGGCGTGCCGGCACGCGTCATCTCGATCAGTCTCGGAACGAACGGCCCGGCCGCCCAGCCGATTCCGGCGATCGAGGACGCCATCCGAGCCGCCCGCGCGGCCGGCAGCCTGACCTTCGCAGCCACCGGGAACACCGGCGGCGGGGCGACCGGGACGGGCATCTCGGCGCCCGCCAACGGTCCGTGCGCGATCGCCGTCGGGTCGGTCGACCAAGGCATGGACCGGAGCGCGTTCTCGAACTACGACAGGAGCGAGCGGCTCGTCGACCTCGTGGCGCCGGGCGGCTACAGCACCATCGGCGACGGAATCCTCAGCTCGCTGCCCACCACCGATCCGGCACTGGCCGAGCCGTACGGCTACCTGGTCGGCACCTCGATGGCGACGCCGTACGTGGCCGGCGTCGCGGCGCTGCTGTTCTCGCACGAGCCGTATCTGAGCGCGCGCGAAGCGTACGCGCGGCTTCTCGAAACGGCGTTGCGGAGCGATCCGGACGCCACCTACGAGGTCGGCTTCGGCGTGACGTGCGCCGACGCCGCGCTGGGCTCGGAGCGTCGCTGCGGACGTCCGTAGCGGCCGCCAAGGGCCACCCCGGCGGCACCCGACGCACGCGCGTCAAGCCAACAACGACACCGCGACGCTCACGGCGGCGGCGAACGCGACGGCCAGAATCGCTGCCGACAGGGCGCCCGCCGCGTCCGACAGGCGTCGATCGCCCGGGAGGCCTTGCCGGGCGAAGCCCCACAGAAGACCGCCGAGCACGCCGCCGACGTGGCCCCACAGCGAGACGCCGGGAACCGCGACCGACAGCAGGGCGATCAGCGCCATCCACTGCACCAGGCTCCGCGTGAGCGCACGATCCGTCGCCCCTCGACCGCGCAGGACGTCGGCCAGCAGCGCCCCCGCGACCCCGAGCACGCCGCCCGAGGCGCCCACGAGCACGACGACCTGACCGCTCTGCGCGACTTGCGTGAGGTACCCGCCCATCAGCGTGCCGACCGCGAACGCCGCCAGCAGGTCGCCCCACGTCCGCCGCGCTTCGTACATCCGACCGATGTCGATCAGCACCCAGGCGTTCAGCGCGATGTGGACGAGGTTGCCGTGGACGAACGCGTACGAGAGGAAGCGCCACCAGGCGTCGCCGCCGCTCACGCCGGGAACCCCCATCAGGAACGCGGCCGCCGCCTGGCTCGGATCCAGCCGGCCTAGCGCCGTCGCGACCGGCGACGCGATCCGGTCGAGGCTCAGCTGGCCCAGGTAGGCGACCACGATCGCCGCGGTGAGCGACCAGGTACCCAGCGGCGCGCGTGCCCGAATCGTCGGCAGCGATCCACCCGCCGCCTGCACCTTCTCCGCGTAGCGCGGCCGCAACGGCGGCGGAGCCGACGCGTACGCGCGGGTCCACAGCTCGCCCGCCGCCGAGTGCCCTCCTCGCTCGGCGGCCTGCGCCAGCACGGCGAACAGCTCGTGGGGCGGCACGCCCGCCGGAGGCGGCTGGAGGTGCCGCTGGGCCTCGTCGAGGCGCCCCCGAGCCGCGGCGAGCCGCACCTCCGCCATCTGCGCCACGCGCGTCAGGATCGGGCCCGCGTCCGGATCGGCCGCCGCGTCGCGGAGTCGCTCGACCCGGCCTTCGGCCTCGTCGAGACGGTCGAGCGCCAGCAGCGCGCGGATCCGAGCGTCCTCCGCCAGCCAGACGTTGTCGCCCTCGCCCTCGACCCGACGCTCGAGCACCTCTCGCCAGCGGCCGGAGGCGGCCAGCCACTGCAGTCGGAGCAGCTCCGCGTCGCTGGGGATCGCCTGGTCGGCGGCGGCCAGGTCGCCACGCCGCAAGGCGACCTGCGCAAGCAGCCGCCTGAGGCCGTCCCGACCTTCCGGGGTCCAGTAGAGCGCCTTGATCAGCCCCTCGGCCACGCCGAAGGCACCGGAGCGGGCCAGCGTCGTGACGAGGAGCGGCGCGAACACGAACAGCAGCGCCGCGGCCGTCGCCGCGGCCGGAACGGCCGGGTCGCCGGACACGCCCCCGACGTCGGCCACGACGACCAGCACCGCGAGCAGCGTGGCGGCCAGCGTCTTGGCGGGCAGCTCGCTCCAGCCTGGAGCGAGGCGACGCGTCCAACGGACGGCGTAGATGCCGGTGACGGCGACCACGAGCGCGATCAAGGCCAGCTGACTCATGTCCCGGAGGGTACCGCTTCGTTCCGACGCGTGACCGTCCGCCGGGGGACCGGCACGCCGGGGCACCGGCGGCCGGGCGCTCGCGGACGGTATGATCGGGGGTGCACCCCGGCGGGACGCCCCCGCACCGTCCGCGTCCCGTCCTCGCCCGGAGGCTCCGTGTACCAGCTGCTCGCGATTCCGTTTCTCGTCGTCGGCTACCTGGTCGGGACGATCCCGACCGGATGGCTCGTCGCCCGTGCGCGTGGCGTCGACATCCAGCAGGTGGGCTCCGGCAACATCGGCGCCACGAACGTGCTCCGCGCGATGGGCGTCGGCCCAGCGCTGTTCGTCGTGCTGATGGACCCGGTCAAGGGGGCGCTGGCGGCGGCGCTTCCCCTGCTGCTGGGCATGGATCAGTGGACGGTCGCCGCGACGGGGCTGGCGACGGTGCTCGGAAACAACTTCAACGTGTTCCTGGGCATGCGGGGCGGCAAGGGGATCGCCACGAGCCTCGGCGTGTTCCTCGTCGTGAATCCGGTCGTCACGGTGGTCGCCGCGGTGCTCGGGATCTTCACCATCGCCATCGGCCGTTACGTCTCGCTCGGATCGATGGTCGGCATGGTGTCCGCGCCGCTGTTCCTCCTCGCCTCGGGCGTGTTCCCGTTTCCCGACCTGGCGCTGGCCACGATCCTGGCGCTCCTGGCGCTCTACCGCCACCGTGAGAACCTGCGGCGGCTCGCGAAGGGCACCGAGCGACGCCTGGGACAGCCCGCGCCGACCCGCTGACCCGCGCCGCCGACCCGCCGACCCGCGCCGCCGCGGACCGGTTCGGGAGGCGACCTCAGCCGCGCAGCAGCGGCGCGCGGATCGCCCGC
The DNA here is from genome assembly GCA_964530905.1 of uncultured bacterium. GTDB lineage: Bacteria > Deinococcota > Deinococci > Deinococcales > Trueperaceae > SLSQ01. The sequence continues at coordinate 5,349 of CAZHCI010000045.1, forward strand.
CGACGTGCGCGCTGCACCACGACGATGCCGGCGATCGCGATCGCGCCGCCGACGACCGTGAGCAGGCTGGGCACCTCGCCCAGGAACCACCACGCCAAGGTGAGGCTGAACACCGGCACGCTGTAGAGCATCGCGGTCACCTGCGTGATCGCCGCTTTGGACTGCGCGAACGCGAACAGGCTGTACGCCACCGCCGAGGGGAACAGCCCGATGTAGCCGGTCGCGATCAACGAGCGCAGCGGAGCGTCCATCAGATCGGCCGGCAGCCCGGGCAGGAACGCGAGCATCGGCACGGTCCCTCCCCAGGTGACGAACGCGGTGACCTCGACCGCCTTGTAGCGGGCGAACATGCGCTGCTGCAGCACGAAGTAGAGGCTCGTCGCGAACGCGGACAGCAGGACGAAGCCTGCGAACGGATCGAAACGGAGCCCCGCCGAATCGCCCAGCACGATCAGCGCCACCCCCGCGAAGCTCGTCAGGCTGCCCAGCCAGCCGATCACCGGCATGCGCTCGCCGGTGATCCAGCGTGCCAGCAGCGCGGTGATCGCGGGCGCGGAGGCGATGATCAGGCTCGTGGCCCCGGCCGAGACGCGCAGCTCGCCGGCGTTCAGCGCGGTGTGGTAGACGAAGATGCCCGTTCCGCCCAGCAGCAGGAACCACGGCACGTCGCGCGCGTCGGGCCTGAGCCGCGCTCCCGTGAGCAGCAGGAACGGCACGAACGCCGCCGACGCGACGAGATGGCGCGCCACCGTCAGGTGCGGTACGGAGAGTCCCTCCAGGCCGACCTTGATCAACGGGAACGCGGATCCCCACAGCACGGCGACGCCGAGCAGGGCCAGGAAGGCGGGGAGGGGCACGGGCGGGCGAACGGACCGGGCGACGGCGACCGAGCGATCAGCTCGGCAGCGTCACCACGCGCCCGCAGGCGCACCGCTCGCCGTCGCGCACCATCACCGTGCGCCCGTCGCGGTACCAGAGCGTTTCGCACGACGGGCAGCGCACCTCGTCCGCGCCCGTCCCCAGCGACCGGATCGCCTGCGGCTCCAGGAAGCGCCGCTCGCCGCACCAGTGGCATACGGCCTCCGCGCCGCCGTCCTCGATGATCATCGCCTCGCGCTCCTCGGGCGTGAAGTACGCGAGCGCCTGAAGCGCCTTCTCGTCGCTGCAGCGGCAGCCGAAGGCGAGCGGCAGCGCCTCCTCGGTCATCAGCCGCATGTCGAGCCCCCAGGTGAGCTCGTGCATCGCGGCGAGGAGGCCTCCCCGCTGCAGGCCGTCGGTCAGCTGCCCGAAGGCGCGGACGTTGGCCTCCAGCAGGTCCAGCGCCGCGTCGTCCGCGCCCGGAAGCGCCTGCAACACGATCCCGCCCGCCGTCTCGACGCGGCCGCCGCGCACGAACACCCCGAGCAGCACGGCGGAGGCGATCTGCTCGCTGCGCGCCAGGAACGCGGCGACGTCCTCGGCGATCTCGCCGGAGACGAGCTCGACGGTGCTCGAGAACGGATCGCCGTACGGCGCGTGCGAGCGGATCACCTCGATCGTGCCCTCGCGACCGACGGCGCCGCCGACGTCCAGCTTGCCGTCGGGACGGGGCGCGAGCTCGGTCTCGGGGTTCTTCACGTAGCCGCGCACGCGTCCGTCCAGGCCGGCGTCCGCGATGACGCCGCCCAGCGGACCGCCGCCCTCCAGGCGGACCGTCACGCGATCGCGGTGATCCTTGAGCAGGACGTGGGACAGCAGCAGCGCGCCGGTCAGGGTGCGACCCAGCGCGGCGCCGGCGGTGGCGCTGGTGCCGTGGCGGACGGCGGCGTCGGCCACGAGATCGGTCGTGTCGGCGGCGACCACGCGGATGCCTCCGTCGGCCGCCATGCCGCGAAGCAGGTGCGACATGCGAGTCTCCTTGGGTGCAGGGGTTCGGTGGGCGCTCGCGTTCGTCGCCCACCCGCCGAGCAGCGTCCCAGAGTCTATCGCCGCGAGCGGTGTCGCTTGGACGGCCGCGCGACGCCGTCGCCGACCGCCTTCGCCTCGAGGCGGCGCAGGGTGGCCGCGGGCACGAGCTTCGAGACGTCCGCGCCGTAGCGGGCGAGCTCCTTGACGCGCGTCGAGGAGACGTACGACCAGCGCGTCGCGGTCATGATGAACGTCGTCTCGACGTCGGGGTTGAGCTGGCGATTCAGGTGCGCCATCTGAAGCTCGTACTCGAAGTCGCTGATCGCCCGCAGCCCCTTCACGATCACCTGCGCCTGGAGCGTGCGCATGTACTCGGCCAGCAGGCCCTCGAACCGGTCCACGCCGACGTTGGGCAGCGGCTCGACCACCTCGGCCAGGATCTCGAGGCGCTCCTCGGTGGTGAAGGCGTGATCGTTCTTGAGCGGATTGTCGAGCACCGCGACCGTCAGCCGGCCGTACACCCTGGCGGCCCGGCGGATGATGTCGGCGTGCCCGTTGTGAACGGGGTCGAAGCTGCCCGGGTAGACGGCGTGGATCATGACTCGGATCGTACCGTGTCGCCGGGCGTGCCAGCGGCCGCGTCATCGGCCGTGCCGCTGGTCGTGTCGGCCGGCGCCGACCAGGCGCGAAGAAGGTCGGCCGCGACCTCCTCCGCGGTCGCCCGTCCCGCCGCGATGTCCGGAAGCCGGGCCTCCACGCCCGCCCTCAGCGCCATGGCGGCCTGACGACGCATCGCGGCCTCCAGCTCGGCGCGCACGCGGCCGTGTCGCCGCCGAGCGTCGCCACCCCGGGCCGCGAGCCAGTCGGCGTGCTCGTCGAGGGTGCGGAGCAGCTCCGGGACGCCCGTTCCGTCGCTCGCCCGCGTCTGCACGACGGGCGCGGTCCAGCCGTCCGGCTCCGGCTCGGAGAGTCCCTGTGCCGCGCGGACGTCGCGCCGGAGCCGGTCGGCCCCGGGCAGGTCCGCCTTGTTGATCACGAACAGGTCGGCGATCTCCATCACGCCGGCCTTGAACGCCTGCACGCCGTCGCCGCCCGCCGGCGTCATCACCAGGACCGTCGTGTCGGCGACCGCGGCGACGTCCACCTCGCTCTGGCCGACCCCGACCGTCTCGATCAGCACGCGATCGTAGCCGGCAGCGTCCAGCAACGCCGCGATCCGGAGCGTGGCGGCCGCCAAGCCGCCGAGCTGTCCCCGCGTGGCCATCGACCGTACGAACACGCCCGCGTCGGCGTGCCATCGCGTCATCCGGATGCGATCCCCGAGGATCGCCCCGCCGCTGTACGGACTCGTCGGATCGACCGCGATCACCGCCACGCGCAGTCCTTGCGCGCGGTACGCCTCGACCATCCGGTCGGCGAGGCTGCTCTTGCCGCTGCCGGGGGAGCCGGTGAGTCCGATCAGTCGCGACCCGTCCGAGCGCGCTGCGTCGACCCGTGTCCCGGTCGACCGCCGAAGCTCGGCGAGGACGCGGGACGCACGGGGGTCGTCCGCCTCGAGCCAGCTGACCGCCCGGCCCAGCGCGCGCAGCGACCCGGCCCGCACCAGCGCGGCGACCTCGCTCGGACCGGCGAGCGCCGTCGGGGGCGTCGACGTGGTCGTGGGTGTGGGGCGCGGCTCACGGTCGGGCACGCCGCACGATAGCGCGTCCTCCTCAGGCGGGCCGACGGCGCGCGAACGTGCCGGCGAGCTCCAGCGCGCCCGCCTCGATCGCCCAGCCCGGCTCGCGACGGCCCGTCTTGACCGCCAGCTCGACCTCCAGCAGGATCCCGAACACCTCGCGCAAGGCCCGCTCGTCGAGTCGCCGAGCGATGTCCATCGCCTTGCCGGCCGCGTACGGCGCAGCCCCCAGCGTCCTCGCCGCGACCGCCTTGGCCACGTCGCCGTCGCGCTCGCGCAGCGCGACGGCGCGCGCCACCAGGGAGAACTGCCAGCCCAGCGCGCCGAGAATCCGCGGCGCGGCCTCGCCGGCGTCCAGCAGAAGGCGCGCCGTCCGCACGGCGGTCGCCTCGTTCCCGGCGGTGACGGCGTCGATCAGATCGAACGCGTCGCGCGAGGCGGGCCGGTGCACCAGCTCGCGCACCCGAGCCTCGTCCAGCACCTCGTCCAGCACGGCGAGCTTGTCGATCTCGGCCGCCAACGCCGGCAGGTCCTCGCCGAACAGGTCGGCCAGGACGGCGGGAACGCCGCCGCGCGTGCGTACCCCGTGCGCCTCCGCCTCCTTCGCGATCCAGCCGCGCAGCGCGGCGTAGCGGGGCGTGGGCTGGTGCTCCAGCGTGCCCAGCGCGCGCCACGTCTTCTGCCGCGCCGCCGTCGCCTTGGCGTCGACGACGATCACGAGCGCGTCCTCGGGAACGGAGGCCAGCGCCTTCATCGCCGCGGCGCGTGGCGCCACGCCGGCTTGGCCCTCGAACGCCGCGTCGAAGTCCAGCAGCAGCACCGTCGCACCGAACAGGCCGGCTTGGTGGACGGCCGCCTCGATCTGCTCGGGCAGCAGGCCCTCGCCCAGCTCCACGACCTCGCTGGGCGCCACGCCGCGATCGCGCAGCGCGCGACGGGCCGAGCGACGAGCCAGGAACGGGTCGCCCGTGAAGGCCACGATCATGCGAGAAGGGTGACGGCCGGGACGGGCAGATCGTCCCGCATCGCCCGGGCGCTCACGAACCGTTCCGACGGGTCGGGCGCGAGGGCGCGGCGCAGCCAGCCCCACGCCACCTCGGCCGCCGGCGGAAGCGGCGCGAGGGGCACGCTACGGTCGCCGACCAGGACGCGAATCACGTCCCGTCCGTAGGGCGGCTGGCCGGTGATCGCATGGTAGACGACCGCACCGACGGCGTAGAGATCGCTGCGCGGATCGCTGCGCTCCCCGGCGAACTGCTCGGGAGCCATGTAGTTCGGCGTCCCCATCGCGGTCGAGGTCGAGGTGATCGCGGCCAGCCCCAGGTCCTTCGCGAAGCCGAAGTCGAGAAGCAGGACACGCTCGCCGCGGATCATCACGTTTCCCGGCTTGACGTCGTTGTGGATGATGCCCTGATCGTGCGCGTAGGCCAACGCCCCGAGCAGATCGCGCGCGATCCGCAGCGCGCGTTGCGCCGAGAGCGGGCCGCGCTCGAGCGCCTCGGCCAGCGCGATGCCGGGCACGTACGGGTAGATCAGCGCGCCGTCGCGCGCGGCCAGCAACGGCAGGATGTTCGGGTGGTCGAGCTTGCGGACGACCTCCGCCTCCCGCGCCAGGCGCCGCTCGAGGTCGGGGTTGAAGCCGGAAAGGCGCTTGACGACGACGAGCCGATCCTCGCTCCGTGCGAGCTCGACGCGCACCGGACCGTTCTCGGCGAGCACACGCACGGTCTTGAGCATGGGGAAATCTACCATGCGGGCGAGAGTCGGATCGCCCCGAGTACGTCCGTACGGAGAACCTCGGCACCGGACTCGCGCACCCGACGCAAGACCTCGGCCGAAGGATGTCCGTACCGGTTCGTACCGACCGACACGGCGACCTGCCGGGGACGCGCCGCTCGCAGCAACGAAACGCCCGTCGAGTGGGGCGATCCGTGATGCGGCGCGAGCACCACGTCGAGCTGGGGCACCGCCAGCTCCCGCTCGACCCGGGACGAGACGTCGCCCGCCAGCAACGCCCACGGCCGCCCCCGCCAGTCGATCCTCAGCACGACCGAGTCGTCGTTCGCCTCGCCGACGGGCCGTTCGCCCGGGTGGAGCACGTGAAGCTCCGCGTCGCCGAAGCGCAGCACCTGACCGCGTCGCAGCGGCAGAAGCGGCACGCGCTCCGCCTGGGCGATCGCCGCCAGCCGCTCCCAGGCCGGACGGCCCGGCGCCGGGTGACCGAATGCCAGCGCCGCCACGGGAAGCGACCGAAGCACCGTCTGAAGGCCCTCGGCGTGGTCCGTGTCGGCGTGCGTGGAGACGACCAGCTCGAGCTCGTCGACGTCGAGGGCCCGGAGCGCGGGGACCACCCGCGCCGCGGCGACGTCGTAGTCGGAGAACGGCGTTCCGCCGCCGTCCACCAGCACCTCCGTCCGGCCCGGCAGGCGGAGCAGCACCGCGTCCCCCTGGCCGACGTCGAGGACGATCAGCTCCGGGCGCGGCGTCGGGGACGCCGTGATCAGCGAGGCCGCGAGCGCGCAGCAGGTCACGGCCGCCGCCCTCCACGGACGCAATCGGCCGCGCACCGTCCACGCCCACGGCGCCAGTCCGACGGCCCACAGGGCGACGCCGAGCGGAGCGACGGCGCCCCACGCCATCGCAGGCAGGACGGCGCCCAGCTCGGCGGTCGTGAGGAGCGCCCAGGCCAACGGCTCGGTGACCTGCCCGACGGCCGCGCCCAGCGACGGGGCGATGGCGCCCGTCACGCCGGCGACGAGACCCAGCGGAAGCAGCACCGTCGCGATCGGGACGGCCACCAGGTTCACCAGCGGTCCGAGCGGCGCGGCCTGCCCGAACGCGTCGACGACCAGCGGCAGCCCGGCGACGGTGGCGGACGCGCTGATCGCCAGCGACGCGGGCAGCCAGGCACGGGGATCCCTGGCAGGCCGTCCCCGCCCGAGGCGCCGAGCCAGCGGAACGCCCAACGCCAGGATGCCGATCAGGGACAGGTACGAGAGCTGGAACGCGAGGTCGAACAGCCAGTCGGGACGCGCCAGCAGCGTCGCGGCCGCGGCCAGCCCCAACGTCGCGGGCGGATCGGGGCGTCCGGCGCCCGACGCCACCGACATCCCCGCGGCCGCCGTCATCACCGCGGCACGGATCAGGCTGGGCGTGGGTCCGATCCACACCGTGAACGCCACCGCGGCCGCCGCGACCAGCGCCCAGCGTGCGGGGCCGAGAGGCGCCAGCGCCGTTCCCACGAACGCGGCCAGCACGCCGAGGTGCAAGCCCGACAGCGCCAGCAGGTGCGCGAGTCCGGCCCGGGCGAACGTCGCGCGCAGGTCGCCCGCGTCCTCGCGCTCCCCCAGCACCAAGGCCCGCATCAGCAGCGCCGGCTCGGGCGCCAGGCCGGCCGTCAGGCCGTTCCGCACGCGCGCACGCGCCCCAGCCCGCGGCTGCGCGGAGGTGACCGCGTCGACCCGAAGCAGGTGGGCGCCACCACGCCGGCGAAGCCACGCCCGCTCGTCGAACCCGCCCGGGTTGCGGGCGCCGGTCGCCGCCTCCAGCCGCCCACGCACGCGGACCCGTCCGCGCGGCACGGCGGCCACCGGCCGCAACGCGACGACGACGTCGGTTCCCTCGAGCCGCAGCGAGCGGGCGTCCGACCAGCCGGCGAGCTCGACCTCGTGTCCTGCCAGCGGCGTCAGGACGTCGGGCCGCGCCTCGCGTTGTTCGTGCCTCAGGTGCCCGATCGGCAGCAGCAGGGGAAGCGCCAGCCAGATCCGGAGCCGGCTGCGCGCCAGCAGGGGCGCGAGCGCCCAGGCGCTCCAGCTCAGCGCGGCCGGGAGCCCGGCGGCGTCCGCGCCCACGCCCAGGGCGACGCCCAGGCCCGCAGGCACGCTCCACGGAACGAACCCGGTCACGGCGCCGCCCTGATCACGGCACCGCCCCGATCACGGCACCGCCCCGATCACGGCGTGACGCGGCTGCGCAGACGCTCGAGCGTGGCCGGTCCGATGCCGCGCACGCGCTCCAGGTCGTCGACGCTCGCGAACGGCCTGGCGTCGACGATCCGTCCCGCCAGCGCCGGTCCGATCCCCGGCAGCGTCTCGAGCTCGCGCGTCGAGGCGGCGTTGATCGAGACGCGGCTCTCGCCCTCGGGTCCGGCGATCCGCGGAACGTGCACGGTCGTCCCGTGCGTCAGGGGCGCGGCGAGGTCCACGAGCTCGGACGCCGCGTCGGGCCCGAGCCCTCCGGCCGCCTCGACGAGGTCGACGACGCGGGCGCCCCACGGGAGGCGGTAGCTTCCGGCCGAACGGACCGCGCCGTGGACCGCCACCACCAGATCGGGGACCTCCGGGACCGGCACCGTCCGGCGCGCGTGGAGTCGCGGCCACACGCCCGCCGCGACGAGCGCCAGGCACGCCGTGAGGAACACCGCTGTCAGGAGGGTCTCGCGCCGCTCGTGCACGCGGCCAGGCTAGGCGGCGACGGCGACCTCGGCATCGGTCTCCGGGGCGCGCATGGAGCGGCATCGGGCGGAGCACCGTGTCCTCCTGCGTCCGAGCCGCACCGGACTCGGTACGGGCTGCCGACGGCAGCGCAGCGCGGTACCCTCTGGCATGACCGTTCGGGCGCCCAGGATCCTGTTCGCGACGATCGCCGCCGGCGGCGCTCACGTCAGCACCGCGCAGGCGATGGCCGAGGCGGTGGGTCGTCTCGGCGCCGAGGCGCGGGTCTTCGAGCCGATGGTCGACTACGGCTTCACGCGCCTCGACCTCCGCCACAAGGCGGGGTGGCGGCGCATGCTGTCGCGACCGGGCAGCATCGTCTGGGGACAGCGACTCCTCGACGCGATCCCGCGCGCCACGGTGCAGGCGCATCGCTGGCTGCTCGACGGGTTCGCACGCGTCGCCGCCGAACGGCTCGCGGCGGAAGCCGCCGACCTCGTCGTCGTCAACCACGGCTGGCTGACCGTCGCGCTGACCCGCGCCCAGCGGCGCTACGGCTTGGAGACGCCGGTCCTGACGTACGAAACCTCGACGATGAACGCCAACGCGCTGTGGGCCGATCCCGACCTCGAGCGCTGCGTCACCGCCTCGCCCCTCAACGCCGCGGGGTTGGCCCGTCTCGGCGTTCCCGCCGATCGCATCGACGTGGTCGGCTATCCCGTTCGCGAGGCGTTTCTCCACGCGAGCGAGAGGTCGCTGGCGCGCCGACGACTCGGTCTCGACGAACACGCGTTCACGGTTCTGGTGACGTTCGGCAGCGAAGGGATCGGAAGCACCGCGGACCGCGTCCTGCAAGCGATTCGGACGCTGGGCCCCGAGGTCCAGCCGCTCGTGGTGACCGGGCGCAACGCCGACCTCGCGGCGGCGCTGAAGCGCGCGCACGGCGATCTCCCGCGACTCCGCATCGAAGGGTTCGTTCCGGAGCTGGGCGAGCACATGGCCGCCGCCGACGTCGTGGTGACCAAGACCGGTCCCGCCACGGTGTACGAGGCCCTGGCCGTGGGCCGGCCGGTGCTCGCGCCGGAGCGTTTCGGGATGGCGGAGAACCGCATGTCCGACATGCTCGCCCGCTCCGGGCTCGGCGGACGAGCGACGACGGCGGCCGAGCTCGCCGAGCGCCTCGCCCGATACCGGGACGACCCCGACAGCCTCGCGGCCGCGGCAGCGAAGGCGGCTGCGTTCGATTTCCCCGGCATGGCCGAACGGCTCGGTCGCTACCTGGAGGTGTACGCCCGCACGCGGACGGTCGCGTCGGACACCCTCGATCGCGGGCTTCCCTGGACCGCGTGAACCGGACGCGCTTGTGGCTCGCCCTGGCCCTGTCGATCGTCCTCGGCGTCGGCAGCCTGCTGCTGGCGCTTCCCGGCGGCCTGGGCGTCGAAACGTTGCGCGCGCTCGCCGAGATCGACCCGGTCGCGCTGGCGGCGGTGCTGGCCACGATCGCCGCCTGGTGGTCGGTGTCCGCGCTGCGGCTGGTCATGCTGGCGCACGCCGCCGACGAGCGGTTGGGATTCCTTCAGGCCGTTCAGGCCCACGTCGTCGGCACCTTCAGCGCCGTCGTCACGCCCGCCGGCGGCGGCAACTCGGTCGGCATCGCCTACCTGCTCTACCGCTTCGGGGTGAAGCCCCAGAACGCGGCAGCCATCGCCGTGATGTGCGTCGTCGGCGACATGACGTTCTTCGCCTGGGCGTTGCCCGTATCGGCGCTCGGCCTTCAGGTGGTCGGCATCGAGCTGCCGGTCGTTCACCTCGGGTGGCTCGTCGCGCTGGTGTCGATCCTGGCGGGGGTCGCGAGCTACGTGCTGGTGTTCCGCCTCGAGCTGCTGGTCGGAGCGCTGCGCCGTCTCCTGGCCCTGCGCTCGTTCCGCTGGTTGCGGGTCCGTACCGCTGCGTTCCTGGGGCGCCTCGAGCTCGCCGGTCGGCGGGTCGCCCGGCAGCGCTGGGAATGGCATGCCGGGTTCCTGCTGCTGTCGTCGCTCATGCGCCTGGTGTACTTCGGCGTGCTTCTCGTCATCCTCTGGGGGCTCGGTGCGAACGTGCCTTCAGGCGTGGCGTTCTCGGCTCAGGTGATCGTGCACGCCTTCGCATTCGCCATCCCGACGCCCGGAGCGAGCGGCTACCAGGAAGCCTCCTTGTCGTTGGCCCTTCGTGGCCAGCTGGCTCCCGCGGCGCTGTCGGCGGCGGTCATCCTGTGGCGGCTGGCGCAGCACTTCCTGTACTTCCTGGTCGGACCCCTGATCGGCGGCCTCGCGCACCTCAGGTGGGCCGCGGAGACGCGGCTCGAGGGTCCCGACGGTCCCGGCGCGGACGTCGAGGCGGAGACCGGCGCGTCGACGCGCTGACCGGTCCCCGCTGGCCGCACGGCGAAGGGCACGGGGTCGGACCCCGTGCCCAGCTCCGCGTCGGCCGCGCTCGGCGCGACGATCGGCGCCTCAGCGCGCGTCTTGGTACTTCGTCGCGACGGCGTCCCAATCGATCAGGTCCCAGAACGCCTCGATGTAGTCCGGACGCCGGTTCTGGTACTTCAGGTAGTACGCGTGCTCCCAGACGTCGAGGCCGAGGACCGGCACGTCGCCGTCCATGTACGGGCTGTCCTGGTTGGGCGTGCTGTAGACCGCGAGCTCGCCGCCAGGCTTGACGACGAGCCACGCCCAGCCGCTTCCGAACCGGCCGGCAGCGGTGTCGCTGAACGTCGACTTGAACTCGTCGAACGACCCGAACGCCGCGTCGATGGCGGAGGCGAGGTCGCCGCTGGGCCGTCCGCCGCCCTGGGGCGACATGATCTCCCAGAACAGGTTGTGGTTCGCGTAGCCCCCGCCGTTGTTGCGGACCGCGGTGGGAAGGCGGTCGACGCCCATGCGGAGGATCTCCTCGATCGCCTTGCCGTCGAGATCGGTGCCCTCGACCGCGGCAGCGAGCTTGCTGGCGTAGCCGGCGTGATGCTTGTCGTGGTGAATCTCCATCGTGCGGGCGTCGATGTGGGGTTCGAGCGCGTCGAACGCGTAGGGAAGATCGGGAAGTCGGTAAGCCATGCGGAGTACCCCCTCTATTGGGACGAGCTCTTGCGCTTTCGGCGTGCTTGGCGTACGGATGTGCATCCGTGAGCCCGACTCGCGGGCTCTCCCCTCGAACATAGCAAAGCGGGACGAAGGTCCCGTGCGCCCCCGGTTACACGGTTCTCGGGCGCCCCG
>CAZHCI010000046.1:0-16459 GCA_964530905.1 uncultured bacterium
CCGCTCGGCACCGTGATCGTGAACGTCGTCGGCTCGTTCGCGCTGGCGTGGCTCGTCTCGGCCGACGCGGCGCGCGGCGTGGCCAGCCCGACCGTGCGCCTGTTCCTGGGGACCGGCCTGCTGGGCGCGCTGACGACGTTCTCGACGTTCGGCCTCGATGCGCACGGCCTGTTCGCCCAAGGGCGGGCCGGACAGGGCCTTCTGTACCTGGCGGGCACGTTGATCCTGGCGGGCGTCGCGGTGCTGGTCGGCTGGGCGGCGGGCCGCTGAGCGTCGCGCGTGGCCGCGCCGAACGGCGCCGCGGCCACGCGTCTTGTATCTTGACGCGGAAAGCACGGTCGCCCGAGGCGACCTTCGCTGGGAGGCACCCATGTCCGATCCGACGCACGCCCCGACCCCCGTTCGAACCCGTATCGCCGTCGCCCGTGGCGACGGCATCGGCCCCGAGATCATGGACGCGACGCTGGAGATCCTGGCGGCGGCCGGCGCGGACCTCGACGTCGCCGAGGTTCGGCTCGGCAAGTCGGTGTACGAGGCGGGCGTGCCCTCGGGCATCGATCCTTCGGCCTGGGACGTGCTGCGGGAACGTGGGGTGCTGCTCAAGGCGCCGATCACGACCCCGCGCGGTGGCGGGTACAAGAGCCTGAACGTGACGCTCCGCAAGAGCTTCGGGCTGTTCGCGAACGTGCGTCCGGCCGTGGCGTACCACCCGTTCGTCGCCACGCGCCATCCCGCCATGGACGTGCTGGTGATCCGGGAGAACGAGGAGGACCTCTACGCCGGCATCGAGCACCGCCAGACGGACGAGGTGGTGCAGTGCCTGAAGCTGATCAGCCGGCCGGGCAGCGAGAAGATCGTTCGCTTCGCGTTCGAGGAGGCGCGCGCGCAAGGCCGCGCCAAGGTGACCGCGCTGGTGAAGGACAACATCATGAAGCTCACCGACGGCCTGTTCGCGCAGGTGTTCGAGGAGGTCGCGGCGGAGTACCCCGACATCGAGCACGACCAGATGATCGTCGACATCGGCGCCGCTCGCTTGGCGGACACGCCCGAGGCGTTCGACGTGGTCGTGACCACGAACCTGTACGGCGACATCGTCAGCGACATCACCGCCCAGCTGACGGGCTCGGTGGGGCTGGCCCCGTCGGCGAACGTCGGCGAGCACGCCTCGCTGTTCGAGGCGATCCACGGCTCGGCGCCGGACATCGCCGGTCGCGGGATCGCGAACCCGTCGGGGCTGGTTCTGGCCGGCGTGCTGATGCTGCAGCACCTGGGCCAGAACCTCGTTGCCGAGCGGGTCCACAACGCCTGGCTCACGACGCTCGAGGCGGGCGTCCACACCGGCGACATCTACCGCGAGGGCACCAGCCGGGAGCGCGTGAACACCGCCGGCTTCACCGAGGCGGTCGTGCAGCGTCTGGGCGAGGAGCCCCGCCACCTGGCGCCGGCCCGCTACGCGGGACGCCCGGTCCCGAAGGTGCCGACCGCCACGCCGCGGGTGCCGCAGCACAAGGAGCTGCTGGGGGTCGACGTGTTCACGGACTGGCGCGAGGGGGACCGCGCGCCCGAGGTGCTGGCCGAATCGCTGCTGCAGCAGCAGGGGCCGTTCGAGCTGAAGGTGATCACGAACCGTGGCGTGAAGGTGTGGCCCGAGGGGCTGCCCGAGACGTTCAAGACCGACCACTGGCGTTGTCGCTTCCTGGCCGCGGAGGGGGGGCCGGTCGCCGCACGCGCGGTCGTCGACCTGCTGGCGCGGCTGGTGGACGCCGGCGTGGACGTGATCAAGACGGAGAACCTGTACGCGTTCGACGGCGAGCAAGGGTTCTCGCAGGCGCAGGGGCAGTAGCCGAGAGCGGCTTCCAGAGCGGGCCGCCGGCGATTGACGGCACCTATGGTCGGGCGTAAAGTGAGTTTCGTCATGACGAAATCGTCCTCCGCCCCCGTCAGCGACGCCGCAGGCGACTACCTCAAGGCGATCTGGAGCCTGAGCCGCGAGGGGCCCGCGTCGACGAACGCGATCGCCGGGCGGCTGGGCTTCACCCCCGCCTCGGTGTCGGGCATGCTGGCGCGCCTGGACGAGGCCGGCCTGGTCGAGCACGTCCGCTACCGCGGCGCGACGCTGACCGAGGCCGGTCGGCGCGAGGCGCTGCGGCTGATCCGCAGGCACAGGCTGGTCGAGACGTTCATGATTCGCGACCTCGGCTACCGCTGGGACGAGGTCCACGACGAGGCGGAAGCGCTGGAGCACGCCGTGAGCGACCGCTTCGCCGAGCGCCTCGCCGACCTCCTCGGCCACCCCAGCCACGATCCGCACGGCGACCCGATTCCGCGGCCCGACGGCACCGTCCCCCCGACGCCGGACCTCCCCCTGACGGACGTGGAGCACGGCGCCCGGCTGCGGGTCGCACGGCTGCTGAGCCAGGACGGCGCGGTGCTGGAGCACCTCGCCTCGCTGGGCATCGAGCCCGGAGTCGCCGTACGCGTCACCGGTCGCGAGCCGCTGGGCGGGATCGTCCAGCTCGAGGTCGACGGCCGCCCGTGCGCGCTGTCGCGCGACCTCGCGGAGCGCGTGCGCGGCGAGCCGCTCGCGGATGCGCGCCTGCGCGAGCAGCTGCCGTGACCGGACTCGAGAGCTGGATCACCGCGAACCTGGGCACGAACCCGGTGCTGCTCGGCCTGCTGGCCGGCGTCGTGATCACCACCTTCAACCTGATCGGGGCGTTGGCGATCGTTCCGTGGCGGAACCCGAGCTCGCGGCAGCTGGACACCGCGCTGGGCTTCGCGGCGGGCGTGATGCTGGCGGCCAGCTTCACGAGCCTGATCCTGCCCGGCATCGAGATCGGCGGACTGGTCCCGGTCCTCGTCGGCATCGCGCTGGGTGTGGGGTTCCTGGACCGTGCGGACGCCTGGGTGCCGCACGTGCACGTGCTGGTCACCGGACGACGACGCGACGACGCTGCAGCCGGCGGTCAGGGCCGCATGGCGTCGGTGATCCTGTTCATCGTGGCGATCACGCTGCACAACATGCCCGAGGGACTCGCGGTCGGCGTGGGGTTCGGCTCGGGCCGCATGCCCGAAGCGGTGGCGCTGATGCTGGCCATCGGCCTGCAGAACGTTCCCGAGGGCCTCGCGGTCGCGGTGGCCGCCCGCAACGCCGGCATGGGCGGGCTCTGGTACGCCGCGTTCGTCGGCGCTCGCGCCGGCGCCGTCGAGATTCCCCTCGCCGTGTTCGGGGCCTGGGCGGTCACCATCGCCCAGCCGACCCTTCCCTACGCGATGGGCTTCGCCGCCGGCGCGATGCTGTACGTGATCCTCGACGAGATCGTTCCCGAGACCCACGCTCGTGGCCACGAGCGGCTCGCGACGCTCGGCACGATGGTGGGGCTCGTCGTCATGCTGTCGCTGGACGTGGCGCTGGGCTGAGCGCGGATCCCAGCCGTCGGCGCGTCGGCGATACGACCGACCCGCGACGCCGGCCGGGGCACGCTGAGCGCATGCGTGCATCGTCGTTCCGCCCTTCCCCGACCCGGCTCGTGGCCGTCATCGCCGCGCTGACCGCGGCACTGATCCTGGTGCCGTCCCCCTTCACGGCGTCGGCCCAGGACGTCCCGCTTCCCGCGGTCGAGCCGGTCGAGCCGTTCCTGACCGAGCCGCTCGCGCTGAGCGAGGTGCGTCCGCGCTCGGCCGTGCTGGAGGTGACCACGACGATCGACCTGGCGTGCGCCGTCGTGTTCGGACCGGACGGCGACTTCGGGCGCCTGGCGCTGGACCAGCAGATGGGCGCGGAGGCGCACCAGGACCACCGCGTGATCCTGACCGATCTCGAGCCGGATACCGAGTACGTGTTCCGCCTGCAAGGAAGCGCGCCCGACGGCCGACTGCTGGCCTCCGAGGTGCAGACGTTCCGGACCCCTCCCGAGCAGGCCGACGGCCGCTTCGGGCCTCGCGTCGAGGAACTTCGTGCGGTGGCGGCCAGCAGCGCCTTCTCCAGCGGCTTCGCCGCCGACAACGCCGTCGACCGCGACGGCGGCAGCGAGTGGTCGTCGCGCGGCGACGGCGACGACGCCTGGATCGAGGTCGCCCTGCCCGAGCCGACCGAGCTCTCGGGCGTCGGGGTGTGGACCCGCACGATGGCGACCAGCGCCCGCATCGAGCGGTTCGTGGTCCGCACCGACGACGGCGCGACGTTCGGGCCGTTCGAGCTGCCCGACGCGAACGGGCTGCACCGGTTCGAGATCGACGCGACGACGTCGACGCTCCGCCTGGAGGTCGTGGACTCGACCGGCGGCAACACCGGCCTGGTCGAGCTCGAGGCGTACCGGGCTCCCTGACGCGGATCGCCTGGTCGGGGCCGATCGTACGCCCGGTTCCCGCGACACAACGCCGCGATCGGTACGCTGCGCACGTGACCGATGTAGACGCCCTGGCGCGGCTGCTGGAGAGCCGGCGAACGCTGGTCCTGTCCGGCGCCGGCATCAGCACCGACTCCGGCATCCCCGACTACCGCGGCCCGACGCGCCGGTCCAGGAACCCCACGACGTACCAGACGTTCGTCCGCGACGCCGCCGCGCGGCGGCGCTACTGGGCGCGCAGCTCGATCGGCTGGCCGCTCACGGCGCACGCCCGGCCGAACGACGGCCACCGGGCGCTGGCGCGGCTGGAGCGTCGCGGCACGACCGTCGGCGTGTTGACGCAGAACGTCGACGGGCTGCACCAGCGTGGCGGCAGCCACCGGGTGCTGGAGCTCCACGGGAGCCTGTCCAGCGTGGTCTGCCTGGCGTGCGGAGCGCGCAGCTCCAGGTCGACGCTTCAGGAGCGGCTCCGAACGGCGAATCCGGACTTCCGCGCGCTCACCGACGACGTCGCGCCGGACGGCGACGTCGAGATCGACGACGCCTGGACACGCGACTACCGCGTGCCGGACTGCCTCGCCTGCGGCGGGACGCTGAAGCCGGACGTCGTGTTCTTCGGAGAGAACGTGCCGCGCGACCGTCTGCAGCGGGCCTGGTCGATGCTCGACCGGGCCGAGGCGCTGCTGGTCGTCGGCTCCTCGCTGACCGTGTTCAGCGGCTACCGCTTCGTGCGACGCGCCCGCGAGCAGGGAAAGCCGATCGCGATCGTGAACGACGGCGCCACGCGCGGCGACGCGGACGCGACGGTGCGGAGCCACGCCCGGCTGGGATCGATCGTGCCGGAGCTGGCGCGGCGCCTCTGCTCGCCCGACGCCGCAGCGGCTGCGGACGGCTCGAGCGCCGTTCGGGCGGACGGCGAGGCGCCGGAACGTGCCGTCGTCTCCGGCGGCCGGAGCGACGCGTGACCGCTCGGGCGGTCCACCGGGTGGACGCCCCGCCCACCCGCTTCTTCGGCTACTACCCCGGCGTCCCGACCGTCGTGACCGCCGCCCACGACGGCGACCGCAACGTCCTGGCGGTCGGCTGGCACGCCGCGTTGTCGCACGATCCGCCGATGTACGGCGTCGCGATCGCGCCCGGACGCTACACCCACCGGCTGGGCGTCGCGTCGGAGGCGTTCGCGGTGCACTTCCTGCCGTTCGAGCACGCGCGCGCGGTGGCCGGCGTGGGCACGCTCTCCCGGAACGACGGGGTGGACAAGTTCGCGCGCTTCGGGCTTCGCGCGACGCCGGGGGCCGTCACCGGCTCGCCGATCCTGGAGGACGCGTACCTGGCGTACGAGTGCCGGCTGACCCGGCGCGTGCCGACCGGCGACCACGAGTGGTGGGTCGGCGACGTCGTGGCGCTTCACCATCGGCCAGCCGCGTTCGACGAGCGCGGGCTCCTGCGGCGCGACGTCGCGCCGGCGCAGGCGTACTACGGCCGGGCGACGTACGAGTCGCTGGGCTCGGGGGAGCTCGCGACGTTTCCGCCCGCCGGCTTTCGCGAGCCGGACGAGGGAGGGACGGCGAACGAGGGGTAGGCTCGCGGCATGGACCTGGCCGCGCTGCTGTTCGATCTCGACGGAACCCTCGCGCACACCGACCCGCTGCACTTCCTCGCCTGGCAGGAGGCGCTCGCCGACCACGGCGTGGAGGTGGACGAGGCGGGGTACGCGCGCCGGGTGTCCGGCCGGCACAACCCCTCGATCATCGCCGACCTGCTGCCGCACCTGACGAGCGAGGAGGGGCGCGCGTTCGCCGAGGCCAAGGAGGCGCGATTCCGTGCCGCCGCGAGCCGTCTCGAGCCGCTTCCCGGCGTGCACGAGGTGCTGCGGGCCGCACGCGGCGCGGGCCTGGCGACCGGGTTGGTCACGAACGCGCCTCGGGCCAACACGATGTTCATGCTCAGGGCGCTCCGCCTCGACGACGCGTTCGACGAGGTCGGCCTCGGCGAGGAGGCGGCGGCTCCGAAGCCCGATCCCGCTCCGTACCGCGAGATGCTGAGCAGGCTGGGCGTGCCGGCGGAGCGCGCGCTGGCGTTCGAGGACTCCCCGAGCGGCGTGACCTCGGCGCGCGGCGCCGGACTGCCCGTCGTCGGGCTGGCGACGACCCAGCGACCGGGGACGCTGACCGACCTGGGCGCGTCCCTGGTGGTCGACGACTTCCTGGACGCGCGCCTCTGGTCGGGGCCGCTGGCCGGGCTGACGCCGTTCCGAGACGAGCCTCACGGTGGGTCGGACGCTTGACCGACGCGGCGCGACCGCTGCGCGCATGCTGGACGGCATGCTCGTCACCGGTCCGCCCGCCGCGGCCGTGCCGAGCCGCGTCGTCGCATGGACCGACCGCGTCGCCGAACGGCTGAGCCTCGATCCCGCCGTGCGCCGCTCGGTGCGGTGGGGCGCCTACCTGCACGACATCGGGAAGCTCGCGGTGCCGGACGCGATCCTGCTCGAGCCGGGCCGCCTGAACGATCGCGAGCGTGAACGCATTCGCGAGCACGCCGCGGGACGCCAGTTCGATCCCGAGCCGACTCGGCCGTTCCTCGACCTCGAATCGGGCCTGCCGGCCGAGGATGCCCACCCCGAAGGAGATCACGCATGACCGAAGCGTCGACCGAGCGCCCTCTGCGCGCCCTGTTCGTCAACGGGACCCTCAAACCGTCGCCCGCGCTGTCGCACACCGAAGGACTGATGGACGTCGCTCGCGCCGTGCTCACGAGCGGCGGCGTCGAGGTCGAGACGATCCGGGCCGTCGACCACGAGCTGGCGCCCGGCGTGCATCCGGACATGACCGAGCACGGCGCGGCACGCGACGACTGGCCGGCGATCTGGGACCGGGTCCTGGCCGCCGACATCCTGGTCCTGGGCACCCCGATCTGGCTGGGCGAGCCGTCGTCCGTGATCCGCCGCGTGATCGAGCGCCTCTACGCGATGTCCGCCCTGACGAACGAGAAGGGGCAGTACGTGGTCTACGGAAAGGTCGCCGGGACGATCATCACCGGGAACGAGGACGGCGTGAAGCACAGCGCGATGAGTCTGCTGTACGCGCTGCAGCATCTCGGCTTCGTGATCCCGCCGCAGGCGGACGCCGGCTGGATCGGCGAGGCGGGACCGGGCCCCTCCTACCTGGATCCGGGCTCGGGCGGCCCCGAGAACGACTTCACGCAGCGGAACGTGACGTTCCTGAGCTGGAACCTGATCCACCTCGCCACGATGCTGCGCGCGTCGGGCGGGATCCCTGCCCACGGCAACCGGCGCGACGCCTGGGACGCGGGACGGCGCGTCGGCCACCCGAATCCCGAGTACCGCTGAAGCTCAGCGCTCGACCGTCAAGAACGGCGCAGGGATCCAGCCCTGGACCGTGCCGTCGGGACCGTCCCAGCGGACGTACCAGTAGTTCAGCACCGGGTTGTTCTGGAACATCTCGACCCTCACCCGGCTGCCGGTCGGGATCGTTCCGGTGACCCGGCTGCGCAGGTGGCTGTCGTAGAGGTGAACGTCGGGAAACAGCGTCTCGCCCTCCCAGCGCCCGTCGACCGTGCCGCGCACGTCGTCGCCCAGCGGTTGCGGGATCCCGCACTGGTCGGGGTCGGGGTTGTCGTCGAACGGCAGCTCGGGAACCTCGACGTGCGCCTCGGCGGCGGCGGTGGCGCTAGAGGTGGCGTCCTCGGGATCGGCCTGCGCCTGGCCGACAGGGACCAACGTCAGAAGCACGGTCAGCGATCCGGCCAGCAGGACGCCCAGCCGCACGCCCGGCAGCGGCGTCGACGGCGCCGCGAGCGGTCGGGTCGATGACGATCGGTTCGTCGGAAGCGGAGCGTTCATACGCCCCACCATGCCCGTCGGACCGTCCGTCGTTCCGTCAACTGTCCATCACGGGCCGTCTCGCGGCCCGGTCGAGGGGGCCGGGGCGGCCGGCGCAGCGGCGCCGAGCTCGGTCACCGAGTCGCTGGTGGCTCCGGCCAAAGGGCCTTGAGCTCCTCGCCGAGCGCGGTGCGAACCTTCTCGACCTGCGGGGCCGGCACGTTGTCGTTGAGCGTCGCGAACACGGCGCGGGCGAGCTCGTCGAAGGCGACCGGCTCGGCATGACCGTAGCGGCTCTCCACGGCGGCCAGGAAAGCTTCTTGCGTGCGGAGCGGCTGGGGCGTCGAGCTCGGCGTCCAGCCTTCGTAGTAGATGCCGCGCACCAGCATCGGCAGATGGGCCGCGAGGTTGGCGGCCAGGTCCGGCGGCACACGGTCGCGCAGCGTCTGCAGCGTCGACCTGAGCGCGTGGTACGCGAGTCGACGGTCTCCCCAACCGAGTTTCTCGTTGACGGTCTTCAGCCACGCGTTCGTCTCGTGGAGCGTCGTGTCGAACACGGCGAGTCCTGTCTGACTCATGATCGCTCAACCTCCCTGCGTCGCCGTCGCAACGCGTCGATCGAGGGCGACGCACGGTCAGTGTAGGGCAGGCCGCTCTGCGGTCCGGTTCGCGGCCTCACGCCGGGACCTTCGCGGGGCTGAGGGCTGCTGCGGTCGCCGACTCAGAGATCGAGCTCGAGCGCCTCGATCGCCGGCGCGTGGACCCGGTAACGGCCGCGGGTGCCCTGGACCAGTCCGTCGTTGCGCAGATCGGCGACGGAGCTCGAGACCGACACGCGGGTCGCGCCGATCAGCGAGGCGATCTCCTCGTGCCGAAGCTCGGTCTCGAGCTCCAGCCAGTCGTCGTCCTCCTCCGACGGGCGTCCGAAGCGGCGGGCCTGCTCGAGCAGGGTGAGCGCGACGCGGACCTTGATCGGCGCGTACCCGCCGGTGAGCTGATCGCGGCAGCGGAACAGGTTCCCGGCCAGGATCTCGGCGAACGCCAGCACGAACGTCGGCGCCTGCAGCGAGAGCTGCTGGAACTGCCCGCGCGACATCGGACAGGTGGTGACGCCGTCGCCCAGCGCCACGGCGTCGGCGAGGTAGTCGGCATCGGGACGCAGGAACGCCTCGCCGATCATGTCGTCCGGTCCGACGATGGCGAGGATCCGCTCGCGGCCGTCGGGGGTCAGGCGGGTGAGCTTGATTCGGCCCTTGGCGACGACGTGCAGCGAGTCCGCCGGGTCGCCCTCGCGGAAGATGTGCTCGTCGCGGGCGTAGTGGCGCTCGGGGCAGACGCGCATGAACACGCTGCGATCCGCATCGTCCAGGCGACGGCTGAAGCCGCTATCGGTCACGAACCAGGGGCGCTCGGTCGTCGTCATGCCCCGAGTGTACGTGCCGTCGTATGGATCAGCCGTGACCTGGGTCCCGGGTCCCGTGGCGATGGCCGCAAGGCCGGGCGCGCTTGACAGCCACGAGATCGCGGACTAGGGTAGCGGCATGTTTAGGTTTGCCACAAAATCTCGCGAGGTCGGACGCAACCGCCGAGCCTCCGGTCGCCCCTCGGCCGCATCTCGCCGCTCCCGTCTTCACGCCGCGCGGCTGCTCCTCGTCGGCGTGGCCCGTTACGGCCTGGCGCTGGCCGCCGTGACGTCGTCCGGCCTGGCGCTCGCCCAGGACGGACGTCAAGACGAGCCGCTCCGCGTCGTCGCCACGGTCGGCATGGTCGGCGACACCGCCGCCACGATCGGCGGCGCCTGCACCGACGTCGTCTCCCTGATGGGTCCCGGCGTCGATCCTCACCTGTACCAGGCGACCTCGGGCGACGTCCGCGAGCTGAGCCGGGCGGACCTGATCCTCTACGGCGGGCTGACCCTCGAAGGCCAGCTGGGCGACGTCCTGGAGCGCTTCGGCGAGCGGGCGCCGACGCTCGCCGTGTCGGAGGCGGGGGTGCCCGCGGAGCGCCGCATCCGCGTGTCGAGCGCCTACGGCGTGGACCCGCACGTGTGGATGGACGTCTCGCTCTGGGCCGGCACGCTGGACCCGATCGCCACGGCGCTGAGCGAGCTCACGCCCGCGTGCGACGCGGCCGTGCGCGACCGGGCGGCCGCGCACGCCGCCGAGCTGAACGCCCTCCACGACTGGATCGAGCGGGCCGTCGCCAGCGTGCCCGAGGAGAACCGAGTCCTGGTCACGGCGCACGACGCGTTCGCGTACTACGGCCGCGCGTACGGGCTCCAGGTGGTCGGCATCCAGGGCGTGAGCACCGACGCGGAGCCGTCCATCGCCGACATCCGCGACACGGCCGAGACCATCGTTCGCGCCGGGGTCCCTGCCATCTTCGTCGAGACGACGATCAACCCACGCACGATTCAGGCGGTCCTGGACGCGACCGACGACCTGGGCGCCTCGGTCGAGATGGGCGGCACGCTCTACTCCGACGCGATGGGCGAGCCCGGGACCGCCGAAGGCACGTACATCGGGATGCTGCGCGCGAACACGGTCGCGATCGTCCGCGCGCTGGGCGGCGAGGCGCCTCCCCTCCCGAGCGCGCTGCGCGACTGGGCGCAGCGCTACGGCATCGCGGACGTCGCCGCACCGTGAGCGTGCACGAGCCGGACCTCGCGGTCCACGTCGAGGACCTGACGGTCGCGTACCACGCCAAGCCGGTGCTGTGGGACGTGGACCTCGACGTGCCCCCCGGCGTCATGGCCGCCATCGTCGGCCCCAACGGAGCGGGCAAGAGCACGCTGCTGAAGGCGATCCTGGGGCTGATCCGGCCGACCGCCGGACACGTCTACCTGTTCGGCCGGCCGTACGCCGAGCAGCGGCACCGGGTCGGCTACGTGCCGCAACGCACCAGCGTGGATTGGGACTTCCCCACGACCGTCGCCGACGTCGTCGAGATGGGCCTGTACGGCCGCCTCGGCTGGCTTCGCCGCCCCGGCCGCGCCGAGCGGGAGCGGGCCCACGCCGCTCTGGAGCAGGTCGGCATGAGCGACTACCGCGACCGCCAGATCGCGCAGCTCTCGGGCGGCCAGCAGCAGCGCACCTTCTTGGCGCGAGCGCTGGTGCAGGACGCCGACGTGTACTTCCTGGACGAGCCGATGGCGGGCGTCGACGCCACCTCCGAGCGCGCCATCCTGGACGTTCTCAGGGAGCTGCGCGACCGCGGCAAGACCGTGGTCGTGGTCCATCACGACCTGCAGACGGTCCGCACCACGTTCGACTGGATGATGCTCCTGAACGTGCGCGCCGTCGCGCAAGGTCCGGTCGAGGAGGTCTACACCGCCGAGAACCTCCACGCCACCTACGGGGGGCAGGTCGCGCTGCTGGAAGGCCCCGGCCTGCCGAGCGCGGCCGGCTGAGGTGAATACGGTCGTCGCGCTGTTCGGCGACTACACCGTCCGCACCGTCGCGCTGGGCGCGATCCTGCTGGGCGTGACCAGCGGCGCGCTGGGCTCGTTCGCGGTGCTCCGCAAGCAGAGCCTGCTGGGCGACACGCTCTCGCACGCCGCCCTGCCCGGCATCGCGCTGGGCTTCCTGGTCGCCGGCGGCCGCTCGCTGGGCGCCGTCCTGGCCGGCGCGCTCGTGACCGGCGTGCTGGCCGCGCTGACGATGCTGCTGCTGGTGCGGCGCAGCCGCCTGAAGACCGACGCCTCGCTGGGCATCGCGCTCAGCGTGTTCTTCGCGGCGGGCGTGGTGCTGCTCAGCTTCGTCCAGGGGCGCGCCGGTGCCGGCCAGGCCGGGCTCGAGACGTTCCTGTTCGGCCAGGCGGCCGCGATCCTCCGCAGCGACCTGTGGATCATGGGCGCCGTGACGGCGGTGGCGGTGATCCTGGTCGTGGCCGCCTGGAAGGAGCTCAAGGCGGCGACGTTCGACCCGGTGTTCGCCGCCTCGCTCGGGCTGCCGACCCAGTTCCTGGACGCGCTCATGACGGCGATGATCGCGCTGGCCGTGGTGCTGGGCCTGCAGATGGTGGGGGTGGTGCTGATGTCGGCGATGATCGTCGCCCCCGCCGTCGCGGCCCGCCAATGGACCGAGCGACTGAGCACGATGGTGATCCTCGCGGCGACGTTCGGGGCGGCGGGCGGGGTGGTCGGCGCGCTGATCAGCGCCACCGGCCGAGGGCTGGCCACCGGTCCGCTCATCGTGCTGAGCCTCACCGTGATCACGGCGGTCTCGCTGGCGTTCGCCCCGAACCGGGGCCTGGTCGCGGCCGCCGTCCGGCGCGCGCGGAGCGGCCGCGCGTTGCGGGCTCGGCAGGTGCTCGCCACGATGGCCGGGTTGGCCCGCGAGCACGGGCATCCCGACTACGCCACCGAGCAGGGCATGCTGGACGCCTACTTCGGAACCTCGACCGCCGGCCTGCTCCGCGACCTCGGCGAGCGCGGCTGGGTTCGTCGCGTCGAGCACCGCCCCGAGGAGGGCGTCCACTGGGCGCTGACCGAAGCGGGCGCCGAGGAGGCGTCGCGCGTGCCGACCGACATGGGCGAGGACGGAGACCGGCGATGACCGCCCTACTGACCTCGATCCCGTTCGCGATCATGGCCACCGGCGCGCTGGTCGGCATCGCCGCGTCGCTCCTCGGCACGTTCCTGATCCTCCGGGGCGACGTGATGCTGGCCGACGCCATCAGCCACTCGATCCTGTTCGGCATCGTGATCGTCTGGATGCTCACCGGCCAGACGTCCGGGCCGGTCCAGATCGTCGGGGCGGCCCTGACGGGACTCCTGACCGTGGTCGCGACCGAAGCGTTGACGCGGACGCGTCGCATGGGCGGCGACGCCGCCATCGGGCTCGTGTTCCCGGCGTTGTTCTCCGTCGGCGTGCTGCTCCTGAACGTGTACGCGCGCGACGTCCACATCGACGCCCATACCGTGCTGCTGGGCGAGATCGGCTTCGTCTGGCTGGACGTCGTCACGGTGCTGGGCGTGCAGGTTCCCGACGCGCTGCTCTGGATGGCGGTCGTCGCCTTGGTGGACCTCGCGTTCGTCGTCGTGTTCTACAAGGAGCTGAAGCTCGCGACGTTCGACACGGGCCTGGCGGCGGCGCTGGGGTTCGCGCCGGCCGTGCTGAGCTACCTGCTTCTCGGCCTGACCAGCGCCACCGCCGTCGCAGCGTTCGACGCCGTCGGCGTCGTGCTGTTCCTGGCGTTCGTCGTCGTGCCGCCCTCCGCGGCGTACCTGCTCACCGACCGGCTGTGGCGCATCCTGGCGTACGCATCGGGCATCGCCGTCGCCTCGAGCGTGATCGGCTACCTCCTCGCCGTCGCGTGGGACGTCTCGATCGGCGGCATGATGGCGGTCGTGACCGGCGCGTTCCTCGCCGGCGCGTTCCTGCTGGGCCCACGCTACGGCCTGGTCGCGCAGGAGCTCCGGCGCCGCGGCCAGCGCGAGGCGAACGAGAACCGCGCGCTGGCCGTCCACCTGCACCAGCACGAGGGCACCCCGGAGGCGGCCGAGGAGAACGTGCTGAGCGCGCTGCGCACCCACCTGTCGTGGCGCGACGCCAAGGCGCGCGAGGTGGTGGCGCGCAGCCTGGACGCCGACCTGATCGAGCGCCACGGCGAGCGTCTGATCCTCACCGACAAGGGGCGCGCGTCGGCGCGCGAGATCCTCGAGCCGGGCCGTCCCAGGCCCGAGCCGGCTCCAGCTCGCTGAGGCAGGGTCCACGTTCGGTCCGGAGTCGACCTGGTACGGTGCGCACCGAACGGTTCTCCGCGGCGCTTCGCGAGCCACGCTGCGCGAAGGCCCATCGAGAGGTGGAGGCTCGCCGACCTGGTGCGCCCCTGCCGTGACGCCCCGACTCGGAAGGTTCTTCACGATGGTCGATACGACACGACGCCCCGCCCTCGGGCTCCGTTCGGTCCTGGCGCTGTGCGCCCTGGTCACGCTCGCTCCGCTGACCGCGCTCGCCGAGGCGCCCGAGCCCTCCTGGACGTACCGCTTCGGTAGCGACGAGAACGAGAACGTGTTCGATCTGGCCGTCGCCCCGGACGGTCGCGCTTACCTGGCGGGCAGCACGCAAGGCGAGCTCGAGCGCCCCACCGAAGGGTTCTTCGACGGCTTCGTGCACGCGGTCGCCGCGGACGGCAGCGAACGTTGGACCCGTCAGATCGGCACGTCCGAGATGGACTTCGTCCGCAGCGTCGCCGTCGCGCCGAACGGCGACGTCGTGGCCGCGGGCATCTCGTCCGGCGCGATCGCCGGGCCGTCCGCCGGCGGGGACGACGCGTTCGTGATCCGCTTCGACCCGAGCGGCGAGGAGGCGTGGCGCGTCGCCATCGGCAGCGCCGGCACCGACGCGGCGTACGCCGTTGCCGTCTCGGACGACGGCACCATCTACGTCGGCGGCTCGACCGGCGGCGACCTGGCAGGCGAACCTGCCGGGGGGCCTGCCGGCGGCGACGACGTGTTCCTCGTCGCGCTGGAGCCGGACGGATCGGAGCGGTGGAGGCGTCAGGACGGCACCCCGGCCGACGAGGAGCTCCACGCGGCCGCTCCCGCCCCGGGTGGAGGCGTGTACGTCGCGATCGCCTCGACCGGCGATCTGGACGACGCGAACGCAGGCGGGTGGGACGTGTACCTGCGCCGATACGACGGCGCGGGAGAGGTGACGTGGCGCGCCGGGCTGCACGACGAGGCCGACCTGCGCGCGTACGGCCTGGCCACGGGACCGGACGGTGGACCGATCGTCGCGGGCGGGGGCCCGGAAGGACCGGACGACATGCCGGACGTGCCGGTGTTCGTGCACGCCTTCGACGCCGACGGCGAGCCTCGCTGGTCGACCGGCTTCGGTCCCGCGCGCCGCGACATGGGCCACCCCGTCGCCGTCGCGGCCGACGGCACGGTCTTCGTCGCAGCGACCAGCGAGGGCGACGTGGCGGGACCCAACGCCGGCGTGGCGGACGCGGCGCTGGTCGCGCTGAACGCGGACGGTAGCGAGCGCTGGCGACTCCAGCTCGGATCGGACCGTTTCGACGACGCGTCCGGGGTGGCGATCCATCCAGGCGGCGTTCTCCTGGCCGGGAACAGCCAGGGCCGCCTTCCCGGTGCCAGCGAGGACGAGGGGTTCGACGACGACGGCTACCTGCGTCTCTACCCGTACTGACGGTTCCGGCGGTGTCGTCGCGCCACGGGCACGGCGACACCGCCACGGCCTCACAGGGCCGAGTCGAGCCCGTTCAGGACCATCTGCACCGCGATCATGATCAGCAGCATGCCCATCAGGCGTGCCACCGCCTGCAGGCCACGCTCGCGCAAGAGCCGGTACAGGAACGGCGCCGCCAGCAGCACGGCGGCGGTCAAGCCCCACGCCAGCAGGATCGCCAGGGCCGCGCTACCCCTCTGATCGGGCGCGTTACGCGCCATCAGGATGACGGTGGCCATCGCCGACGGTCCCGCGATGAGGGGGATCGCCAGCGGGACCAGGAACGGCTCGCCCGCCGCCTGGTGGCCCATCAGGCCTTCTGGCCGAGGAAAGATCAGCCGCAACCCGATGATGCCGAGCACGATCCCTCCCGCGATCGTGACCGACTCGCGCTGCAAGCCCAGGAAGTCCAGGATCGCCTGGCCCGCGAACAGGAACACCATCAGCACGCCCAGAGCGATCAGCAGCTCCCGTGCGATGACGCGTCGCCGCCTGGAGGGCTCGACGTCGCGCAGCAGCGCCAGGACCGTCGGCACGTTGCCGAACGGGTCCATCACGAACAACAGCACCGTCGCTGCCGACCACACGCTGGCTCCGAACTCCATGCCGGCCCTCTTCCCGTTCGGCTCGCGCGTCGGTCGCGCCGCCTCGCCGTCGAGCTCGCTGCTGGGTCGCGCCACGGTGGCGGCGCCACGGTCGCGTTTCGATGCCGTCGAGAGGAGCGTACCGCGTGAAGGAACGGACGCCCATCTCCGCGCCGCCGCTGGGCCGGGTCGACGCGGGCTGGCACGCACGCGTCGCGCCCACGGCGGCTCGACCGCGCGGCTCGACCGCGCGGCTCGACCGCGCGGCTTGACCGTAGGGCTCGGCGCGTCGGATGCTCGGACCATGCACGCTCCGTTCGAGCCGCGTCCTCCGCGCTCCGTCCTGCTGAGCCTGGCCTGGCTCCTGATCGTGGTGGGCCCGGTCTTCGCGAACGATCCTGGCTCGGCGCCTGCCGAGGCCACCGCCACGACCGCGGCCGACGACTGGGTCGCCTGGGTGGACCCCCAGCGAGGCTTCCTGATCGAGCT
>CAZHCI010000047.1:0-6244 GCA_964530905.1 uncultured bacterium
CGTCCCAACGCGGGACCGGGACGCTCGAGGGGAGAACGACATGCGAGAACCGCTCACGATCGACATCAACGCGGACGCCGGCGAGTCGTACGGCCTGTGGCGGATGGGGGCGGACGAGCAGCTGTTCCCGTCGCTGACCAGCGTCAACGTCGCGTGCGGGTTCCACGCCGGCGACCCCGTCGTGATGCGCCGGACCGTCGACCTCGCCCAGGCGACCGGCGTGGCCGTCGGGGCGCACCCGGGATTCCCGGACACCGGCGGGTTCGGTCGGCGCGACCTGGCCATGACCGCGGACGAGCTGTACGCCACCGTGCTCTACCAGCTCGGCGCGCTCGAGGCGTTCCTGCGGCCGTCGGGCGCGCGGCTCCATCACGTCAAGCCGCACGGAGCGCTGCACCACCGGATCGTCCGCGACGAACAGGCGTCCGACGCCGTGGCGCTCGCCATCCACGACTTCGACCCCGAGCTGCCGTTCGTGGTCCTGGCCGGACCGGGCGGCGCGGGGATGCGGCGCTCGGCCGAGCGCCACGGCCTGCGCACCGTGCTCGAGGCGTTCCCCGACCGGGCCTACCAGGCCGACGGCCGCCTGGCTCCGCGCGGGACCGACGGAGCGATCGTGACCGATCCCGAGACGGTCGCGAGCCGAGCGGTGCGCATGGTCACGCGGGGCGAGGTCGTGGCCACGGACGGCGCCGTCACGCCGCTCGAGGTCGACACCCTCTGCATCCACGGCGACAACCCCGGCTCGCACGAGATCGCCCGCGCGGTGCGCGCGGCGCTGACGGCGGCCGGCGTCGACGTCACCGCGTTTTGAGCAGGCTCACCGGCCGTTACGTGCGCTTCGGCGACGGGATCGACGCGGGCGCGAACCGGCGCGTGCACGCCGTGGCGCGGGCGTTGATCGACAGCGCGCCTGCGGGCGTGACCGACGTCGTGCCCTCCTACGCCTCGGTGTACGTCGAGGCGGACGCCGCACGTCTGAGCGAGCGGGCGCTGGACGCGTGGCTGGCACCGCGCGTGCAGGCAGGCGACACCGAGGTGGGCCGGTCGGTGACGGTCCCCGTCCGCTACGACGGGGCCGACCTGCACGACGTCGCGCGCGAGCTCGGGCTCGAGGTCGCCGAGCTCGTCCGGCGTCACGTTGCCGGTCCGTACCGCGTGTACGCGCTGGGGTTCACGCCGGGGTTCCCGTTCCTGGGCGAGGTCGACCCGTCGATCCGCCGGCCCCGCCTGGGCGTGCCCCGGAAGCGGGTGCCCGCCCACGGCGTGGCGATGGCGGGCGCGCAGACCGGCATCTACCCGCTGCCCTCGCCCGGCGGCTGGCGGCTGCTGGGCACCGCGCTCGAGGCGGTCTACGATCCGCATCGCGAGCGGCCGTTCCTCCTGGACCCGGGCGACACGGTGACGTTCGAGCCCCGCGAGGGGCCGACCCCGGCGGCGCCCACGCCGCTGGAGCTGCTGCCGGGCGAGCCGCTGCGTCCCGTCCTGCACGTCGAGGAGCCCGGGCTGGTCGACCTCGTCGTCGACGCCGGCCGGTTCATGGCCGGCCGCTTCGGCTTGGCGCGCTCGGGTCCGCTGGACGCCCGTAGCGCTGCGTTGGCGAACCGCCTCGTCGCCAACGCGCCCGGCGCCCCGCTGCTCGAGATCAACGTGCGCGGCCCGGCGCTGCGGGTCCTGAGCGACGTCGTCGTGGCGTTCGCCGGCTGGGGCGTCGTCCCGCAGCGGAACGGCCGCCCGGCGCCGCCGTTCACGACGTTGAGGCTGCGGCGCGGCGAGACGCTCCGCTTCCTGCCCGACCGGCTGGGGGTGCGCGGCTACCTGGCCGTAGGCGGCGGCATCGAGAGCGGGCGGTTCCTGGGCTCGGCCTCGACCGACGTTCGTGGCCTCGTCGGACGGCCGTTGCGTGCCGGCGACGTCCTCGGCGCCGCGCGGCCCAGCGCGGCGCGGGCGGGGTTCGCGTTCCGACCGTACGGTCGGCCGACGGGGCGGACGGGGGAGACGGTCGCTCGCATCGTGCCCGGTCCGCAAGCCGAGCCGGCCGCGCTCGAGGCGCTCACGCGCGACAGCTTCGCGGTCCGCTTCGGCGATCGCATGGGGCTGCAGCTGGACGGCGCCGGCGTGCCCGGTGGCGAGCTGGTGTCCGAGGCGACGCCGCTGGGCGGCATCCAGATCACGACGGGCGGTCGCCCGCTGGTGCTGCTGCACGACCGCGGCTCGATCGGCGGTTACGTCAAGCCGGCCGTCGTGGTTCCAGGCGACCTTCCCCGGCTGGCCCAGCTCCGGGCGGGCGACCGCGTGCGGTTCGTGCGCGCTCGGGGCGCCCGGCCGTTCGGCTGAGCGGCCCGGCGCGGTCTCGCGCGTCGGGCACGGTCCGGCCGGCGCGCTACGCTCGAGCCGGTGCTCGTCTACCTCGATCAGAACTACGCCTCGCGGATCGCCAAGTACGTGCGGGGACAGTCGTCGCACGAGGCGTTCGGCGAGGTTCACCGCGCCCTGTCGGACGCCGGTCCGGTGGTGCCGCCCAGTCCGTTCCACGTGCTCGAGACGCGCGGCGGCTACCTGCTCCCCACCCTCCAGCTTCTGTTCGACAGGTTCTCGTCCGGGACCTGGGTCCGGCCGTGGCAGGAGGTGGTGCGCCGCCAGGCGCTGCGCGGGGCGCTGGACCGGTCCGACCTGCTCACCTCGTCGGGCGACTGGGAGACGCCCGCGACGCTGACGCCGCTGACGTTCCTGCTCGACGTTCCCCTCGAAGGCACGGTCGTCGCCAGGCGCCGGACGATCCGCGCCTGGGCGGCGCAGTGGCTGGACGTCCCGGTCCGCGACGCTCGCGGGCTGCCGTTCTTCGATCTGTTGGCGCGTCTGGTGGCGTTCCGCTCGGTCGACGAGGAGCGCGTCGATCGGCCCAGCGACCTGACGGACCTGGTGATGGCCGCCACGGTGGCGCCGTACGTGGACGCGCTGGCGACCGACCGGTACGTGAGCGAGATCCTCGGTCGCGTCGGCCACGACGGGCCGGTGTTCTCGGGGCGGCGTCCGGACGTGCTCCGCTTCGCGCGCTGGCTGCGGGAGCGGGGTCCCCTGCCAGGCCAGCCGGAAGGTCGGTAGCGGGTTGTACGGTGTCGGCCCGGAGGCGCCGGGCTGGCGGTCGTGCGCCGCGCGGAGCCGTGCTACCGTCGGGGACGAAATCCGTCCAGAGGGTCGACGCGATCTCTCGATCGAGGGTGGTGCGATGCTTGGTATCGTTAACGTGACCGATTCGAACGCGTGCCGAACCTACGGGGCCGGGACGTGATCCCGCTCGGCATCATCACCGACGAGGTCGGCGACGACCTGCGGGACGCGTGCGAGCGCGTCCGAGCCTGGGGACTGGACCTCGTCGAGCTGCGGCAGGCGTGGGGCAAGAACGTCGTGCAGTGGAGCGACGAGGAGGTCGACCGCGCGGTCGACATCGTCAGGGGCGCAGACCTCTCCGTGACCGCGATCGCCTCGCCCGTGTTCAAGTCGCCGATCGACGAGCGACCCCGCCGGCTCGCGGCGGACTTCGCGCTGGAGGGGGTCGAGTCGATCGACGCCCAGCTGGAGCTGCTCGACCGGGCGTGTGCGCTGGCGACGAGGTTCGGCGCCCCGTACGTCCGCGTGTTCACCTTCTGGGACGAGCCGTGGACGGACGAGGTCGACGACCGCCTGGTGGACGCGTTCGCCCGTGCCGCCACCGTCGCGGCGGCGCACGACGTGACGCTCGCGATCGAGAACGAGCCGGTGTGCCTGGTCGGGACCGGCCGCGAGCTGGCCCGGATCTGCGTGCTCCTGAACGAGCGCCTGCCGTCCGAGCTCCGCCCCCGCGTCGCCGCGCTCTGGGACCCCGGCAACGCGCTGGCCGGCGGCGAGAGCGACCCCTACCCCGGCGGGTTCGAGGCCGTCGCCGCCTGCCGATTGGTGCACGTGCACCTGAAGGACCTGGTGCTCGGGCCCGACGCCGAGCCGTCGTTCGTGCCGCTGGGCCAGGGCGAGGTCGACTACGACGGGCAGCTCAGGGCGCTGGCGCTGAGCGGCTACGCCGGATCGCTGGTGCTGGAGCCCCACTACCAGCCGTCGCATCTCGCCAAGCACGAGGCTGCCGAGGCGTGCGTCGTGGCCGCGCGGGCGGTCCTGGCCGCCGCGACGAAGGGCGCCGACTAGATGGCGGCGGGCCGGACCTACGGCGTCGCGGTGGTGGGCGCCGGCAACATCGCGGCGGCCCACGTCGACGCGGTGTCGCGGTTGCCGAACGCCCGGCTCGTCGGCGTCGCCAGCCGCACCCACGAGCGCGCCCGCACGTTCGCGCGGACGCACGGCACCGAGGCGTACCCCGACCTGGACGCGCTGCTGGCCGACGAGACCGTGGACGTCGTGGCGGTCTGCACGCCCAGCGGCGCCCACCTGGAGCCGGCCGTCGCCGCGGCACGCGCCGGCAAGCACGTGGTCGTCGAGAAACCGCTCGAGGTCACCAGCGAACGCGCCCGCGCGATCGTCGACGCGGCCGACGAGGCCGGCGTCCGTTTGGCGACCATCTTCATGAGCCGCTTCGCCGACGCGAACGTGGCGCTCAAGCAGGCCGTGGAGGCCGGCACGCTGGGCCGCCTGGTGCAGGGCGACGCGTACGTCAAGTGGTACCGGAGCCAGGCGTACTACGACTCGGCCGACTGGCGCGGCACCTGGCGCCTGGACGGCGGCGGGGCGCTGATGAACCAGGCGATCCACCAGGTCGACCTGCTGCTCTGGCTGATGGGGCCGGTCGAGGAGGTGTTCGCCTACGCGACGACCGCGACGCACGAGCGTCTCGAGGTCGAGGACACCCTCGTCGCCGTGCTCCGCTACCGAAGCGGCGCGCTGGGCCAGATCGCCGCGGCCACCTCGCTCTGGCCGGGACGTCCGAAGGAGCTGGACCTTCACGGCGAGCTCGGCGCCGTCACGGTCCGCGACGACGCGCTGGTGCGCTGGGACGTGCAGGACGAGGACGAAGAGCGGGCGGCCCGGATGCTGCGCCGCTACGGATCGGCGCAGACGGGCGGCGCCGCCGACCCGATGGCGATCTCGTTCGAGAACCATCGGCGCCAGTACGCCGACGTGCTGGCGGCCATCGACGAGGACAGACCCCCCAGCATCGACGGGCGCGAAGGCCTGCGGTCGGTCGAGCTGGTCGAGGCGATCTACCGCTCGGTCCGCGAAGGCCGACCGGTCCGTTTGGGGGACGGGGACGCATGACCTCCCGTCGCCGAGCACGCGCGCCTCCGCGACGGCGCCGAGCCGGCCCGACCGCACGCCCCCGTTCGTCGCACCGTTCTGGAACTGGAGATTCGCATGAAACGACTCGTGAGCTTCCTGATCGTTCTCCTCGCACTGGGCGCCGTCACGACCGCCGCCGCCCAGGACGACTGGAGCCCTGACGGGCCCATCACCATCATCGTGCCCTGGTCCGCCGGCGGCGCGACCGACTCGATGGTGCGCGTCGTCGCGGCCGAGATCGAGGACGCCCTCGGCAGCAGCGTCGTCGTCGTGAACCAGCCCGGCGCCTCCGGCGCGATCGGGACGAAGAACGCGCTCGACGCGCCGCGCGACTGCACCACCTGGGCCTCGGGCGCCGCGTCGGACGTCGGCACCTACCCCGTGCTGGGTACGCTGGACACCAGCCTGGACGACTGGCACCTCTACCTCACGGTCGCGAACGTGTCCGTCGTCAGCGTGAACGCCGACGCCCCGTACGAGACGTTCGACGAGCTGCTCGCCGCGTTCCGCGACGAGGGCACCACCCTCACGGTCGCCACGGCAGGCCAATCGTCCGCCGGGCACAATGCGATCGAGCTCGTCGCGACCGAGGCGGACTTCGAGTACCGCCACGTCACCTACGAGGGCGGCAACCCGGCCGTCATCGCCACCGTGGCCGGCGAGACCGAGGTCACCACGCAGCTCGCCGGCGAGCAGGCCGACATGATCCGCGGCGAGCGTCTGCGCCCGCTGGCGGTCGTCGGCAGCGAGTCGCTCGAGATCGACGGCTACGGGACGATCCCGCCCATCACCGACTGGCTGCCCGACCTCCAGGCCGCCACGAACTACTTCGGCATCTGGGTCCCCAAGGGCGTCCCCGAGGCGTGCGTCGAGACGTTCGACGACATCTGGGAGAACGAGATCGCCGAGTCCGAGGTGCTTCAGCGCTTCGCGTCCGAGCGCGGCTCGCTGTTCGATCCGCTCTACGGCGAGGAAGCCC
>CAZHCI010000047.1:6344-13918 GCA_964530905.1 uncultured bacterium
CCTCGGCGTGAATCCGTACACGGTGCCCGGCATCGTGCCCGGCGCGCTGGGGGTGGTGCTGGCGCTGTTCGGCGCGATCATGCTGGTCCGGACGCTACGGACGCGGGGGGCGGCGCAAGCCGCCCCCCCTCCGAGCGCCGAGGCGCATCCCGTACGTTTGGCGCTGGCGATCGCCGCGACGCTCGGCTACGGCTTCGTCCTGGTCGGCTGGCTCCCCTTCCGCTGGGCCACCTTCCTGTTCGTGACCGGCTTCATCGTGCTGTTCGAGTCCAGGTCGCGACAGCGCGAGCAGAGCATGGCGCGCATCGTCGCCTTCGCCGTCGTGGAGGGCGCACTGGTCGCGCTGGCCGTAGGGTTCGTGTTCGAACGTATCTTCCTGGTCCGTCTTCCCTAGGAGCGCACGCGTGTTCGAAGGCCTGACGCAGTTCTTCAGCGCGATCGTCACGATGGCGAGTTGGGGCACGCTGTTCACCGTCGCCTGGGCCACCCTTCTCGGCATCGCGGTCGGCATGCTGCCCGGACTGACCGCGACGCTGGGTCTGGCGCTGTTGACCACCCTGACGTTCAAGCTGGCCGCCGGCGACGCCATCCTGATCCTCATCGCGATGTACGTCGGCGCGATCTACGGCGGCAGCCGCTCGGCGATCCTGCTGAACATTCCGGGCACCCCCGCCAACGCCGCGACGTCGCTGGACGGCTTCCCGTTGGCTCGGCGCGGCCTGGCCGGACGTGCGATGGGGATCTCCACCGCCGGCTCGTTCCTCGGCACGCTGATCGGCATGATGGCGCTGGCGTCGTTCGCGCCGCTGCTGGCCGAGTGGGCGCTGAGCTTCCAGTCGTACGAGTTCTTCTGGCTGGCCGTGTTCGGCGTCGTGGTCGCCGGCCGCCTGACGGCCCAGGGCGACCCGCTCAAGGGCTGGGTCTCCGGGTTCCTGGGTCTCCTCGTCGCGATGGTCGGCCAGGAGGCGATCTACGCCTATCCGCGCTTCGCGTACGGCGTCACCGATCTGGCCGGCGGCTTCGGGCTTCTGCCCGTCCTGGTCGGCGTGTTCGGCTTCACCGAGGTGCTGTGGGTGATGAAGAACCCCGCGTATCAGGCGGTGAAGAACGCCACCGACTCGGTCGTGCCCCGCGTCCGCGAGGTGTTGACGCACTGGGTCACGATCATCCGCTCCGGCCTGGCCGGCACCTTCATGGGGCTCATCCCCGGCGTGGGCGAGGACATGGGGTCGTGGGTGAGCTACGCCCTGGCCCGCAACTTCAGCCGCAAGCCCGAGGAGTACGGCGACGGCTCGATCGAGGGCCTGATGAGCGCCGAGACCGGCAACAGCGCCGCCGTGCCCGGCGCGATCATCCCGGTGCTCACCCTGGCGGTTCCCGGCTCGGCGCCGGCCGCGGTGCTGCTCGCGGCGCTGTTCATCCACGGCGTGCGGCCCGGCCCGCTGATCATGATCGAGAACCCGACCTTCGTGTTCGAGGTCGTCGCGATGGTGTTCTTCGCCTCGCTCGCGATTCTCGTGTACGGCCTGGCGCTCACCAAGCCGCTCCTGCTGATCCTGCGGGTGCCGTACCTGAAGCTGATGCCGATCATCTTCGTGCTCTGCGTCGTCGGCGCCTACGCGATCACCAGCCGGCTGTTCGACGTCTGGGTGATGCTGGGCTTCGGCGTGCTGGGCTTCTTCCTGCGGCAGCGGGGCTTCCCGATGGCGCCGCTGGTGCTGGGCGTGGTGCTGGGCCCGATCCTCGACGTGAACCTGCGCCGGGGACTGGTGCTGTCCGACGGCGACCTGACGCCGTTCTTCACGCGGCCGATCAGCGCGGGGCTGTGGATCGCGATCGCGATCACCTTCCTGCTGGGCAGCGACTGGTTCGTCGGACGCATGCGAAAGCTGGGCGAGCGACTCTCTCCCCAGCGCTCCGAGGACGGAACGGGGTGAGGCCGGAATGACGACGAAGACGCTTCTGTGCAACGAGGTCGTGCGCGAGCTGCCGTTCGACCGGCAGTGCGCCCTGGCGGCCGAGCTCGGCTTCGACGGGCTCGAGCTCGCCCCGTTCACGTTCGGCGACCGCCCGCACCGGATGGCGGCCGGCCAGCGGCGGGAGATTCGCGCCGCGGCCGCCGACGCCGGGATCGAGATCGGCGGCCTTCACTGGCTGCTGGTCACGCCCGAGGGCCTGTCGATCACGGACGCCGATCCGCAGGTGCGAGCCCGCACGTTGGAGGTGATCGACGGCCTGATCGAGCTGTGCGCCGACCTGGGCGGCCGCGTGCTGGTGCACGGCTCGCCAGGGCAGCGACGCCTCTCGGCAGGCGACCCGACCGGCGACCGGGAGCGGGCACGCGACGCGCTGGCGCGCGCCGGCGAGGCGGCCGGCCGGGCCGGCGTCACCTACTGCCTGGAGCCGCTGGCGCCGCCCGAAGCGAACTTCGTGACGACCGTCGCGGAGGCGGCCGAGCTGGTCGAGGCGATCGGCCTGCCGTCGCTCCGCACCATGATCGATTGCAAGGCGGCGCGCGGCGCCGAGGCCGAGGACGTTCCCGAGCTGCTGGAGCGCTGGCTGCCCAGCGGGTTGATCGCGCACGTTCACCTGAACGACGCGAACCGGCGCGCCCCGGGGCAGGGCGACGACCGCTTCGCCGGCGTGCTCGACGCCCTGGCGCGCCTGGACTACCGAGGGTACGTCAGCGTCGAGCCGTTCGAGTACGTGCCCGACGGACCGACCACCGCGGCCTGGTCGGCCGGCTATCTGGCGGGCCTGCGCGAGCGCCTGGCGTAGCGACCCCGGCGACTCGCCGGGCCGACCGGTCCCTTGCCAGGCGAGCGCCGCCGGGGCAGGCTGGAGGCATGCACCCGTACGAGTTCTTCGCGCTGGTCGAGCGGGATCTCGACCTGCAGAATCCGATGGATCCGAGCACCCTGGACCTGCTGGCCGCGGCCTGCGGCGTGAGCGCCGGGTCGCGCGTGCTGGACGTCGGGGCGGGCAAGGCGGCGCTGCTGCGGCGCTGGGCCGTGCTGCACGGCGCGCGCGGCACCGGCCTCGAGGTCAACCCCGCGTTCGTCGCGCGGGCACGCGACCGTGCACGCCAGGACGGCGTCGACGAGCTCGTCACGATGATCGAGGGTCCGGCCGAGGCGTTCGCCCCCGACGCGCTCCCGCACGACGGTGCCGGCTACGACGTCGTCGCCTGCCTCGGCGCGCCGTTCGCGCTCGGAGGGTTCGACGCCGCCGTCCGCTGGATGCGGGCCGCGCTTCGCCCCGGAGGTCGGCTCGTGATCGGCGACCGCTACCTGGCCCGCCCGTTCGAGCATCTACCGGCCGACGCGGACCCGGAGATCGCCGAGCTCCCCGACCTGTCCGGCGCGGGCGAGCGACTGGCCGACATGGGCCTGAGCGTGACCGCGCTGATCGGCTCCTCACGCGCGGACTGGGACCGCTACGTCAGCGCCTGGTGGACCGCCGCGCACGACTGGGCGGAGGCGAACCCGAGTCACCCCGAGCGCGCCGAGCTGCTGGCGGGCATCGCCGCCGGTCGCGACCGGTACCTCGGCTGGGAGCGTGACCACGTCGGCTGGGCGGTGTGGGTGGCGCGCCCGCTGGAAGCGACCTGACGTCATGGTCGCCGTCGTCTCGGTCCTCGTCACCGTCACGCTGACGCTGCTGGTGACCCGCGTCGCGTCGTTGGCGCTGGTGCATACCGGCCTGTCGCGCGAAGCGGCGGACTTCCAGGCCCGCTCGGCGCTGACCGGGACCGGCTTCACCACCCGCGAGGCCGAGTCGGTCGTGAACCATCCGGTCCGCCGCCGCATCGTGCTGCAGCTGATGCTGCTCGGGAGCATCGGGATCTTCTCGGTGCTCGCGTCCGTGCTCGTCACGTTCCTTCAGCCGACCGAGCAGGGTGCGTGGCTACCGCGACTGCTGGTCCTCGGGGTCGGCATCGGGGTCCTCTGGGCGCTGGCGGTCAGTCGCTGGGTGGACCGCATGTTGGCCCGGCTGGTCCGCTGGGCGCTCGAGAACGTCGCCTCGATCCAGGTCCGAGACTTCCGCCGGCTGCTCGGCCTCGAGGAGGGGTACGCCGTCGCCGAGCTGCACGTCGACGAGGGCGACTGGCTGGCACGTCGGACGTTGCGCGAGCTCGGCCTGCACGAGGAAGGCGTCCGCGTGCTGGGGATCCAGCGAGCGGACGGACCGTACAGGGGCGCTCCGGACGCCGAGACCCGCATCGGCGTCGGCGACACCGTGGTGCTGTACGGCGCGGGCGATGCGATCGAGGGGCTCGAAGATCGGCTCGCCGGCAGCGAGGGCGACCGTGAGCACGACCGAGCCGTGCAGAGCCAGCAGGCGCGTGAGCGCGTCGACGCGGCGCGCGACCGCGAGCACCGACGCGACGACGCCGAGGGCGCGGAGGACGCCGGAGCCGCCCGCTAGGACCTGGCGGGCGGCCTGGGGATCCGCGAAGCATCGACCGAGCGGGGTCCGACGTGTCGGCCTGCGGCTTGGCCGCTACGCGCGCTTGTACGTTCCGACCAGCCGGTTCATGCCCAGCACGTGCGGCTCGACCTTGTCCAAGAACGTTCCGAGCTCCAGGCCCGGCTCCAGGTCCAGCGCCTGGTCCAGCGCCACGATCCAGAAGTAGTAGTGGTGCGTGCCGTGCCCCTCGGGCGGCATCGGCCCGCCGTAGCCGTCGTCGCCGAAGTCGTTGCGGCCCCGAACGCCGACGCGGGTCGCTTCGTCCAGGCTGCGAGCGTTGCCCGGAATGCCGTACAGCAGCCAGTGGACGAAGCCGTGGCGACCGTTCCGGATCAGCGGGGCGTCGGGATCGAAGCAGAACACGGCGAAGCCGGCCGTGCCGTCGGGCGCGGCGCTCCACTCGAGCGGAGGCGAGACGTCCTCGCCCTCGCCGCTGTGACGCTGGGGAATCCGTTCGTGGTAGCCGAACGCGGGGCTTCTGAGCCGGATGTCGGATTTGGCGAATGCCATGGGCGCCTCCTTCTGGTTCCGAGCCGGAACCGGGTGCGGCGTTCGCGGCCGTGAACGCCGACGTCGTCCCCATGGTGCAGGGTACGGGCCGCCTCGCCTGGTCGGGCGGGTCACCTTGCCGGCTCACCTTGCCGACTCACGGCGCGCGCCACGGGATCGGTACGCGGGGACGCGCACACGGAGCGAGGCCCCGCCGGGTGGCGGGGCCTCGCGAGGTCCTTCGTCAGGCGCATCGGTGCGCCGCGGTGGACGTCCTCAGAACACGAAGTCCTCGATCACGTACGCTCCGCCACGCGAGCTGCGCTCGTGACGGCGGTCGAGGTCCATCGTCCGGGCGTCCGCGAAGGTGAGCAGCATCGGCTCGCCGGGAACGATGACGGCGTCGGTCTCTTCACCGGTGTCCAGCGGACGGGCGAACTCGACCGTCCACATGTCGTCCTCGTACGTTCCGGCGAACTCGCTCACGCTGTCGGACCCGCCAGCTTCCGTGTCCGGCACGGGCGCGCCGCGGGCGTCCTCCTGGTACCAGTCGTGCGCCGTGGGCGTGCCGTCCACGACGTTGAACATGTACTGGTCGAAGCCGGCCTTGCCGCGGCCGACGTCGTCGGGCTGCGCGAAACCGACGCCGATCCAGCCGCTGGACTCCATCGTCATGGCGAAGTAGAGCATGTCGCCGTCGACGGTCCAGGACATCGTCGCGCCGGACTCCTCGTGCTCGAGGGTCGAGGCGTACTCGCCGTCGGCGATCGTGCCGTCGATGGTGGGCTGCGCCATCCCCAGCGAGACGACGAGGGAAAGAGCGAGGATCGCGAGAAGCTTGTGCATCATGGACGTCCTTTCGTGAGCGGGCGTGTCGCGTCCGGCGGACGCGAGCGGTGAGGCGGTCCTACGCTTCGTCGGTCGGCTCGTCCAGGATCGTCAGGCCGACCATGAGGCCGACGGCGCCGATGTTCACGTGCGCCAAGCCGGCGAGCACCGGGCGGAACGGATCGGTGAACGCTTCGAAGAAGCCCGAGATCGAGAAGACGCTCACGCCGGCGTCACCGGCGTTGTAGAACAGGTGGTAGAGCGCCCCGAGCAGGCCGACACCGATCGTCACGACCATCCACACGGTATACGGAAGCCGGACCGCTTTGCGCGTCGTGAAGAACAGCGCGAGGCTCAGCGGGAATCCCACGAGCGCCACGTAGAACGGGATCTGCGATCCGAACGAGTCCAGGAAGTGGTCGATGACCCAGTGCTCGACCGCGAAGTAGAAGAACCCGAACGCGGTCCAGAACAGGAAGAAGAGCTGAAGGAAGACGAGGAGTCGTTGATTCTCGGTCTTGGCTTCGATCAAGCGGTTGATCATCGCCGTCTCCTATTCCGCCCGGTAGATGCTGGCGAGGCCGGTGATGCCCATGTAGGTGTAGGCCATCGCCGCGAGGACGGGTCGGTAGCCGTGGAACTCCTCCATCGCGTAGCTCCAGTTCCACTGGATGCCGCCGACGTCCATCATGTTCCAGATCCAGTGGTAGTAGCCGCCGAGGATGCCGACGAAGATCGAGGCCCACATGGTGACGATGAACGCGGTCCGGAGCCACGGGGTGGACCGGTCGAAGAAGAACACCCAGGCGGTGAACAGCAGCCCCGGCACGGTCAGGATGAACGGAACGAGGGACTGCCACGTGTCCAGCCAGTGCCCGACGATGAACAGCTCCACGGGGTACATGGCGAAACTCATGAGCAACAGGAACATCATCACGACACGGAGCCACTCGATGCGTCGAGTGGTAGGGGTTTGTGCGCTCCTGAGCGCTGGAATCACGTCGCACCTCCTGCGGACGAGACGAGCGGTGGCCAGATCCCGTTCGTCGGACACGGCGGGAGATGGCGGCTTCGGCCACGATTCTTGACGCGATCGGTATCGCTTGTCAATGACGAATCGTCCCTTGTCGATTGCGACGCGGATCTGGTAGGGGCGCAGACGGCCGACCCCGAGCTCGCGCTCCGGTCGTGCCGGCGGTGCGAGCGCACGGGCGCGAGGACCGCAGCGCACGCGCCACGGTCCGCGCGCCCGTGCGACGCGCCAGGACGATGCGCCCCGTCACGCAGCGGGGTCCGTCCAGCCGCTGCGTGGCCGCTGGATCGACCGCCCGCTAGGGCTCGATCGGCTCCGCGTTCACGACCTTGGCGGCCGCCTCGGCGTCCTGCTCGCGCACGTAGACGACGTAGCCGTAGCCGCCTTTTCCGTCGGTCACGCCGGTCGAGGCGAAGATGTTCACGCCGGCGTCGCGCAGGTCGTGGTGCAGCTCCGCGAGGGCGCCGAGGTGGTCGTCGCCCTGGACGAGCAAGGCGTGGTACGGGCCGAGGAGCTCGGTGTCGTGCGCCAGGCTCGAGCGCTCCAGCGCCTTGGGATCGACGGGAAAGATCGTCAGCTCGACGTGGTTCGGTCCGTAGGGGACGGCGCTGAACGCGAGCAGGTCGACCTCGGCCGAGGCGAGCTCCTCGAGCCAACCGTACGCGGCGTCCGGATCGCCTTCCACGCGGGCGTAGTAGTAGGGGACGGAGCGGATTCGGGCGTTCATGGTCGCCTCCGATCGGCAGCCTCGCGG
>CAZHCI010000047.1:14018-16135 GCA_964530905.1 uncultured bacterium
CTCGAAGCCGGCCGCGCGCAGGTCGCGGACGGTCAGCTCGTGCAGCAGGCGGTTCTGGAACACGCCGCCGGTGAGCACCACCGCCTCGAAGGCGTGGTGCTTCGCCAGGTGGCGGGCCGCCTCGGTCACGCCGCGCGCCAGCCCGGCGTGGAAGCGCAGGGCCACGTCCTCGCGAGCCGCGCCGTCGCGCAGATCGGTCAGCAGCCGCTCCAGCAGGGCGGCGGCGTCCCACACGTCGTTCTCGAACGGTAGCGGGTAGCCCCGCTCCAGGATGGCGGCGGCCGCGTCGTCGTCCAGGCCGTCAGGCCCGACGCGGGGCGCGGCCGGCGCGAGCCAGGCCTTCGCCTCCAGGCCCATCGCGGCCTGGCCCTCGAAGCTCATGGCGCCCTCGAAGCCGCACAGCGCCGCGACGGTGTCGAACAGCCGACCGACGCTGCTGGTGCGCGGGGTGTTGACGCCGGCGCGGATCATCGACTCGGCGATCCAGGTCCGGCGGTCGTCCAGCAGGTGCTTCCACAGCTCCGGCTCGCACTCCTGCAGGAAGCCGACGGCCGCCTGTTGCGGCGTCCGCGCCGCCGCGTCGCCGCCCGGCAGCGGGACCGGCCGCAGGCTGCCGAGGCGTGCGAAGCCCGCGAGCAGCCCGCCGTGGAAGATCTCGCCGCCCCAGACCGTCCGGTCCGTACCGAGGCCGGCCCCGTCGAACGCCATGCCCAGCACCTGGGCCTCCCAGACACCGCGCTCGGCCAGCACCGAGGCGACGTGCGCCTCGTGGTGCTGGATCGCCAGCGGCTCGCCGCCGAGCTTCGCCACGTGGCGCGTGGAGGGGTAGTCGGGGTGCAGGTCGTGCGCGATGACCGCCTCGTGCGGGTCGACGTCGTACATGGCGGTCAGGTCGTCGATCGTCTCCCGGAACGCCAGCAGCACGTCGAGGTCGTCGAGGTCGCCGAGGTGCTGGCTCACGAACGCGTAGCCGCCTGTGGCCAGCGTGATCGCGTTCTTGAGGCCGGCGCCCAGCGCCAGGACCGGGCGCTGGAAGAGCGGGTGCTGCGCGACCGGGGCGGGCGCGTAGCCGCGGGCGCGGCGGAAGAGCACCGGCTCGCCGGAGAGGACCGTCGTCACCGAGTCGTCGACCCGGCGGGCGATGGGACGGTCGCCGATCAGGAAGCCGTCGGCCAGACCACCGAGGCGCTCCAGCGCGTCGTCGTCGCGGTACGCGATCGGCTCGCCCGCCCGGTTGGCGCTGGTCATCACCAGCAGGGGCGGCGCGCCTGCGTCGTACAGGAGGTGGTGCACCGGCGTGTACGGCAGCATCACGCCCAGATCGCCGCTGCCAGGAGCCAGATCGTCCGGCAGGCTCGCGGCCAGGCGCGGCGCCAGCACGATCGGGGTGGGGGTGCTCGTCAGCAGCGCCCTGCCTTCGTCGCTCAGCACGACCGTGTCGTCCACGATCGCGAGGTCGCGCGCCATCAGCGCGAACGGCTTGTCCTTGCGGACCTTGCGCTCGCGCAGCTCGCGCACCGCCGCCGCGTTGCGCGCGTCGCACGCCAGGTGGTACCCGCCCAGCCCCTTGACCGCGACGATCCGGCCGGCCGAGAGCGCCTCGGCGCAGGCGTGGATCGCGTCCTCGCCCGCGCTGCCGGGCCTACCGTCCGCGTCCAGCCAGCGGACGGTCGGCCCGCAGTCGGGGCACGCGACCGGCTGCGCGTGGAAGCGACGGTCCGCCGGGTCGTGGTACTCCGCCGCGCAGGCGTCGCACAGCTCGAACGCCTTCATCGTGGTGCGTGGCCGGTCGTACGGCAGCGACTCGATGATCGACCAACGAGGCCCGCAGTTCGTGCAGTTGATGAACGGGTAGCGGTAGCGACGGTCGGACGGATCGAACAGCTCGCGCAGGCAGTCCGGACAGATCGGCAGGTCGGGCGAGATGAGCGTGGTGGGATGGCCGCGCTCGCCGCTGGCGCGGATCACGAAGGAGGGCTCGTCCGTCTGCCCGCCCGCCTGCCCGTCCGCCGCCCCGTCCGCGGGACGCCGCTCGAGCTCGGCGACCGACTCGACGTCGGCGGCGAACGGCGCCTCCTCGACCAGGGCGGCGACGAACGCGTCGAGCGCGTCGGCGG
>CAZHCI010000048.1:0-16128 GCA_964530905.1 uncultured bacterium
GGCTCCCGTGATGAAGATCATCGACGAGGCGTTCGGCGTCGAGCAGGCGATGATGACCACGATCCACAGCTACACGAACGATCAGGTGCTGCTCGACGGACCCCACAAGGACCTGCGCCGGGCACGCAACGCAGCGACGAACATCATCCCCACCTCGACGGGCGCCGCGGTCGCGGTGGCCAAGGTGCTTCCCCAGCTCAAAGGCATCTTCGACGGCACCGCGCTTCGCGTCCCGACGCCGGTCGGCTCGATCAGCGACGTGACCGCCATTCTCAAGACGGCCGCCAGCGCCGAACAGGTGAACGACGCGGTCCGTGCCGCGGCCGAAGGGCCCCTCGAAGGCATCGTGAAGTACAGCGAGGAGCCGCTGGTCCTGCAGGACATCCAGGGCGACCCGCACTCCGGCATCTTCGACTCGAAGCTCACCAAGACGAACGGCAACATGGCCAAGTTCTTCGTCTGGTACGACAACGAGTGGGGCTACAGCGAGCGCATGGTGGACGTGCTCGAGCTGATGGGCGAGTCCGCCTGAGCGCGACGTCCTTCCAGCTAGGCGACGTGCGGGGGCGGCGGGACGATCCTGTCGCCCCCTGTCGTGACGGAACGCTCCATCCCGCCCTCCGTACCTGCCGGACGGACCAGCGTCCCCGGCCCCGTCCGGGCGATCCCCGATCGACTCCCAGGAGGCCTTCATGATCCCCACCCTTCGAGACCTGGCGTTCGAGAACAAGCGCGTCCTCGTCCGTGTCGACTTCAACGTTCCCGTCAAGGGCGGCGTCGTGGGTGACGACACCCGCATCCGCGCCG
The DNA here is from genome assembly GCA_964530905.1 of uncultured bacterium. Classification (GTDB taxonomy): domain Bacteria; phylum Deinococcota; class Deinococci; order Deinococcales; family Trueperaceae; genus SLSQ01. The sequence continues at coordinate 808 of CAZHCI010000048.1, forward strand.
CGCTGCCGACCCTGCGCGAGCTCCTCGACGCCGGTGCGACGGTCGTCTGCATGAGCCACCTCGGCCGGCCCAAGGGTCCGCAGGACGACGCGCGGATGGGGCCTGTCGCCGACCGGCTCTCCGAGCTGCTGGGGCGCGAGGTGCGCTACCTCGCCTGCGACGGCCCCGGCTCGCGCGAGCAGCAGGCGTTCGTGGGCGAAGCGCCGGACGGCTCGATCACGCTGCTCGAGAACACCCGCTTCGACGCGCGCGAGACGAAGAACGATCCGGAGCTGGCCGCCATCCTGGCGGGCTACGCCGAGCTGTACGTGAACGACGCGTTCGGGGCGGCGCACCGCGCGCACGCCTCGACGGAGGGCGTGGCGCGCCTGCTCGAGGGGGCCGCCGGCCGGCTGATGGAGCGCGAGCTCGAGGTGCTCGGACGCCTGGTCGAATCGCCCGAGCGGCCGTTCAAGGTGATCCTGGGCGGCGCCAAGGTGAGCGACAAGATCGGCGTGATCGAGAACCTGCTCGGCAGCATCGACGAGCTGTTCGTCGGCGGCGCGATGGCGTACACGTTCTTCAAGGCGCGCGGGGGCGAGGTCGGCGACTCGCTGGTCGAGGACGAGAAGCTCGACGTCGCTCGCGAGCTGATCGCGCGGGCGGACGAGGCGGGCGTCGAGCTGCACCTGCCGTCGGACTCCGTCTGCGCGGCCGAGGTCGAGGCGGGCGCCGAGACGTCGGTGCACCCCTCGGACCGGATCCCTGCCGGGCTGAAGGGACTCGACGCCGGCCCCGACGCGATCGCGAGCTGGACGGCGGCGCTGCACGGCGCGAAGACGGTGTTCTGGAACGGACCGCTGGGCGTGTTCGAGGTCGAGCCGTTCGACGAAGGCACGCGCGCCATCGCGCAGGCGGTCGCGGAGCTCGACGCGTTCACGGTCGTCGGAGGCGGCGACTCGGTCGCGGCGATCAACGCCACCGGCCTGGACGACCGCATCGACCACATCAGCACCGGGGGCGGCGCCTCGCTGGAGTTCTTGGAGGGCGCGCCGCTGCCCGGCGTGGAGGTGCTGCGGCGCTGAGCGTCGTTCGCCCGCGCCGGGCACACCCGCTGCGGGACGGCCGAGGATGGACCTGTGGGCGGCGGGGTGGTCAGGCGCGATGCTAGCGTGAGCGCCGTGCCCGAGCTCGCCGAGCTCGCAGCGGCGAGCTTCCGTGCGCTGCGACGGCCGGCCGTGCGTCCCGCGGGTGGTGGTGCCGGCCGAAGCCTGGCTGCTGGCCACCGTGGAGGCGGTGGCGGCCAGCGGCGCGAAACGACCCACGGCGATTTCGTGCTCGCGCTACCCAGCCGCCGACGCGCGGGCGTCGCTTCGGGTAGCGTGAGGTGACCGATGCCGCACAGGGGCCCAGGCACACGCGAGCCAACGGCGCAGACCGACGAACGAGCAGCGCCGCTCGATGGCGTGTCGGGCTTCGCCTTCGATCTCGACGGCACCATCTACCTGGGATCGGAGCCGTTACCCGGCGCGCTGGCGCTGCTCGAAGCCCTCGCCGCTGCCGACGTGTCGTTCCTGGTCGCCACGAACAACTCGTCCAAGAGCGGTGAGCGGTACGTTCAGCGCCTGCGTGCTTCGGGGTTGCCTCTCGACCGCTCCAGGCTGGTGACGTCGAATGACGTCGCGATCGGACACCTGCACCAAGAGAGGTTGCGACGGCCGTACCTGCTCGCCACGCCCGAGGTCGAGGACGAGTATCGCGCCCAGGGGATCGAGCTGTCCGACCACGCGGCGGACAGCGTCTTGCTCACCTTCGACACCAGCCTCACCTACGACAAGCTGCGCAGGGCCAGCGATCTGATCCGAGGTGGCTTGCCCTACCTGGCGACGCACCCGGACCTGGTGTGCCCCACGCCGACGGGACCGATCCCCGATTGCGGGGCGTTCATCGCGCTCCTGGCCGAAGCGACCGGGCAACGACCGCTGGTTCTGGGCAAGCCCCACGCGCCGATGGCAGCGGCGATCGTCGCACGCCTCGAGCTCCCAGCCGAGCGCATCGCGTACGTCGGCGACAGGCTCTACACGGACATCCGGATGGCCAACGAGCACGGTTTCCTGGCGGTGTTGACACTCACCGGTGAGACCCGCGCGGAGCACCTGGACGGCTCGCCCTACGTTCCGGACCTCGTGGTGGCAACGCTGCAGGACCTTTACGAACGGCTGCGCCGTGCGGGCCGCGTCGGTTAGCGACGCTCGCGGCACATCTGCGAGCGACCCGTGCGGATGGAGCCTGAGCGGGTATGGCGCGCCGCCACCCTCGCGGCGGTGCCTACTTCGTCGTCTGCATGGCGATGCCGTGTGCGAACTGCTTCCGCAGCAAGATCAGCACGACGAGAGGTGGCAGCATGATCAGGAACGTACCGGCCATGACCACGTTCCACTCGGCCGCCGCTCGCTCGGTGGTGTAGAGCATCCGCAAGCCGATCTGCGCGACCTGCATCTCGGATTTGGTGGTGACGACCAGCGGCCACAGGTACTGATTCCAGATGTAGACGAACTCGATGACGAACAGCGCCGCGATATTGGTCCTAGAGAGCGGTATCAAGATGTACCACAGGTACTGCAAGGGTGTGGCCCCGTCGACGCGCGCGGCGTCGGAGAGCTCGTGGGGGACGGTGAGATAGAACTGCCGGAACAGGATGATGCCGGTGGTGCTCGCCAGGTACGGCACCGTGAGGGCCCAGTAGGTATTCAGCCAGCCGAAGGACGCCACCAGATAGTACGCAGGCAGGATCCGCACCGGCAGCGGCAGCATCTGCGTGACCATCGTGAGCGGGAACAGCAGGATCGACCCGCGGAACCGGAAGTGGGTGAACGCGAACGCTGCGAGGATCGACAACACGATCTTGCCCACCGCCACGGCCACGGCGATGAAGAGGCTGTTCAGCATCAAGCGTCCCAGGTTGATGCGTTCCCAAGCGCTAACGAAGTTGACCCACAGCTGATCGCCGGGGATGAGGATGGGCGGGAACGCGTAGGCGTCGCGGTGGGTATGGGTGCCCATCACGATCGTGAAGAAGACGGGGAACGCCACCATCAGGAGCGTCGTGATGAGGATCGCGTGCGTCACGAAGTTCAGTACGGTCTTGCGTTTGATCTGCACACAACTCACCCCTCAGCGGTTGTAGACGGCCTGCCGTGTCGACATCCAGATCTGGAAGCCGGCAATCGCCGCCACCATGACGAAGAGGAAAACGGATTGTGCCGAGGCCTGTCCCTCGGCCAGGCGCGCGAAGGCGTCGCGGTAGATCTTGTAGACGAGGAACTCCGTAGCCTTCCCGGGCCCACCCTGGGTCACCACGTCGATCATGCTGAACACCAGGAAGAAGGAATAGAGCGTGTTGATGAAGACCAGGAAGGCGGTGGTCGGGCTCAGCATCGGGAAGGTGATGATCCAGAACACCTTCCAGGGACCGGCGCCATCGACCAGCGCAGCCTCCTTGAACTCCCTGGGCACGTTCTGCAATCCCGCGATGTAGAAACAGATGTTGTAGCCGAGCATGATCCAGATGGAGGCCATGGTCACGAGCGCGAAGGCAGCCACCGGGTCGGTGAAGAAGTTGAGGCGGTACCCCGTGGCGGACCAGATCAGTGAGGTCATGAGGCCGATCGAAGGGTCGAACAACAGAGCCCAGATCACCCCGGCGATCGCAGGCGACATCGCGTACGTCCAGATGAAGGCCACCTGGTAGAAGGGGGCGCCGGCGATCTTCTGGGTCGCGAGCACGGCGATGAACAGCGAGATCGAAAGCCCGATGCCGATGACGAGGGTCGCGAAGACGAACGTGCCGATCAGGCTCTGAAGATAATCGGGCGAACGCAGAAGCTCCTCGAAGTTGCGAAGACCGACGTAGACACGCGTACGCCCGAACGGCGAAAGCCGGAAGAACGACAAGTAGATCGCCTGCCCGAACGGCACGACCAGGAAGACGAAGATCACCGACAAGGTCGGGAAGAGCAGCACGTAGGGAAGGATGTTGTGGCCAGGGAACCGGTTACTCATGCTTCCGCCCTCCCTCGCCGCGACCCCGGCGGCGTCACCCGGACACGGTCGTTCGAAACGCCCGCTTGGGAGAGGGGGCGGACCAAGGCCCGTCCCCTCGATGTGCCGTCAGGCCCCAGCGTCACTCGGCATCGAAGAACTCGACGTACTCCTGCAAGAGCACGTCGATCCGCTCGGCCGCGCGGGCCGAGGCGACCTCGACATCGCCTCCGCGAGCGATATCGGACAGCATGTCGCGAACGTTGTCGCGCGCCTCCACGAACGGCCCGATCCTCGTGCCGACGGCGTTCGGGGTGTCGGTGCGCCCGGAGAGGATCTGCAAGAAGGCAGTCAGGTGGTTGGGACTCTCCTGGAACCACCCTTCGTCCAACAGCACCTTCAGGCTGGCATTGGTGGCGGGGAAGTAGCCGGTGTTCTGGTGCCAGAAGACGCCCACTTCAGGACGCGCCAGGTACTGGAAGAACCCGAAGATGACCTCGAGCTCCTCATCGGTGACGTTGTTCGACACGTACAGGCTGTTCCCGCCGATGACCGAGTTGCCGCGTGGGTAGCCCTCGAGGCGTGGCAAGAAGGCGGTGCGCACCTCGAACGCCTCGCCGACCGTACGCATGATGCCGTCCAACGAAGAGGTGGATTGCACCAGCATGGCCAGCTCGCCCGCGGTGAATGCCGAGTTGGGCTGATACTCGGGTCCGGCGTAGAGCCACACGCCGTCTTCGGCCATCGCGCCCCACTTGCTCAGCAGCTCGTCGGTGAAGTCACTGGGCCACATCACTTCGGTCGCGTGGCCTTCCCGTCCGTTGCCCATGTTGGTGTACGGCTGGTTGTGCATCGCGAGCTGCTGCTCGAACGTCCAGTCCGGCCAGCCGAAGGCGAGCGCGTCGCTCGTGACGTCCTCCTCGAGCAGCTGCAGGCCGTACTCGTGCATCTCGTCCCAGGTACTGGGCGGCTCGTTCGGATCGAGCCCCGCGGCGCGGAAGTGGTCCGCGTTGTAGTACAGCATCGCCGTGGACGAGGCGAACGGCCACGACCACAGGTTGCCGTCACGCGAGTAGTACCGGCTGATCGGCGTCACGTACTGGCCGAAGTCCCACTCCACGCCGAGGCGCTCGGGGATCTCGTACGCGGGGATGATCATCCCGCTGTCGTGCATCGCTTGCGTGCCGACCTCGTACACCTGCACCAGGCCGGGTTCCTCGCCGATCGGATGTGCACCGAGGAAACGCGAGAGCCCCTCGGCGTACGTCCCGATCAGGACCGGGTCGATCTGCATGTCGGGGTCGAGCGCGTTGAACTCGTCGACCAACTGCTCGACGACGTCGAGCCGCGCTCCCGTCATGCTGTGCCAGAACTCGACGACGACCTGCGCTGCAGCATTGCCGCCGAACGCCAGGAGCATCACCAACACCACCGTCACCGTACGTTTCATGGCGTGCACCGATATCCTTCCTTTTGCGTGCTCTGGCATGCTCGCCACGTGCCTCTCCAGATGCGAGCGCACGCGGAACCATCCCGATTCGCTGCGCTCTCACCTCCCTCCCTACGTCTTGCGAAACGCTCGTGAATTGGTAGGGCAGATTCGAGGACTTTCTGCACGATTCGTCCATGCAACGCTAGCGCGCCCGCAGAGGCGGCATCGGGGACATATGTCCTTGATGCGGGGCTTCCCGGTCGCTAGCGGGGACCACGCCCACGAGGCGAACCGCGAGCCGCCTGCGGGACCTCGATGAAGCTCCGTTCCGCCCGGGCCGCGCCATCGCATGCCACGCTGACGGTTTCGCCAGCCGCGTGGGTTCACCAGGGTCGTGCGGGCCGACCTCGGGCTCCTCGCTGCACCTGCGAGATCGCGACGTTCCGATGGAGTGCGGACCGAGGGCCAGGGCCGTTCACGCACCGTCGACGTGGGGTGGCTCGTAGCTTGGCGCGTCGCCAGGTCGGTCCACTTCCTGTTCCGCAACGAGCTGGAGCTCCTCCCTCGCTACGACGCCCGTCGCGCGATCCTCAGTCGTCGCCGTCCCCGAGCGCCGCGAGCAACGCGGGCACGACCTGGTGCACGTCGCCGACGACACCGACGTCGCAATGCTTGAAGATCGGCGCGTCAGCGTCCTTGTTGACGGCGACGATTCGACGGCTGCGGTTCATGCCCGACAGGTGCTGGACCGCCCCGGAGATCCCCAACGCCAGGTAGACGTCGGGCGCGACGGTCTTGCCGGTCTGGCCGATCTGCTCCTCGTAAGGCCGCCAGCCGGCGTCGACCGCCGCTCGGGTGGCTCCGATCGCCCCGCCGAGGCGGGCGGCGAGCGGCTCGACGAACTCGGCGAACGCCTCGGCCGAGCCCAGTCCGCGCCCGCCGGCCACCACCACCTCGGCCTCCTCCAGGCCGACCGTGGCGGCGTCGCCGGCCGCGCCGGCGCGCACCTCGACGCGGGCATCGTCCGGCTCGAAGTCGACCTCCAGCATGCGGACCTCGCCAGCATCGCCTACCTCGACCGGCTCGAAAGCGCCGATCTTGGCGGTCGCCACGACCGGTGCGGCCTGCGCCACCACCTCCTCGGTCACCCGCTGCAACTGGGCGAGCCGTCGAGCCGTGACGCGCCCTCCGTCGACGCCGAGGGCGGTGACGTCCTCGAGCAGCGTCCCACCCGCGCGCAGCGCCACACGGGGTGCGACCGCCTGCGCCGACCGCGTGCCGGCCAGCACCAAGAGCGGCGCGCCGGTCGCGGCGAGCGCCGCGGCGAGCGCCCGGACACGCGTCTCCTGATTGTCCTGAGGCGCATCGACCTGGTGCACCACGCCTGCGACGCGCGCCGCGGCGCCGGCGGCCTCGGCCCCGCTCGCCACCGCCTCGACCGTGGTTCCCAGATCGTTCGCCGCCTCGCGGGCGGCAGCGGCGGCCTGCAACGAGGCTCGCGTCGGCGCTCCGCCCGCCGCGTCGATCCACACCAGCACCGGCGCGCTCATCGGCCCGCCTCTTGCAGGAAGCGGGCGACCTCGGCCGCCGCCTCGCCAGGGTCGCCGTCGACCACCTTGCCGAGCCGCTCGCGCTGTTCGAGGGTGCGGCCGGTGGTGCGGACGCGCGCGTCCGGCGCCTCGGCCGGCTCGGCGCGCAGCTCCTTGCGCCTGGCCTTCATGATGTTGGGCAGGGTCGGGTAGCGCGGCTCGTTCAGGCCTTGCTGGGTGGAGACCACCGCCGGCAGCGGAAGGCGGAGCGTCTCGCTGCCGACGTCGCCGTCGTGCTCGGTCACGATCGCACCCTCCTCCAGCCGCAGCGCCGTGGTCCAGTCCGACAGCGGCCAGCCCAGCGCCTCGGCAAGGGCCGGCCCCAACGCGGCGCTGTCCCAATCGGCCTGCTTGCCGCCGACGAACACCATCTCGGCCTCCTCCTCGCGCACGGCGTCGGCCAGACGCACGGCGCTGACGAGCGGATCGAGGCTCTCCTCCGTCGTCAGCAGCCGCGCCCGGTCGGCGCCCATCGCCAGCGCGGTCCGTAGCGCCTCCTCGGTCCGCTCCGGCCCCAACGCCATCGCCACGATCTCGGCGTCCAGGCCGTCGTCCCGCATGCGGAGCGCCTGCTCCACGCCGTACTCGTCCATGCCGTCCAGCACCCAGGCGGCGCCCGACAGGGCGACCTCCCCGTCCTCGACCCTCACCCGCGCCTCGGCGTCGGGCACCTGCCTCACGACCGTCACGATCTTCATGCCTGCCTCCCGTTCAGGCCGCCGCCGCGCGCGACGTGCCGCGCGACGACGAGCCGCTCGATCTCGTTCGGGCCTTCGTCGATCACGCTCGCCCGCCTCGCCCACGATCCCGGTAGATCTGGCGCGTGATCACCATCTTCTGGATCTCGCTGGTTCCCTCGTAGATCCGCGTGACGCGCGCGTCACGCACGTACCGCTCGACCGGATGATCACGGGTGTAGCCGGCGCCTCCGAACACTTGCAGCGCGGCGTCCGTCACGAACCCGGCCGTCTCGGAAGCGAACAGCTTCGCCATCGACGCCTCCTGCGTCACGCGGAAGCCGCGATCCATCGCCCACGCCGCCTTCTGGGTCAGGAGCCGCGCGGCTTCGAGCCGGGTCGCCATCTCGGCGAGGGGAAAGCCCACGCCCTGGAACGCGCGGATGGCCCGGCCGAACGCCTCGCGCTCGTCGGCGTAGTCGCGTGCCGCCTCGAACGCCGCCCGACCGATGCCGACCGACTGCGCGGCGATCCCGATGCGGCCGCCGTCCAGCGAGGCCATCGCCATCACGAAGCCTTCGCCCTCGTCCCCGAGGCGGTGGTCCTCGGGCACGAACGCGTCGTCCAAGGTCACGGTCGTGGTGACCGCCGCGTGTTGGCCCATCTTGCGTTCGGGCGCGCCGAACGACAGGCCGGCCGTGTCGCGAGGGACGATGAACGCGCTTATGCCTCGCGCTCCCACCTCGGGCTCGCTGACCGCGAGCACCAGGTAGAGGTCGGCCTCCCCTCCGCCGGTGACCCACGCCTTCGTGCCGCGAAGCCGGTATCCGCCCGGGACCGCCGTCGCACGCGTGCGCAGCGCCGCCGCGTCGGAGCCCGCCTGCGTTTCCGACAGGCAGAACGCGCCGAACCACGCGCCGCTGGCCAGCTTCGGAAGGTAGGCCCGCTTCTGCGCCTCGCTCCCAAAGGCGACGAGCATCTTCTGCGGCAGGCCGTTCGTGACCGCCATGAGCGTGCCGTGGGCCGCGTCCGCGGCCGAGATCTCCTCGACCGCGATGGTGAACGCCAGCGTGCCCAAGCCCGAGCCGCCGTAGCGCTCGGGCGTGCTGACGCCCATCAGGCCCATGCGGCCCATCTCGGCGAGGGTCGCGCGCGGGAAGCGGGGATCGGCGTCGAGCCCCGCCGCGACGGGCGCGATCCGCTCGCGGGCGAAGTCGCGCACGTGGCGCCTAAGGTCCTTCAGGTCGTCGGGCAGCTCGAAGTTCACGAGCGCGCCTGGGGCGTGAGCATGGCGAGGACTGTACCACCGCGGTCGCCGATCTATTCTGGACGTATGGACGCTCACGATCTCCTCGCCCGCCTGCCCGAGTTCGTGGACGTCGACGCCGTACGCGGCGTCGACGCGATCATCCAGTACGACGTGGAGCGCCCGCTCTGGCACGAGATCCGCGACGGGACGGTGGAGGTGCACGACGGACGCGCCGACGCGCCGGACCTGGTGGTCCGTGCCAGCGACGCGCTGCTCCTCGACCTGTTCCACGGCAAGGCGAGCCCGACGATGGCGATCATGACGGGGCGCCTGAAGGTGAAGGGCGACATGCGGCTGGCCCGCGACCTGGTCTCGCTGGTCGACCGGGACCGGCTGGCGTCGCTGACGTGACCGGACGACGACCGGCGCAGCCGCCTCGCGGCTGGATCAGTCGTCGTCCGCTTCGGCGTCCAGCGCCCGTTCGAACGTGCGTGCGAGGTCGGGCCGATCGACGAGATCGCCCGACCGCTCCTCGCGGACCCGGAGACGGGGACGGACGCCGTCGACGTCGGCGCGGTAGGCGAGGTGCCGAGCGAGCTCGTTCACGGCGTCCTGGGACGATGCCGAGGACGCGGCGAAGCGCTCGCGCCGCCGGGCGCCGCTGGGCGCCTCGAGCACGACCAGGATCGACGCGCGGCCGGCCTTCGTACCGATGATGAGCTGTTCGACGGTCCAGCCGTAGTTCATCGTTCGCCCCTCCCAGGCAGCTGATCCTATCCACACGAAGACGAGGTCCGCGCAACGGAGTGCGCGGACCTCGGACGTGCTGGTGGTACGGACGTCCGCCGTGGTCAGCTCGCGGGGCAGTTCAGGACGCTGGTATCGGCCGTGGGCAGGAGGACGTTGTCGATGAAGTGGACGACGCCGTTGGACGCCAGGATGTCCGTGCGCACGATGTTCATCGTGCGACCGACGGCGTCGGTCAGGGTGGTGCCGGCCACCGTCACGTCGCCACCGTCCAGCATCGTCACGGGACCGTCGGTCAGGTCGGCCGCGAAGACCTCTGCCGGCACGACGTGGTAGCTGAGCACCAGGTCGAGGACGCCCTGGTCGACGCCCAGGAGGTCGCCCGCCGTGTACTCGGCGACGCCGCACACGGCCGCGAGCTCGTCGAGGGCGTTGCCGAAGCCTTCTTCGGTCGGAGCGAACAGCGTCAGCGATGCGCCATCGTCGTCGAGCGCGGCCGGGATGGCGGCGCTGGCTTCGCCGACGGCGACCTCGAGCGTGCCGAGGCTGTCGTAGGCCGCGACCAGGTCGGCGATCGACGCCTGCTCGACGTCGTCGGTCGAGCACGCCGCCAGGACGAGCGCGAGCACAGGTACGAGTAGGAACACGATCTTCTTCATGGTGCCTCCTTGGGCAGCCCCGCATTGGCCTTTCGCACGGATTGGGGGAGTCGTACGTGCGACATCCGGTTGTACCGTCGCCCCGTTCGACCCAAAAGCAACCTCGAGCCCATTCCGTTACGCGCACGATAGGCCACCGGGACGTCGGCGGGCGTCCGTGCGCGACGCCCCGCATCGCCGCGCGGCTCGCGTCGCCTCAGGACGAGGCCGCCTCGAGTCCGAACGCCCGGTGCACCGCCTTCAGCGCCTCCTCGGCGTGGGCTGCCGGGATCACCACCGAGACGCGCACCTCGCTGGTCGCGATCATCTCGATGTTCGCGCCGACCGACGCGACCGCATCGAACATCGTGCCGGCCACGCCGGGCGTGGACCCCACCGCGACGCCCACGATCGAGAGCTTCGCGACGTCGCCGCTGGCGTCGGCGTGACCGCCGATCTCGGCCAAGATCGGAGCGACCGCCTCGAGCGCGTCGGGAACCAGGTCCTCCGCCACGGTGAACGCCATCTGCTGACGACTGGCGCCCTCGCCCGGCACGCCCTGGATGATCATGTCCACGCTGACGTGCGCGTCGCCCAGGGCCCTGAACAGCCTCGCGGCGATCCCCGGCGTGTCGGGCACGCCGACGAGGTCGATCCGGGCATGGTTGCGATCGAGGGCGACGCCGGTGACGGGCGAGTCGGTGATCATGCGGTCCTCCGACCGTTCGAGCCTCCGGACGATCGTGCCCGGGGCGAAAGCGAAGCTGCTACGGACGTGCACCCGGACGCCGTAGCGTCGCGCGTACCAGACGCTGCGCGGGTGGAGCACCTTGGCGCCGAGCTGCGCCAGCTCGAGCATCTCGTCGTAATCGACCTCGGGCAGCCGCGTCGCGCTCGGAACCAGGTGCGGATCGGTCGTGTACACCCCGTCGGTATCGGTGAAGATCTCGCACTCGGCCGCGCCCAGGGCCGCCGCCAGCGCGACCGCCGTGGTATCCGACCCGCCGCGCCCCAGCGTCGCCGTGTCGCCCGCCGAGGTCAGGCCCTGGAAGCCGGCGACGGCGACGACGCGGACCGTCTCCAACGCCGCGCGAAGACGCGAAGGGTCCACCTCGAGGATGCTGGCCTCGCCGTGGAGGTCGCTGGTCCGGAAGCCGGCCTGGGCTCCGGTGAACGAGCGGGCCGGGACGTCCAGCGCCTGGAGCGCCAGGCAGAGCAGCGCGGTGGCCTGCTGCTCGCCCGTCGCCATCAGGGCGTCGAGCTCGCGACGGTCCGGCCGGGGCGTCAGCTCCCGGGCCATTCCGATGAGCCGATCGGTCGAGCGGCCCATCGCCGAGACGGTGACGACGACGCGGTCGCCCTGCTCGACCTGGCGGGCGATGCGCGCGGCGACCTTGCGGATGCGGTCCAGATCGCCGACGCTGGTTCCGCCGAACTTCCAGACGCGCAGGCCAGGACCGGCGTCGGGCGATCGGTCGGGTGGCGAGACGGGGGACGAGGCGGCCTCCATAGGCCGACGAGGATACCTCAGCCGCCCGGCCGTACAGGGCCGAGAGTCCCGGTGGTCACGTGGTAGAAGGGCTCCATGACGACCGACGATGCTCCCCTCCGCGTCGCGATCGTCGGGGCGGGCCCCTCCGGCCTGTTCGCGGCGGACGCGCTCCTCAAGGCCCGCGACGACGTGCGGGTCGACGTCTTCGATCGACTGCCGACCCCGTACGGCCTGGTCCGCTACGGCGTCGCTCCGGATCACGCGAAGATCAAGTCGGTCACGAAAGCGTTCGAGAAGACCTGCCGCGATCCCCGGCTGCGCTTCTTCGGCAACGTCGACGTCGGCAAGGACGTCACGGTCGACGAGCTGCGCCGCTACGCGCACGCCGTGATCCTCGCGGTCGGCGCCTCGAGCGACCGCTCGCTGGGGGTGCCCGGCGAGGACCTCGAGGGCAGCCTGTCCGCGACCGAGTTCGTGGCCTGGTACAACGGCCACCCCGACTACGTGGACCTGGAGCCTCACCTGGACGCGCGTCACGTCGCCGTGGTCGGGATGGGCAACGTGGCCGTCGACGTGGCTCGCATCCTCGCGAAGTCCGTCGACGAGCTCGCCACCACGGACATCGCCGACCACGCCATCGAGGCCCTCGCCGAAAGCCGGGTCGAGGAGATCTCGATGCTGGGGCGGAGGGGCCCGGCGCAGGCGAAGTGGACCACGAAGGAGCTCCGCGAGCTGGGCGAGCTCCAGAACGCCGACCTGTACGTCGATCCCGCCGAGCTCGTGCTGGATCCCGCCTCGGCGGCGGCCGCCGAGGCCGACGCGATGACGAAGCGGAACCTCGGCCTCCTCGCCGACTTCGCGGCGCAGGAGCCCGAGGGCAAGCCACGCAAGCTGCACCTGCGCTTCTTCGTCTCCCCCGTCGAGCTCCAAGGCGAAGACGGTCACGTCCGGAGCATGACCCTCGGTCGGAACCGGCTCGAGGAGCGCGAAGGGGGGTACCTCGCAGCCGTCGACACCGGCGAGCGCGAAACGATCCCCGCCGACCTGGTGCTGCGCTCCGTCGGCTACCGGGGCGTCGCGATTCCGGGCGTGCCGTTCGACGTTCGGCGCGGCGTGGTTCCCAACGAGGCCGGGCGCGTCGTGGACGAGGAGGGTCGCGCCGTGCCCGGCATGTACGTCGCGGGCTGGATCAAGCGAGGTCCGAGCGGCGTGATCGGCACGAACAAGGCGGACGCGATCCGGACCGTGGAGGCGCTCCTCGCCGATCCCCTGCCCGAGCCCGACGACGCCTCGGATCGCGCCCTTCCCGCCATGCTGGCGGAACGGGGCGTCCCCGTGGTGGACTTCTCCGGCTGGCTGGCGCTGGACCGCGCCGAGGTCGGTGCGGGCACGGCGTCGGGTCGTCCGCGGGTCAAGGTGGTGACGGTGGCCGACATGCTTCGTCACGCAGAGCGCTCGGCGGACGGCTAGAGCCGACGGGATCCCCTGGCGCCACCGTGCGCTGCCGCGACGTCCGCGCCGCTTCGAACGCGCTCCGGTGTTCCGGGGCGCGTTCGTCGTGTCGCGCAGCGTTCCGAACGGCCGCTCCGACGCTCGCGACGCGCTCGCGAACTGCTCGTCCCCGATCGTGAAATCGTGTCGCCCGGTCACTTCTCCGTGCACGATCCGTCGATTTCAAAGACGATTTCCGGTCGGAACAGGCCCGGATCGTCACGTTAGGGGCTTGCACCCGCGACACCGTGCACGTATCATCGTGCGACGGCCGGGCCGCCTCGAGATCGGGGCGCCTCCGCGTCCCGATCCCCCCCATCCTCAGGAGGAACCCATGGCGCTATCTCGCAAGGAGATCCTGACCACCCTCGAAGAGCAGAACGTCAGCTTCATGCGCTTGCAGTTCACCGACATCCTCGGCCACAACAAGAACGTCGAGGTTCCCGTCTCCCAGTTCGAGAAGGCGGTGGACGGCGAGCTGATGTTCGACGGGTCGTCGGTGCAAGGCTTCACGCGCATCGAAGAGTCCGACATGCTGCTCAAGCCCGACTTCGACACCTTCCTGATATTCCCTGAGATCGTCGAGGGCGTGGGACGCGGCAAGGTCGCCCGCTTGATCTGCGACATCGCGAATCCGGACGGCTCGCCGTTCGAGGGCGACCCTCGCTACGCCCTGCGGCGGCAGATCGAGCGCCTCCAGGCGTTGGGCTTCGACGACCTGTCGGCGGGACCGGAGCCCGAGTTCTTCATGTTCACGCGGCATGCGGACGGCTCGCCCACCACCCATACCCACGACGCCGCCGGCTACTTCGATCTGGCCCCGCTCGATCGCGGTGAGGAGGCGCGCCGCGACATGGTGAACGCGCTCGTCGAGATGGGCTTCGAGATCGAAGCCGCGCATCACGAGGTGGCGCCCGGCCAGCACGAGATCGACTTCAAGTACGGCCCCGCCCTCGCGACGGCCGACAGCATCGCGACGTTCCGCTACGTCGTGAAGCGGATCGCGCTCAACCACGGTCTGCACGCGACCTTCATGCCCAAGCCGGTCGCGGGGATCAACGGTTCTGGGATGCACACCCACCTGTCGCTCTTCAAGGACGGTCAGAACGCCTTCTTCGACGAGAGCGCCGATCTTCAGCTCAGCACCACCGCGCTGCACTTCATCGGCGGCCTGCTCGAGCACGCTACCGGCATGGTCGCGATCACGAACCCGACGGTGAACAGCTACAAGCGCCTCACGCCGGGCTACGAGGCCCCGACGAACATCGCCTGGTCGGCCTCGAACCGCAGCGCCATGATCCGGATCCCGGCGCGCCGCGGAACGGGGACGCGTTGCGAGCTACGGATGCCCGATCCGACGTGCAACCCGTACCTGGCGCTGGCCGTGATGACGGCGGCGGGCCTCGACGGCATCGAGCGTGGCCTCACCCCGCCACCCGCGATTCAGCGCAACATCTTCGACATGAGCGTGCGCGACCGCCGTCGCCACAAGATCAAGGAGCTCCCGGGCACCTTGCGGGAGGCGATCGTGGCGTTCGAGAAGGACAAGGTCATGCACGCCGCGCTCGGCGAGCACATCGCCGACCAGTTCGTCTTCGCCAAGACCGCGGAGTTCGAGGAGTACCGCGTCGAGGTGCACGACTGGGAGCTGGACCACTACCTGGTCGAGTACTGAGCCCACGGACCGGCGCCCAGCGGGCGCCCGGACGAGCGACGATCGGCCGGCCTCATCGCCGGCCGATCGTCATGCTCTGCGCGGGTCACCGCCGCTGCGCGCCGGTCCTCCGTCGGGTGGGCGCGCCGGGTCCCACGCGACGAGGCGGTCGAATCGGTAGTCGCTTTCCGCCTCGGCACGTTCGAGCAGCGCGCTCAGCTCGACCAGGAGGGCCTCCGACGCTCCCGCGAGCCGCTGCGTCGCGAGCCACGCCCCCCGCCAGGCTCGGAATCCTTCGCGCCTGAACCAACGCACGCCCTCGTGAGCGTGCA
>CAZHCI010000049.1:0-14027 GCA_964530905.1 uncultured bacterium
GCCTCGGCGGCGGAGAGCTCGCCCATGAGGCGGCCCTCGAACATCACCACGATCCGGTCGGACAGGGAGAGGATCTCGTTCAGGTCGGCGCTGATCAGCAGCACGGCCAGGCCCATGTCGCGCGCCCGGACGATCTGGCGGTGGATGAACTCGATCGCGCCGATGTCCACCCCGCGGGTGGGCTGCGCCAGGACCAGGACCTTCGGGTCGCGCTCCAGCTCGCGGGCGACGATCAGCTTCTGGGCGTTCCCACCCGAGTAGGCGCGCGCCATCACCGTCGTCGAGCGGGGACGGACGTCGTACGCCTCGATGATCTCCCCGGCGTGATCCTCGATCCGGGTCAGGTTCAAGAACCCCGCCCGGGTGGCGTACGGCTCGTGGTGATGGTCGCCCAGCACGGCGTTCATCGCCGCGCTGTACGGGCCGATCAGGCCGCGGGCGTTGCGGTCCTCGGGGACGTGGCTCATGCCGGCCACGCGGCGCTCGCGCGCCGAGGCGCCCGTGACGTCGTCGCCCATCAGGAGGATCCGGCCGGCGTCGGCGTGCCGGAGGCCGGTGATGCACTCGACCAGCTCGGTCTGGCCGTTCCCCTCGATCCCGGCGACGCCCAGGATCTCGCCGGCACGGACCGAGATCGACACGTCGTTCAGCACGTCGCGCGGTTTGACGGGGTGGTGGAGGCGCAGGTTCTCGACCTCGAGGCGCACCTCGGCCGGCTCGGCCTCCTCCTTCTCGACCCTCAGCAGCACCTCGCGTCCCACCATCATGTTCGCCAGCTTGCGGGTGTTCGTGTCGGCGTGCTCGACGGTGCCGATCATCTTGCCGTCGCGCATCACGCTCATCCGGTCGCAGATCTCCATGACCTCGTCCAGCTTGTGGCTGATGAACACGATGGCGTTGCCCTGGTCGACGTACTCCTGCAGGAACGTGAACAGCCCGCGCGTCTCTTGCGGCGTGAGGACGGCGGTCGGCTCGTCCATGATCAGGATCTTGGCGTCGCGGTAGAGGGTCTTGAGGATCTCGACCTGCTGCTGCAGGCCCATCGGCAGCTCGCCCACGGGCTGGCCTGGGTCGATGTCGAACCCGAAGCGGTCGATCAGCTCCTTCGTCTTCGCGCGGGCGGCGCGGTAGTCCAGCGCGGTGGCGCTGCCCGGCTCGCTGCCCAGCACGATGTTCTCGGTGACGGTCAGGGGCGCGACCAGCATGAAGTGCTGGTGCACCATCCCGATCCCGCGCGCGATCGCGTCGCGGGCGGTGTCCAGGTGGACCCGCTGGCCGTCGACGTGAATCGTGCCTTCGTCGGGGGGCTGCAGGCCGTAGAGGATCTTCACCAGCGTGGACTTGCCCGCGCCGTTCTCGCCGATCAGGGCGTGGATCTCGTTCCAGGCGACGGAGAAGTCGACCTGATCGTTGGCGAGCACCAACGGAAACCGCTTGGTGATCCCGGTCATGCGGACGGCGTCGGCCATGGCGGGAGGATAGCACGGGGGTCGGCCAGGACGGCGCTCCACGCGCTCTCCGGGCGCCCGGGCCCACCCTGGCCAATGGCGTCCACGCTGCGTGGATTCCCGTCCGGCCGTGGTACCTTTTCATCGTGCGGAGGAAGCGTAGCCTCCGTGCAATCGACCAGGACTTGGCATCCCTCGGGGGCGACACGGCTTCGACGGGGCTCGACCAAGGCACCGGTTGCGCGTCGCGGGGCAGTTGGCCGCGTCATCAAGCTGCAAACGCCTTAACTGGCAACCAGAACTACGCTCTGGCTGCGTAACCCGTAGTCAGCGTCCTCTAGAAACCCCGTCGGTGGTTCGCTAGGCAAGGACGTCCCGAAACCGACTGGCCCGAAGGCACCCGTTGCCGGCCCTAGGGCGAGATTTAAGGCGACTAGGCACGAGGAACGGTGGGTCTCCAACCTGTCCTCGCCGCCGAATCTCAATCGGAGACTACACGCGTAGACGCCGGGCCAAGGGGGCTTCGGACGCGGGTTCGACTCCCGCCGCCTCCACCAGCCGACCCCGCAGCGATGCGGGGTCTTCTCATGGCTCGGTTCCGCGCACCCCGCGTCGTGGACCCGCCCTCACGCGTCCAGCATCCGCCGCTGCAGCAGCGACTGCATCGAGCGGGTCTCGGCCGCGATCAGGACCACGTGGACCTCGTCGCCGCGCTCGCGATAGACGATGCGGTGGCCCTCGACGCGAAGCTCGCGCGCCTGGCGCATCCCCAGCGCGCGCAGCTCGGGCGGAGGACGGCCGTCCTCGGGCCGCTGGGCGATCCGCTCCAGTCCAGACCGAATCCGGTCCAGAATCCGGTTCGCCTGCCCGAATCCGCCCCGCTCGTACGCCGCGGCGTACAGCTCGTCCAGGTCGCGGGCCGCGCCGTCGGTCAGCAGCACCGGATGCGTCACCTCGCGCCCCTCATCCCGGCCCCCCTCGTTCCGTTCCCCAGCCCTCGGCGTTACGGAAGCCGTCCAGCGCCTCCTCGGCGGGCTGGACCATCGCCTCCTCGCTCTGCCGGTCGCCCAGCGACAGCATCTTCAGCAGCGCGCTGGTCTCCTGCAGCTGGTCGAACGTCGCGACGTCCAGCAGCACCGCCCGCGCCTCGCCGTTCTGGGTGATCACCAGCGGCTCCTGGCGCTCGTTCAGGTCACGGATCAGCTCGGCGGCGTGGGCCTTGAGGTAGCTGATCGAGCGGATACGATCCTCGAGTCTCATGATAGGTCCGAATGTAGACCGAAAGCGGGTCTATCGGCAAGGGATCGCGCGAGCCGCCGTGCTACGCTCGGGCCAAGAACCAGATCCCGAACGGAGGAACCGCATGGCAGAGGTACATCTCGATCACATCTACAAGCGCTTCGGGGACGTCACGGCCGTCAAGGACTTCACCCTGGAGATCGCCGACAAGGAGTTCACGGTGTTCGTCGGGCCGTCCGGCTGCGGCAAGACCACCACGCTCCGCATGATCGCCGGCCTCGAGGAGATCAGCGACGGCACGCTGAGCATCGGCGACCGCGTCGTGAACGACGTGCCGCCCAAGGACCGCGACATCGCCATGGTGTTCCAGAACTACGCGCTCTACCCGCACATGAACGTGCACCAGAACATGTCGTTCGGCCTGCGGCTCCGCAAGACCCCCAAGGACGAGATCGAGCGCCGCGTCAAGGACGCCGCCGGCATCCTCCAGATCGAGCACCTGCTGGACCGCCGCCCCCGCGAGCTGTCGGGCGGCCAGCGCCAGCGCGTCGCGCTGGGCCGCGCCATCGTGCGCGAGCCCAAGGTGTTCCTGATGGACGAGCCGCTCTCGAACCTCGACGCCAAGCTGCGCGTCGAGATGCGCGCCTCGATCCAGAAGCTGCACCGTCGCCTGGGCGTCACCACCGTCTACGTCACCCACGACCAGGTCGAGGCGATGACGATGGGCACCCGCATCGTGGTGATGAAGGACGGCCTGATCCAGCAGGTCGACGACCCCATCAGCCTCTACGACAAGCCGGTCAACAAGTTCGTCGCCGGCTTCATCGGCAGCCCCGCCATGAACTTCATGGTCGGCAGCGTCGAGAACCGCCGCCTCAAGAGCGCCAACTTCGACATCCTGCCCAGCGACGAGCTGGCCGACAAGCTCGCGGGGCACGACGGCCAGAAGGTGTACGTCGGGATCCGGCCCGAGAACTTCGGGCTCAAGGGGCACACCTCGATCCCCGAGAAGGACAACGTCGTCACCGCCAAGATCGAGGTCGTCGAGCCGCTGGGCTCCGAGACCCACATCATGGCGTCCGTCGGCGGCGATCAGACCGTCGTCGCGCGCGTCGACCCGCACGCCCCCGTCGAGCCGAACCAGGAGGTCGAGCTGCTCGTCGACCTCGGCTACCTGCACGCGTTCGACATGGAGAACGAAGACAACCTGCGCTACGCCTGAGCGCGTACGCGCCACGCGCGCGTCATTCCCGGCACCAACGTGGCCCCCGGCGATCCGCTCGCCGGGGGCCACGACGCCTTCCAGGCGGCGTGACGAGCGCGAAGACTCGGCTATCCTCACCGTCATGGTCCTCGCCGCCCTTCGCGCCGCCGACAAGCAGTACGGTCAACGCACCGTGCTGGACGGCGTCACGCTGGAGCTCCGTGCCGGCGCGCGCACCGCGCTGATCGGCCGCAACGGGGCGGGGAAGAGCACGATCCTGCGGCTGCTGGGCGGGACCGAGGCGCCCGACGCCGGCGAGGCGTGGCTGCGCGACGGCATCATCGTGGGCACGCTGGCGCAAGACCCCGACTTTCCCGAAGGCCGGCGCGTGCTGGACGTGTGCGAGGTGGCGTTCGCCGACCTCGACGCGATGGAGGCGCGCCTGCAGGAGCTCGAGGCCGCCGGCCTGGACGACCCGGACACGTTCCACGCCTGGGAGACCCTGCACGCCGCGTTCGAGCGGCGCGGCGGCTACCAGCGCCGCGCCCGCCGCGACATGGTGCTGCACGCCCTCGGCTTCGCCGGCCGCGAGCACGACGAGGTCGCCCGCTTCAGCGGCGGCGAGAAGACCCGCCTGGCGCTGGCGCGCCTGCTGATGCGGGCACCCGACGTGCTGCTGCTGGACGAGCCGACGAACCACCTGGACGTCGAGATGCGGAACTGGCTCGAAGGCTGGCTGGCGCGCTACCCCGGCGCCGCGCTGCTCGTCAGCCACGACCGCGCGTTCCTGGACGGCGCCTGCGACCGCACCGCCGAGGTCGGCCGCGGCCGCCTGCGCGAGCGTCCCGGCAACCCGACGGCCTTCCGCGCCGAGCAGGCCGAGCAGGACCGCATCGACGCACGAACCCGCGTCAACCAGCGCAAGGAGGAGTCCCGTCTGGCGAGCGCCGCGGCGCAGATGCGCAAGTTCGCCGGCCAGAACGCCAAGCTGATGCGCCGCGCCCTGGCGATGGAGACGCGTCTCGAGCGCCTCCGAGGCGGCATGATCGACGATGCCGAGCGGGACGAGCGCTCCGTCCGCTTCCTCTTCGGCGAGGGCTCCGGCGGCGAGCAGGTCCTCTACGCCCGCCACCTCACCAAGGCGTACGCCGGCGAGACGCTGTTCCGCGACGTCGACCTGGTGCTCCGCGCCGGCGAGCGGATCGCCGTCACCGGCCCCAACGGCGCGGGCAAGAGCACGCTCCTGCGGCTGCTGCTGGGCGAGGCCGCCAGCGACGACCCGCGCGCCCTGCTGCGGTGGGGCAGCCGGGTGCGCGTCGGGTACTACGACCAGGAGCTGCGCGGCGTGGACCCCGAGCGGACCCTGATCGAGGAGCTGATCCGCATGGTCGGCGACCGCGAGGCGCACGACCTGCTGGGCCGGTTCCTGTTCCCCTACGACGCGCAGTTCAAGACCGTCGCCCAGCTCTCGGGCGGCGAGCGCGCGCGCCTGGCGCTGCTGAAGCTCACCCTCGGCTCGCACGACCTGCTGATCCTGGACGAGCCGACGAACCACCTGGACGTCGAGATGATCGAGGCGCTCGAGGCCGCGCTGGACGCGTTTTCGGGCACGCTGATCCTGGTCAGTCACGACCGGCGCTTCATCGGCCGGCTGGCGACCCGCGTCTGGGAGATCGAGGACGGCCGGTTCGAGGACTACGAGGGCGACTGGGACTTCTTCCGGCGCAAGCGCGACGAGCGGCGCGGCGTGGCTGCGGGCGCCGAGCGGAGGAGCGCCAGCGACGCCGTGGCGACCGACGCGACCTCGGCCGACGCTTCCTCGATCCGGGCGGCTCCCGCCGGCGAGGCCGCGACCTCGGCCGACGCGGCCCCGGTCGACGCGGCCCCGGTCGACGCGGCCCCGGTCGACGCCGCGGCGCCAGGCGCCGACCCCCGCTTCGACGCGCTCAGCCCCTGGAAGCTCGAACGCGAGCTCGAGACGCTGGAACGTCGCGTGACCGAGCTGGAGGAGGAGCTCCAGAGCCTGAACGTGCGCCTGGCGGACCCCGCCTCGCACGACGGAAGCGAGCTGGCCGAGCTGGGCCGGGCCCATGCGCGCGCCGAGACGGACCTCCTGACCGCGATGGAGGCGTGGGAGGCCGCCGGCCGGGCGCTGGAGTCCAAGCGCGAGCTGCGCGGCGGCTGAGGCCGAGCGGCACCGCGGTAGAGTGACGCCCATGCAACGAGTCCGCTACCGCACCTTCGACGGCGTCCACTGGGGCGAGGTGGAGGGTGGGCGCGTCCACCAGCTCTCCGCCATGCTGGGCCGGCGCGACGGCGCCGTCGTCCCCCTCACCGACGTCTCGCTGCTGCCGCCGTGCGATCCGCGCTCGATCGTGTGCGTCGGCAAGAACTACGCCAAGCACATCGCCGAGATGGGCGGCGACGCGGACGCGCTCCCCAAGGAGCCCGGCCTGTTCCTGAAGGCGCTGAACACCCTGAGCGGACCGGGCGACCCGGTCCCGTACCCCGACTGGACCGAGAACCTGCACTACGAGGGCGAGCTGGCCGTCGTGATCGCCCGCGAGATGAAGGACGTCGCGGCGGCCGACGCGCTGGACCACGTGCTGGGCTACACCTGCGCGATCGACGTCACCGCGCGCGACAAGCAGCGCACCGACCTGCAGTGGGTGCGCGGCAAGAGCGCGGACGGCTTCTGTCCGATCGGGCCGTGGCTCGAGACGGAGCTCGACCCGACCGACACGACCGTGCGGACGTTCGTGAACGGCGAGCTGCGCCAGGACGGCCACACCTCCGACCTGATCTTTCCCGTCGCCGAGGTGCTGGCCTACATCAGCCGCTTCCTGACCCTCGTGCCCGGCGACGTGGTGCTGACCGGAACGCCGGACGGCGTCGGCCCGCTGGCCGTCGGCGACGAGGTGGAGGTGCGCGTGTCGGGCGTCGGCTCGCTGACGGCGACCGTCGAAGCGGCGTGAGCGCGGCAGGCGCCGGCGAGCATGGCGCCCCGGGCGGCGGGCGCATCCTGGACGGCGCGCCCGAGCGCCCGCACGACCTGGGCGCCGGCACCTGGCTGATCGACACCCGCCTGGCCGGCCAGCCGGCGATGGTCGGCGTCTACGCGCAGGAGCTGCCCGACGGCTCCGTCCTGCTGATCGAGAGCGGCTCCGGCGCGACGGTGGACGCCGTTCGCGAGGGCCTGGCCGCGCTGGGACGGGGGCCGGGCGACGTGACGGCGATCGTGGTCACCCACGTGCACCTGGACCATGCGGCGGGCGCGGGCGCGCTGTCCGCCTGGTCGGACGCGCCGGTGTACGTCCACCCGAAGGGCGCGAAGCACCTGGCCGACCCGTCGCGGCTCTGGTCCAGCGCGGCGCGGATCTACGGCGACGCCATGGACCGCCTCTGGGGACCGATGGATCCGGTCCCGAACGACCGCCTGCGGACGCTCGATCACGACGAGGCGTGGACCGTCGGCGGGGCGCGCTACCGGGTGCTGCACACCCCCGGGCACGCCCGGCACCACCTGTCGCTGCTGGACCCGCACGGCGGCGCGTTCGTGGGGGACGCCGCCGGGATCGTGCTGCCCGGCGTCCCGTTGATCCGTCCCGCCCTGCCGCCCCCCGAGACCGACCTCGAGGCGGCCGAGGCGTCGTGCCGCGCGCTGGCGGCGGCCCGGCCGGAGCGGCTGCTGCTCACCCACTTCGGCGCGATCGACGAGGCCCAGGAGCACCTGCTGGAAAGCGTCCGCCGGAACCGCGCCTGGGCGGCCGAGGTGCGCGCCGGCCTGGACGCCGGCGAGGACGAGGAGGCGCTGATCGCCCGGATGGAGGCGCTGGAGGACCGCGAGCTGGACCGGGCCGGCGTCCCGCTGGACGCCCGCGCGGCGTACAAGGCGTCCAGCGACGCGCGCATGACGGTGATGGGCCTGAGCCGCTACTGGCGGCTGCGGGACGAGGGGCGCTGACATGCCGGCGCCGTTCCCGCTGCCCCGGACGGCGCGCCTGGCGGTGCTGGCGTCCGGTCGCGGCAGCAACCTGGCGTCGCTGCTGGACGCGTTTCCTGCCTGGGAGGCGCCCGCCGAGGGCGACGACGCCGCAGGCCAGCCGCTGGGCCGCGTGGTGCTGATGGTCGGCAACGTCCCCGGCGCGCCCGCCCTGGCCCGGGCCAGGGCGGCGGGCGTCCAGGCCCGAACGATTCCGTGGACGCGGGAGGAGGGCGACCGCGTCACCTTCGAGCGGGAGCTCCAGGCGTCCCTGAACGACCACGGCGTGGACCTGATCTGCCTCGCGGGGTTCATGCGGATCCTCTCGCCCGCGTTCACCCGACGCTGGGCGGGACGGATCGTGAACGTCCATCCCAGCCTGCTGCCGGCGTTCCGCGGCCTGCACGCGCAACGCCAGGCGCTCCAGGCGGGCGCCGCCACCTCCGGCTGCACGATCCACCTGGTGGACGCCGGGGTGGACACCGGCCGCATCGTGCTGCAGCGGCGCGTGCCGGTCCTGCCCGGCGACGACGAGGCCACGCTGGCGGCCCGCATCCTGGAGCAGGAGCACCTCGCCTACCCCGAGGCGGTCCGGCGGCTGCTGCGCGGCGAGGTCGGCGAGGCCGAAGAGGTCGACGAGGAGCAGGAGGGGGAGGGGACCGCATGAAGGTGCTGCTGATCGGAAGCGGAGGACGCGAGCACGCGCTGGCCTGGGCGCTGGCCGCGTCGCCGCGCGTGAGCGAGGTGCTGGCCACGCCCGGCAACGCCGGCATCGCCGAGCTGGCCCGGATCGTCACGGCGGCGAACGACGACGAGCTGCTGCGCCTCGCGGCGCGCGAGCGCGTCGACCTGGCCGTGATCGGTCCCGAGGCGCCGCTGGCGGCCGGCCTGGCCGACCGCCTGCGGGAGGCGGGGGTGCCGACCTTCGGGCCCGGCCGGGACGGCGCGCGGCTCGAGGCGTCCAAGGCGTACGCCAAGCGGTTCATGGAACGGTGCGGCGTGCCCACCGCGGCCTTCGCGACGTTCTCGGCGCTGGATCCGGCGCTGGAGCACCTGCGTCGGGTCGGCGCGCCGATCGTCGTGAAGGACTCCTACCTGGCGGCCGGCAAGGGCGTCACCGTGGCGGACGACGAGGCGCAGGCCGAGGCCGCGCTGCGCGAGCTGTTCGCGCGGCCCAACGCCGAGGTCGTGCTGGAGGAGCGGCTGGTGGGCCAGGAGCTCAGCGTGATGGCGCTGACCGACGGCCGGTCGGCGCTGCCGCTGCCGCTGGCGCAGGACCACAAGCAGATCGGCGAGGGCGACGTCGGCCCGATGACCGGCGGGATGGGCGCCGTCGCGCCGGTGCCGCTGCTGAGCGACGCGCAGCGGGAACGGCTGGACCGCGAGATCGTGGAGCCGGTGCTCGAAGGCCTGCGCGCCGAGGGGACCGACTACCGGGGCGCGCTGTTCCTGGGGGTGATGTGGACCGAGGCGGGGCCGAAGCTGCTCGAGATCAACGTCCGCCTGGGCGATCCCGAGACGCAGACGGTGCTTCCCCTGATGGAGAACGACCTGGCCGGCGTGCTCGAGGCGCTCGATCAGCGCCGCCTGCGCGAGGTGGTGCCGGTCTGGCGGCCGGGCGCCGCGGCGACCGTGGTGGTGGCCGCACCGGGCTACCCGGGGGCGTACCCGACCGGGCTGCCGGTCTCCGTCCCCGAGGGTCGCGAGGCCGACACCTGGGTGTTCCACGCCGGCACGCGTCGCGAGCACGGCCGGCTCCTCTCCAGCGGTGGCCGCATCCTGGCCGTCACGGCCGTCGACGCGGACATCCCCAGCGCGGTCGCGAAGGCGTACCGGGAGGTCGACCGCATCGACGTGCCCGGCGGGGTGCACAGGCGCGACATCGGCGGCCGGCTGCGGTAGCCTGCGGCATGCCCCGTCGATCCCTCATCGAAGCTCGTAGGCACGTCCCCCCGGACGTCGGCGGCGACGTTCGCGGAGACGTTCGCGGAGACGGTCGCCGGCACGCTCGACCGCGCGATCGCGGCGGCGCGCGCCCGCCGTCCGTGCTCCTGGCCGTGGCGGCGATCGTCCTGCTGGTCGGCGCCTGCGCGCCGGCCGCCAGCGAAGAGACCGAAGCCGTGACGACCCCGACCGGTCCGGTCGCGTACGTGCCGCGCCCCACCGGCGCCGCCTGGTCGTACCTGCCCGATCGCGCCACGTTGGACCAGCCCCGCGTCGTCGTTCGGATCGAGGGCCCGACCGTGGTGGACGGCCAGGTGCGGACCGCCTGGCGGATGGTCGGCCGCGGCCTGGACGTCCGCTGGTTCCGCGAGCATCGCGAGGACGGCACCTACCTGGTGCGCGAGGAGCGCCCGGGCACGGCGATCGCGTTCGATCCCCCGATCCTCGAGATGGTTCCGGGCCCGCTGCGGGTGGGGCAGATCTGGTCGGGCGCCACGACCGCGACGGTGCGCTTCCCGGAGGCGGAGCCCGAGAACCGGACCTCGACCCTGGCGCTGGAGTGGAACACGACCGTCGTCGACCGCCGGACGGTGACGGTCGCGGCGGGCGAGTTCGAGGTGTTCGTCCTGAACTTCACGACCCGCACGTTGGACGAGGACGGCGTCGTGCTCGAGGAGCTGACGCAGGAGACCTGGTTCTCGCCGTACCTGGGCGAGGTCCGCACGGAGAACGGCTTCTTCCTGGTCGACTCGAACCTGCTCGGGCTTCCCCGGGAGCCGTGAGCGTGCCGCTCCGGTACTGGGCACTCGCCTACCGTTCAGTAGGTCGTGCCGCGATAGGCTGAGACAACGTAGGTTGGAGGGTAGGCATCGATGGCACGTCTCGACGAGATTCACCAGCCCAGCGATCTGAAACGCGTTCCGCGAGAGGAGCTAGAGGCCGTCTCGGACGAGCTCCGCGCCGAGATCATCCGCGTCTGCTCGACCACCGGAGGGCACCTCGCGTCCAGCCTTGGCGCGGTCGAGCTGACCGTCGCGATGCACTGGCTGTTCGACACCGAGCGCGACCGCATCGTCTGGGACGTGGGCCATCAGACGTACGGGCACAAGATCCTCACCGGCCGGCGCGACCGCATGGCCACCATCCGCAAGCATGGCGGCCTGGCCGGCTTCACGACCAGCAGCGAGTCGCCGCACGACGCCCTCACCGTCGGGCACGCCTCGACCAGCCTGGCCGCCGCGCTGGGCATGGCCATGGCGCGCGACGCTCGCGGCGACGACTACCGCGTCACGGCCGTGATCGGCGACGGCGCCCTCACCGGCGGGATGGCGCTGGCGGCGCTGAACCAGATCGGGCACGTCAAGCCCAAGATGACCGTCATCCTGAACGACAACGAGATGTCGATCAGCGAGAACGTCGGCGCGCTGAACCACTACATGCGCCAGCTCCAGGTCCAGAAGTGGGTCCAGAAGGCCGAGGCGGGCGGCAAGAAGGCGCTCTCCGACCTGTGGAAGCCGCTGGCCGAGCTGGGCAGCCGCGCCAAGTCCGCGACCCGGCGCTTCCTGGACCCCGCCAGCAACAACCCGTTCCACGCGATGGGCCTACGCTACGTCGGACCGGTCGACGGTCACGACGTGAACGCGCTGCTGTACTACCTGGAGCACATCGACCGTCTCGAGGGTCCCACGATGCTGCACATCGTGACCCGCAAGGGCAAGGGCTACACCGTGGCCGAGTCCGACCCGATCGCCTGGCACGGCGCGTCGAAGTTCGACCCCGACCACCCCGTCGCCAGCGGCAAGCCGCCCCAGTGGTCCGACGCGTTCGGCGACGCCGCGATCGCGCTGGCCCATCGCGACGACCGCGTCTGGGTGATCACCCCCGCCATGCGGGAGGGCTCCGGCCTGGTGAAGTTCTCCAAGGCGCACCCCCAGCGCTACCTGGACGTCGGCATCGCCGAGGACGTCGCGGTCACGACCGCCGCCGGCATGGCGCTGCGCGGCGAGAAGCCGATCGTCGCGATCTACTCGACCTTCCTGCAGCGAGGCTTCGACCAGGTGGTGCACGACGTCTCGATCGAGAACCTCGACGTGGTGTTCGCCATCGACCGCGCCGGCCTGGTCGGCGGGGACGGCGCGACGCACCAGGGCGTGTACGACCTGGCGTACCTCCGGACGCTCCCGAACCTGTCCGTGGCCATGCCGCGCGACGCCTCGCAGATGCGGGGCATGCTGCGGCGCGCGCTGGAGCTGGGCGGACCGAAGGCGGTCCGCTGGCCGCGGGGCGCGGTCGCGGCGGCGGCCGACGCGCAGCCCGACGATTGGGACGAGATCTCCTGGGGCACCGCCGAGGTGCTCAAGGAGGGAAGCGAGCTGTGGATCGTCGCGCTGGGCCCGATGGTCGACTACGCGCTGGCAGCGGCCGGCGACGATCCCCGTGTCGGGGTCGTCGACGCGCGCTTCGTCAAGCCGCTCGACGAGTCGCTGATCCTGCGGCTGGCGCGCGACGGCGCGAAGCTGATCACGATCGAGGATCACGCCCTGCCCGGCGGGTTCGGCTCGGCCGTGGCGGAGCTGCTGGCCGATCACGGCGTGCCGGCGCAGCTGACCCGCCTGGGGATTCCGGACGTGATCGTGCCGCACGGCGACCCCGCGCTGCAGCACGAGGAGCTGGGCTACGGACCCGAGGCGCTGCGCGCCAGGATCGCGTCGGCGATCGGCGAGCGGCCCGCGGTCCAAGCCGTCCAGGTCGGGGATCACGAGGCGCCCGAACGGACCGCCCCGAGGGCCCGTTCGCTCCGTTGACAGCGCCTGGAAGGTCGGGTATCCTTCTGTCCGCGCTCGCCGCAGGGCGGCGCTTCGTGGAGCCGTAGTGTAGCGGTTAGCATATCTGCCTGTCACGCAGAAGGTCGCGGGTTCGAATCCCGTCGGCTCCGCCACGAACGGACCGGGCGCCCTACGGGGCGCCCTCCGACAAGGCCGGGTAGCTCAGTAGGTAGAGCATACGACTGAAAATCGTAGTGTCGGCGGTTCGATCCCGCCCCCGGCCACCAACTCCGCTCGGCCGTGACCACGCCAATGTAGCTCAGCGGTAGAGCAGCCGATTCGTAATCGGCAGGTCGTCGGTTCAATTCCGACCATTGGCTCCAAGCCGGGACCCCGCCCACGAGGCGGGGTTCTCGCTTGGTCGCCGGCGGGGCTCGTCGCGGGGCCGCGCGCCAGCGCCTGCGACGCCGGCGCCGAATGAAGTTTCGAACGCACCGGACAGGCCGTCGGATCTATGCTCGATCCACGCGCAGGGAGGGGCCGCACGCCCGTCCAGGCGGCGTCCCCGGGGGATCTCTGACCGATGCGACTCTACTTCGTTCGACACGGCGAGCCCGACTACGGCAGCCTCGGAAGCCCGAGGCTGGGGTCGGGCGCGCACGATCTGGCTCCGCTCACCTCGATCGGACGGCTGCAGATCGACACCATCGCTCGCGACTACCGGCTTCAGGGCGTCGACGCCGTGCTCTCGTCCAGCTACGCCCGCTCGCTCGAGTCCGCCGCGCTGTTGGCCCGCGCCGTCGGCAAGCCGTTCTTCGTCGAGGTGGACCTGCACGAATGGCGGGCCCATCCCGATCCGGCGCGCGAGCTCGATCCCGAGCTGCTCGAGCGCGCCGCCGAACGCCTGCGCTTCGGGGAGGACCCCGGCGACGGCCCGTGGGAGACGCTGGACGAGGTGCGCGAGCGCGTGATCCGCGTGCTGCGGCGCTACCGCAGGTTCGACAGCCTGGCGGTCGTGAGCCACGCCGTCGTGATCGCCGCGATGATCGGCGTCGAGCGTCCCGTCGATCACGCCGAGATCGTGCCGTACGACCTGGACCCCGACGCGCCGCCCAGCGTGCCGGGCCGCACCCGCACGCCCCGCTGACGCCGCCCTCCGCCGCCGCGCACCGCGGTCGGCGCCGACACCGACGTCGCGACCGAAGCCGTGACCGACGCCGTGATCAGCGCCGCGTCGCGCGGACCGGCAGCCCGCCCTCGGGGTGCAGCGTCATGCCCACCGGCTTCCGCGGTCCCGTGCCGACCGGCTCGACCCGGTAGCGGCCCAGCGTCAGCGCCAAGCCGGTCTTGATCAGCGCCGTCGCCGTGCCCGCCCCGATGCAGTGACGCACGCCGTAGCCGAACGGCAGGTACGCGAACGGCGGCGGCTCGCCGCCGAGGAACCG
>CAZHCI010000049.1:14127-16126 GCA_964530905.1 uncultured bacterium
GGCGCCCTCGCCGCGCCGCCGCGCGATCTCGGCGTACAGCGCCCGGTCCACCCGGCGCCGGGCGGCGGTGAACCGCGCCCACGGGGTGCCCGGGATCGGCAGCTTCCACTGCTGCTCCAGCATCGGCCGGCCGGGGAAGTCCATCAGCGCGTCGACGTCGCGAAGCCAGGCGTCGTCCCGCGCCAAGGGGACGTTGCCGAGCACGATCCGCGCGACGATCCGGACCAGGCGCGGCCGCGCCTCGCGGTAGAGGTCGAACGGCTCGCCGTGGGCGGCCTTCTCGGCCAGCCACGGCTCCAGGATCGCCTCGCCCGTCGCCAGCCACGAGGCGACCTGCCTGCCGTGGAACGCGGGCTGCACCCGCCGCCTGCGCCGCAGGTGCTGAGGCTCGTCGCTCGAGATGAGCGCCGTGTCGCCACCGACCGGGCGCAGGAAGTCGTAGCCGCCCTTCTGCGAGAACGCGTCCAGCTCGTCGCGCAGGATCGTGCGAGCCGCGTCCGGCCCCACGAACCAGTGGAACCGGATCGGCCCGAACCCGAACGCGAAGGCGGGCCCCAGCTCCTCGTGAAGCTGCGCCACGGCGGCGTGCAGGTCGCGTCCGGCCAGCTCCAGGACGCGCATGTGCGCGCGGCCCGCAGGGGCCGGCACGCGCGCCCGGGTTCCGCCCGCGTCGCTGGCGGCGCCGGCCATGCGCCTCAGCGCACGCCGTGCAGGATCTCTTCGAGGCCCTGCGTATCGGTGAGGAGGATCTCTTTCGGGCGCGTCGCGATGACGCCCTCCGCCTCGAGCGAGCGCAGCGCGCGCGTGACGGTCTCGCGGCTGGTGCCCGCCATGTTGGCCAGCTCCTGGTGCGTGAGCCGGATCAGCGGTGGCCCGTCGCTCAGCTCGACCACGCCGGCGCGGTGCAGCTGCAGCAGCACGTACGCCACCCGGCCCTGCGCGTCCTTGTACGACAGCACCTGCGCCTCGTCGTCCATGCCGCGCAGCCTGCGGGCCAGCGTCGTGTTCACGTTCAGGCCGACCCTGGGGTGGTCGCGCATCAGGCGGTGGAAGTCGTCGCCGAACAGCAGCAGCGCCTCGACGTCGTCGACGGCCACCGCCGTGGCGCTGCGGGTGCCTTCGGACAGCGGCGCCATCTCGCCGAAGAACTCGGGCGGGCGCAGCAGGGCCAGCGTCTTCTCGTGCCCGCCCAGGTCCACCTTGGACAGCTTCACGGTGCCCTGCCGCAGCAGGTAGACCGCCTCGCCGACGTCCCCTTCGCGGAACAGCACCTCGCCCGCCGCGTACGCGCGCCGCTGCACGACGCCCGCGACGATGTCCAGCAAGCGGTCGTCCGCGCCGGAGAACAACGGCACGCGCGCCAGGAACGCGAGCAGCTCGCTGCGCACGGAACGGTCGTGTCCGGACGGGTCGGTGGGGGTGGGCGGCGTCATCTCTCGAGGTCAAGGTACCACGGCTTGCTAGCATGAGCCGCCGTGAACCCCGTCCTCGCCTGTCACGCCCTGCATCGCGACTTCGTCACGCCGGCCGGCGTTCTGCCGGTGCTGGCCGGAGCCGAGCTCGAGGTGCGCGCCGGCGAGGTCGTCGCCGTGCTGGGCCCCTCGGGCAGCGGCAAGACCACCCTGCTGCACCTGCTGGCCGGGCTGGACCGGCCGACGTCGGGGGAGGTGTGGTGGGGCGACGTGGCGGTGCACGCCCGTCCGCCGCGCGAGCTGGCGCGCCTCCGCTCCGAGCGCGTCGGCCTGGTGTTCCAGGACCCGCACCTGCTGCCGGAGCTGGACGCGCTCGCGAACGTCACGCTGCCCGGTCGCATCCGGGGGAGCGCCTCGGCCGAGCGGGGCCGGGAGCTCCTGGCCACCGTCGGGCTGACCCGGCGTGCCCACGCTCGGCCCGCGACGCTGTCGGGCGGCGAGCGTCAGCGCGTCGCGGTCGCCCGGGCGCTGTACGCCGATCCTCCCCTGATCCTGGCGGACGAGCCGACCGGCAGCCTGGACCGCGC
>CAZHCI010000050.1:0-4366 GCA_964530905.1 uncultured bacterium
GCGACGTTCCAAGGCCGGGTCAGCCCCAGGATCCGCATCAGCTCCTGGCGCAGCGTCTGGACCGAGTAGCCGGCGCCACGGGTCCCGAACTTCCCGAAGTAGGCGAGGTCCTTGCGCACTTGGAACGCGGAGACGTGCGCCTCGCCCGCGAGGTGCTCGCTGGAGGTGCGCGTCACCTCCGCCTCGTCGAGCTGGGAGAGGATCCGGAGGTAGGTGACGAGACGACTGACGGTCGCGGTCGGAATCGACGCCATCAGCGTGCGAAGTAGTCGATCCCGGCCCCGTCGAGGATCACGCGGGCGTCGGCCAGCGCGTCGCCGGTGAACGGTCCTACGAGCAGCTTGACGAGGCCGTCCTCGGAGACGGACCGAACGGCGAAGCCCAGCGACTCGAGCCGGTCGATCTGCGGCTGAGCGGCCTCCGGGTCGGCGTAGGCGCCCACTTGGAGCCGCGTCCCTTCGCTCTCCGCGGAGGGCGCGGTGGACGCGGGTGCAGCAGGGCTTTCCGAGGCCGCGACGGCGGCCGCGTCCGACGTGGGCGCCGTCGCGACGGCACCGTTCGACACGCCGGCGGACGCGCCGTCGGACGCGGCGCCGTCCGGCTCGAACAGGTAGATCACCGGCTCGACGTCGTAGTCGCCGGAGCGGATCTCGGCGGCGACGCGCTGCGCCTGCGCTTCATCGTCGTACGGTCCGACCAGGACCAGCGTGAGGGCGTCCTGCGGGGCGAGGAACACCGGATAGCCCTCGGCGCGGAACCGGGCGGCTTGCGCCTCGGCGTTCGCACGTTGGCCGAACGCGCCGACCGCGACGCGGTACGGCTCGCTGGGAAGCGACTCCGTCCCGGCGCTGGACGCCTGCGGCGTCGGCTCCGGAGCGGGCGTCGCCGCAGCGGCGTCGGCCGCCGGCTCGGACGCGTCCTGCTCGGCCGCTTGCGGTTCTGGAGCCGCCTGGTCGGGCTCCAGCGGCGTGACCTCGGCGGGGGCCGACTCGGACGGCACGGCGTCGGACGGGACGGCCTGGTCTGCGGCCCCTTCGCTCACGTCGGTGGACGGCGCTCCGGGGGGCGCCGTCTCGTCCGAGCTTCCAGCGGGCGGCAGAACGGCGACCTCGGGACCGTCGCCCTCCGGCGTGGCCTCGTCGTCGACCACGGGAGGATCTACGTCCGGCGCGGGCGTCGAGACGTTCGGCTGCGAGGGCTGTTGCTGGACCGTGGGCCCTCCCAGCGGAAAGAACGACCCGCCGGTCAGCAACGTCGCGACGATGCCGGCGATCACCGCGATCAGCGCGAGGCCGATCAGCAGATCCGGCCAATTGCGTCTCAACCAGTCCATCGGGTGGGTCCCCCTCGGCCGCCTCGGTCGGGCGTGATCAGAAGTATTCGGCCAGGGCGTCGCACGCCGAGCGATAACCGAGATCGCACGCCTGGGCCCAAGCGTCGCGGGCGGGGCCACGGCGCTCCTGGCCGATCAACGCCCAGCCCAGATTGTAGAAGCTCTCGGCGTCGGATGCGTTCTGCTCCACCAGCAGTCGGTACACCGTCTCGGCGTCCTGGTAGCGCTCGGCCGCGAGGTAGGCGGCGCCCAGGTTCACGCGGGCGGTCGCATCGTTCGGGTCGAGCTGCACGGCCCGCTCGTAGTACGGCACGGCGCCCGCGTAGTCGCCGCTCTGGTAGGCGGCGAGCCCGGTCCACAGCTGCGCGGCGGCGGATTCGGGACGCGCGTCCACGACGCGCTCGAGTTGCGTACGGGCGGTGGCGTAGTCGCCCAGTCGGTAGGCGTTTCGACCCGCGATGAAGCGCGCTTCGGTGAGCGGTTCCTGCTCGGAGAGCGACGCCAGGGCGCTCTGCGCCGCGGCGTACGCGTCGCCGGGCCGATCCAGCTGGTCGTAGGCGCTGGCCAGCGCGAGGGCGACCTCGCCGCTGTCGGAAGCGAGCTCGTCGGCGATCTCGAGCGGAGCCAGCGCGTCGCGCGTCTGCCCTGCCTCGAGCAGGCTCACGCCCAGGTTGTAGTGCGCCTCCCAGCTCGCGTCGTCGATCTCGGTCGCCTCGCGGAACGAGGCGGCCGCCTCGCCGTCGCGTCCGAGGCTCCGCTGCAACAGGCCCAGCTTGACCAGCAGTCGCGCTTGCGCGGAGGACTCGCCCGCCTCCTCGGCGCGGCGAAGCGCCCGTTGGAGCGAGCGGAGCGAGTAGTCGATCTGGCCCGCGTCGACGTAGATGTCGGCGATCAGCGCGCTCACGCGGTAGTCGCTGCTGCGACCTTCGAGCTCGGTCAGGTCCGGAAGCGCCTCGAGGCCCTGGCCGGCACGCCAGAGCGCGTCGGCGCGAAGGAAGATCAGCTCGTCGTCGGTGGGGCGGATCTGAAGGGCGGAGCCGTACGCCTCGGCCGCGGCGTCGTAGTCGCCGGTGCGCTTGCGCTGGCCCGCCGCGCCGACCCAGGCGTTCACGCGGTCGTCGGCGGACGCCTCCGGGTCGGCCTCCGCGATCGCGTCGCGGAACGCCTCGGCCGCTTCGGCCGGCCTGCGCAGACGGGCCAGCGTCACGGCGCGATTGTAGTGACCGTCGAACCGCTCCTCGCACAGGCGCGTGACTTCGTTGAACGAGAACAGGGCGGCAGCGTGATCTCCGCGCTGGAACTCCGCGAGACCCAGCCCGTAGTGGGCGTCGCAGCTGCGGTAGTCCACCGCGACCGCTTCCAGGAACGCCGACTTGGCGGCCTCGGGCCGGTCGTCGTCGAGCAGCGCGTTGCCGAGCTCGACCCAGGGGCGCGGGTCGTCCTCGGCGGCCTCGGCCGCCTGACGGAGCTGGTCCGTGGTCGACTGCGCCATGGCGGCGCCCGTCAGGAGCACCAGCGCGACGATCGCCCACGCCAGAGGCCGTGCGAGTCGCGTTCCGTTCGTGATCTTCATGCCTGCCTCCAGATCGCTGGTGGGGGCCCGGAGCGGGCCCTCCACCGCCACGCGGGTCGGTCGGTAGAGTCGTTCGAGTCTACACGCACGGACGCACCGGCCCATGTGAAATCATACACCGCGATTTCTCGCCTGGCACGGGGATTCTCGGCCGAATCAGGGGACCGACGCCGCCGCCCGCGGGTCGGCGTCGCCCTGGAGCGACAGCTGCCCGCACGCTCCGCCGGTGTCCTGCCCGCGACTGAAGCGTACCGACACCGACGCTCCGCGCGCCTCCAACCGGCGCCGGAACGCCTCGACCCCGTCCCGGTCCGTCCCGCGGTGGCCCGATCCCGACCAGGCGTTGAACGGGATCAGGTTCACGTGGGCCAGCGTGCCGCGCAACAGCTTCGCCAGCGCGTCGGCCTGCCAGAGCCGGTCGTTGACGCCGGCCAGCATCGTGTACTCGATCGAGACCCGGCGTCCCGTCCGCTCTTGCCAGACACGCAGCGACGCCATGATCTCGTCGATCCGGTGCGCATGGGCGGTGGGCACGATCGTGCGGCGGGTCGCCTCGTCGGGCGCGTGCAGCGACACGGCCAACGTCAGGCCGAGCCCCTCCTCGGCGAGCTGCTCGATCTTGGCCGGCAGGCCGACGGTCGAGAGGGTGATCCGGCGCGGCGACATGTCGAGCGCGTGGGGCTCGATCATGCGCCGCACGGCCGCGACCGCCTCGCGGTAGTTCAGCAGCGCCTCCCCCATCCCCATCAGCACCACGTTGCGGATCTCGCTGGGCTCGAACCCCTCGTGCCAGGCGACGGCGAGGAGCTGCCCGACGATCTCGCCGCGGCTCAGGTTCCGTCCGAACCCGAGCGCGCCGGTCGCGCAGAAGGTGCAGCCGGCCGGGCAGCCGACCATCGACGACACGCACACGGTCTTGCGCCGCTCGTACGGCATGTACACGGCCTCGGTCCGGCGACCGTCGGGGAGCACGAACAGGTAGCGCACGGAGCCGTCCAGCGACGGAAACCGCCGCACCTCGTCGAACGGGTCCAGACGCCAGCCGGCCGCGAGCTGCGCGCGCCACGCCTTGGGAAGGTCGGTCATGGCCGCGAAGCTGCTGGCGCCCCGCTGGTAGACCCAGCGCGCGAGCTGGTCGCGGCGGTAGGCGCGACCGCCGTCCGTGGGCAGGTCGTCGAGGTCGAGGTCCAGGAGGAGCGGCAGCGAGGCGTCGGTCATCGGGCGGAGGCTAGCACGCGCCTCGCGCGGCGCCCGCGTCGGTCGCGACGGGGCGCGCTCGACGCGGCCTCCGCGCGCCGAGCCGTGCCGCCTCAGACCACGGCCGGGTCGGGACCGAGATGCACGAAGACGGGCATCGACGCCCGAGCGGGCTCCACCTCCGCGCGAAGGCGCGTGAACGTCTCGGGGTCGAGGTAGGCCGCGCTGGCCCGCACCAGCCCGAGGTAGTAGCTCGCCACGAC
>CAZHCI010000050.1:4466-15950 GCA_964530905.1 uncultured bacterium
GGTCGAGGTAGGCCGCGCTGGCCCGCACCAGCCCGAGGTAGTAGCTCGCCACGACCCGCACGCCCTCCGCGCCCAGGACGGTCCGCTCCCTTCGGGTGAGGAGCTCCTCGGCGAACCCGTCCGCGTCCTCGAGCGCCCGGCTGCCGCCGGCGTCGGCGATCTTGCGCAGCACGACGACCGTCTCGCTGGGGTTGTGCCAGAACCCGAAGTTCAGCTCGTCGGTCAGGGCGTCCACGACGCGCATCGTGGCGCGGTAGCCGGGATCGCGGAGAAGCTCCCGCGCCAGGCGCTGACGCTGGAGCCGCTTCGCTGCGTACTCGGCGAGTCGCAGCTCGCGTCCACGCGGACGCAGCGCGCCCCCGATCCGGGCTCGCAGGCGGTAGGCCAGCAGGTAGTCCTGGTACTCGAGAAGCGGCTCCTGATGATGCGGCTGGGGCGGTCGCGGCGACTCCACGTCGTGACGCTACCGCGCACCTGCTCCGCGCTCCGCGGCCGGTGCCACGGTGCGGGCCGACGACCGACGCGCTACCATGCGGTCATCCGACGGCACGCCGACGTCCTCGGCACCTCGCCACGAGGAGGCGACCAGCATGGCGAAGAGGATCAAGACGGTGGGCATGGTGCTCGCCGGCGGGAAGGGCACGCGCCTGCACCCGCTCACCTGGAAGCGCACGAAGCCCGCGGTACCGTTCGGCAGCAAGTACCGCATCATCGACTTCGCGCTGAACAACATGATCAACTCGGGCATCTTCGGGATGTACGTGCTGACCCAGTTCAAGGCGCAGTCGCTCACCGAGCACATCCAGCGCAACTGGCGTTTCGGCGGCGTGCTCTCGGACTACTTCATCACCCTCGCGCCCGCGCAGATGTACCTCTACGAGGAGCTCGGGGCCGAGTGGTACCGGGGCACGGCGGACGCGATCTACCAGAACCTGCATCTCATCGACAACAACGTCGCGGACCTGGTGGCGATCTTCTCGGGCGACCACATCTACAAGATGGACATCAGCCACATGATCGAGTACCACCTCGAGAAGGGCGCCGACGTCACCGTCGCGGCGTACCCGACGCCGGTCGCGGACGCGACCCGCTTCGGCGTGCTCCAGGTCGACGCCGGCTTCCGCATCACCGAGTTCCAGGAGAAGCCGGCGAAGCCGAATCCGATCCCCGGCGATCCGACCCGGGCGCTGGCGTCGATGGGGAACTACATCTTCAGTCGTGACGCGCTGTTCGAGATGCTCACCGCGGACGCCGCGGACGGCGCCAGCGAGCACGATTTCGGCAAGAACGTGCTCCCCGACGCGCTGACCAAGGGGCGCAAGCTGATGGCGTACGACTTCGCGCGCAACCCGATTCCGGGGCAGGCGGGCCCGAACACGTACTGGCGGGACGTGGGAACGCTGGACAGCTACCACGAGGCCAACATGGACCTCGTCGCCGTGCAGCCCGAGTTCGACCTGTACAACGACGAGTGGCCGCTCAGGACCTCGTCGGAGTACTCGCCGCCGGCCAAGTTCGTGCACGAGGAAGGCGAGCGCCGGGGCCAGGCGTTCAACAGCTCGCTCGCGGGCGGCGTGATCGTCTCGGGCGGGACGGTGCGTCAGTCGGTCCTGTCGCGCCGCGCTCGCGTGAACAGCTACTCGCTGGTCGAGCGCTCGGTCCTGCTCGACGGCGTCGTGGTGGGTCGAGACTGCGTGGTTCGAAACGCCATTCTGGACAAGAACGTTCAGATCCCCGACGGGACGACGGTGGGCGTGGACGCGGCCGAGGACCGGGCTCGCGGCTTCACCGTGACCGAATCGGGCGTCACCGCCGTGCCGAAGAGCTACCGCTTCTGACCCGGCGCGCCCGTTCCTGCGCGCCTCCGCCATCACGGGCGAGAACGACGGGTGAGAACGAGGTGAGCCGCGGACCGCCGTTGTCGCGTGCAGGACGGTGCAAGACGATGGTCCCGCGGCTTACAGGCCGGGGTCCGGCGGCGGTGCTATCGTGCCTCGTCCAAGCGCGTGCGAACTGCCGCGCACCTGCCGTGACGCGACACCAGATCGCGCGACACCGATCGCGCAGCACCCCTCGCGCAGCAGCCCTCGCGCCGCACCCTCGGACGCGAACCTGGAGGATCCGTTGAAACGCTCATTCAATCCCTGGCTGATCGTGATGCTCATCATCCTGAGCATCTTCGTGTTCAACCAGTTCAACGCTGGCGGTGGAAGCAGCGAGATCAACCTGACCACCTTCCGTCAGCTGGTCGAGGACGGTCGCGTCGCCGAGGTCACCATCGAGCGGTCGAACGGTGACATCCAAGGCACGCTCAGCGGTCCGACCCAGGTCACGATCGACGGCCAGGCGCGCACGATCGAGCGTTTCAGCACGACGGCGATCATCACCGACTCGCTGGTCCAGGACCTTCAGGAGCAGGTGCCCGAGGTGACGGTCCGCAACCCGCCCCAGTGGATCGGGTTCCTGGTCTCGGTGCTGCCGATCGTCATCCTGATCGCGTTCTTCTGGTTCGTGTTCATGCGGGCCCAGGGCGGCCCGAACCAGGTGATGCAGTTCGGCCAGTCGAAGGCCAAGACGTACGGGCGCGAGAACAAGGTCAAGACCTCGTTCGAGGACGTCGCCGGCCACAAGGAGGCCAAGCAGGAGCTTCTCGAGGTCGTCGACTTCCTCAAGAACCCGCAGAAGTACCTCCGCATCGGCGCCGAGATTCCCAAGGGCATGCTGCTCGTCGGGCCTCCCGGCACGGGCAAGACGCTGCTCGCGCGGGCCGTGGCCGGCGAGGCGGGCGTGCCGTTCCTGACCGTCTCCGCGTCGGAGTTCATGGAGATGTTCGTGGGCGTGGGGGCGAGCCGCGTGCGCAACCTGTTCGAGGAGGCGCGCAAGTCCAGCCCGGCGATCATCTTCATCGACGAGCTCGACTCGATCGGCCGGCGCCGCGGCGCCGGGATCGGCGGCGGGCACGACGAGCGCGAGCAGACCCTGAACCAGATCCTGTCCGAGATGGACGGCTTCGAGCAGGACACGTCGGTGATCATCATCGCCGCGACGAACCGTCCCGACATCCTCGACCCCGCCCTGCTGCGGCCGGGACGGTTCGACCGTCAGGTCACGATCGGCCTTCCCACGATGCGCGAGCGCGAGGAGATCCTCGGCGTGCACGTCCGCAACAAGCCGGTCGGCGACGTCGATCTGCGCCGCCTCGCGGAGGCGACCCCGATGTTCTCCGGCGCGGACCTCGAGAACCTCACGAACGAGGCCGCCCTGGTCGCGGCACGAAGCGACCGTCAGAACATCACCTGGACGGACTTCAACGAGGCGCTGGACCGGATCACGCTGGGCTTGCGCAGGGGGAGCCTGGTGCCGACGGCCGAGGAACGCAGGATCCTCGCCTACCACGAGGCCGGGCACGCCGTGGCGTTCGCGGCGCAAGAGGCGCTCGGGCAGATCCGCAAGGTCACCATCATGCCCAGGGGCGGCGCGGGCGGCTTCATGGCGCCGCTGGCCAAGGAAGAGATGTTCTACAGCGTCGAGCGGTTCAAGGCGCAGCTCGTCGTCGCCTTCGGCGGGCGCGTGGCCGAGAAGCTCGCCACCGGCACGCTCAGCTCCGGGGCCAGCAACGATCTGAAGCAGGCGACGACGATGGCCAAGCAGATGATCCTGGACCTGGGGATGGGCGACTCGGAGTACGTCGCGTGGGGCTCCGACCAGGGGCCGATCTTCCTGGGTGGCGAGATCTCGCGCCGAAAGGACTTCAGCGAGGAGACCGCGCGCGAGCTCGAGGAACAGGTCGCCGAGGTGCTCAAGTCCGCCTACCGCGCCTGCGAGCAGCTGGTCGACGAGCACTGGCCCGCCGTCGAGGCGGTCGCCGAAGCGCTGCTTCGCCGCGAGACGATCGACGGACGCCTGATCCACGAGGCGTACCGACGCTCCGAAGCCGGCGAAGGGGTCGACGACATCGTCGACTGGCTGGTCGGCGAGGCGGCGAAGGACGACGAGCCCGAGCAGGACACGGACGAGGCGAAGACCGGCGACGAGGCCGCCGCCGATGGCGAGCGGACGCGCGAGCAGGGGGACCGCCCCGACCGGCCCGCGCCCAAGCTGCCGCACCATCCTGCGCCGGACCCGGGCGCCTGACCCCGGCCTCGACCGCCGGCGCGCCGGCGCCACGAGGCAGGCAGCGACGGTGAGGACGGAACGAACATTCGGGAGCACGTGCGCGCGATGCCGCTGGCGGCATCGCGCGCACGTCTGGACCGCGCGGTATCGTCTCGCGAGGCGGTGGACGTGCCCCTGATCGACGGAACCTACGAGATCCTGGACCAGCGGCCGCTCGGGGACGGGCGGACCCTGGTGCACGCCACCGATCCCGACGGTCGCCCGGTCCGCCTGGTCTGGTACGACGTGGCGGCCGACGCCGAGGCCGCGTTCGAGCGCTACCGCCGGACCCTCCGCAGGCTCGGCAGGGATCCGGACGTCCTGCTTCGCGAGGTCGTGTCACGTCCCGGCGCCCGCTACGCGGTGTGGGAAGACGCCGAAGAGGCGCCTCCCGCCGCGCCGGACGCCGCTTGGCGAGAGCGCCTGGCCGCGCACGGGCTCGATCCCCAGAACGCCGACCTGCGCCGCCGCGGACGCGCGACCGTGCTCGCCGGGCTCGACTGGGACGAAGATCCAGAGGCCGAGGACGTCGTCGGGGCTCGCACGGCGGGACGGTCCGCCTCCACCGCCCCCACCGCGTCGTCCGCGCGTTCCCCGACCTGGCCGGCGCTTCCCGCGCTGTCGGGGACCGCGCGCACCTGGCTCACCGGGGCGCTGCTGGCGCTCGCCGCGGTCGCGGCGCTCCTGCTCGGCTGGACCCGAGACAGCAACACCGCCATCGTCACCGTGCCGGACGTGACCGGGATGCCCGCGCAGGCGGGCGCGGAGCGTCTGCACGAGCTCGGCCTCGCCGTGACCGTGCGGACCCTCGACGCCGGAGCGCCGGCGGGCGCGGTGGTCGCCACCGAGCCACCGGCCGGGACCGGCCTGAGGCCGGGACGCACGGTCCGACTGGACTACGTGCTGCCCCAGAACGGCGCGGCGACGGTCGAGGTGCCGTCGCTGGAGGGGAGGACCGTGGACGATGCGTCCGCGCTGCTGACGCCCGGTGAGCTGGTGCTCGGCGACGTCGCGCGGGTGCCCGCCCGCTTGCCGATCGGCACGGTGCTCGCGCAGCGTCCCGCGGCGGGCGGACGTGCCGAGCCCGGCCGGGCCGTTCACGTCCTCGTGAGCGACGGTCCTCGTCCGGAGCTCAGCTTCCTCCCCGATCTGGTGGGCACCGACGTGGCCGACGCGCGGGAGCTGGCGCGTCTCGCCGGGCTCCCGGCCGACCGCGTTCTGGTGGACGGGGTCAGCGTGCCCGACGCGCCGGCGGGGCAGGTCGTCGGCATGACGCCCGTCGCCTGGCGACCGTTCCGCGTGAACGATGCGACCGTGCGTCTGCTCGTGTCCGATCCCGACGGCGCCGCCGCGCCCAGCGATCCCGCCGGCGGCCCGACCGTGCCCGACGTCGTCGGCCTGCCGCTGGATCGTGCCCGGACGATCCTGGCGCAGGCGGGCCTCGGGGCCTCGGTCGCGCGCACCGTCGATCGCGCGCTGCCCGAAGCGATCGTGCTGCAAGATCCGCCCCCCGGGAGTCCGGCCGGCGAACAGGTCCGTGTGGTCGTGAACGCGCGGCCCGTTCGGCTCCCGGTGCCCACGCCCGAGGCACGGATCCTGGCGCCGCGGCTCCGTTGGGTGCCCTACAGGTTCCTCGTCGAGCCCGGCATCGCGACGCAGACCGCCGTGGTCCGTGCCCGCCCGGCCGGCGGCGACACCACGATCGTGACCCGGCGCGAGGTCCGGGGCGGCGACGTGATCGAAGGGGTCTGGCCCACGCTGGCCCCCGGACCCGTCACGTTCGAGCTGTTCCTGAACGACGTTCCGTACGCGGAGGTCCGCGTGAACCGCGACGTCGACGGACCGTAGCGCTGGCCCACGCGCCCATTCGGGCCAAGGTGTATTCTTCGGTGCTTTCATCGGGCCTCACCGATCGATCGGTGGGTCGCTCGCGCTTGTCCGTGTTCATCGTCGACCCAGGGAGACCCTTTGAGACGCACGCTCCGCGACCTCTACGGCTACGCTCGCAACTACCCGGTCCAGTACCTGCTCGGCCTCTCGCTGCTCGTGGTGTTCGCCGCGCTGACGACGTTCGCGCCCATCCTCATCGGGCGCGTCGTCGACCTGCTCGAACGCGGCCCGGTGGACGGCACGTACGACGCGGCGCTACGGACGATCGCGCTCCTCGTGGGCGTGATGCTTCTCGCCGCGAGCGCGATGATCGTGGTTCGCCGCACGATCCTGAACGCGTCGTGGGAGATCCAGTTCGACATCCGCCACGACCTGTTCCGGCACTTCACGCACCTCGACGCCAACTACTACGACGACCACCGCGTCGGCGACCTGATGGCACGCCTGACCGCCGACCTCAACGCGGTCCGCATGGTCGCGGGCGTCGCCGTGTTCATGGGCACGAACACCGCGCTCCTGCTGCTGTTCACGCTGGCCAGGATGGCGACGCTGAGCATCGGCCTGACGCTCCTGACGCTGCTCGTGGTCCCGTTCATCACGCTGACGTTCTTCGTGATGCTGCGCATCATCCATCGGCGCTACCAGCGCGTCCAGGAGCAGTTCAGCAACGTGAGCGCCATGGCGCAGGAGAACTTCTCGGGCATCCGCGTCGTCAAGGGCTTCGGCATCGAGAACCGCGAGGAAGCGTCGTTCGAGCGCCTGAACGACGAGTTCATCCGGCGGAACCTGGCGCTCACCCGCATCGACGGCCCGCTGTTCCCCCTGATGGAGCTGTTCTTCGGCCTCACCATCAGCGCGCTGCTGCTGCTCGGCGGTCGGCAGGTGCTCGGGGCGGGCGGATCGATGACGATCGGCGACTTCAGCGCCTTCATCTTCCTGTTCCTCGGCATCCAGTGGCCGCTCATCGCGCTGGGCTGGATCGCGAACATCGTGCAGCGCGGCACGACGAGCTGGATGCGCCTCCGCGAGATCCTCGACACCGAGCCGACCATCCAGGACGGTCCCGAGGTCGACTACGACCTGCGCTCCGTGCGGGGCGAGATCGAGTTCCGTGACGTCACCGTCCGGTTCGGTCCGCTGACCGCGCTCGATCACGTCTCGTTCCACGTGCGCGAGGGCGAGACGATCGGCCTGACGGGACGCACGGGGGCGGGCAAGACGCTGATCGTGAACCTGATCGGCAGGATCATGGACCCCGACGAGGGCGAGATCCTGATCGACGGCCGCCCCATCCGCGAGTTCCCCGTGCAGGTGCTGCGGCGCTTCATCGGCGTCGTGCCGCAGGAGCCGTTCCTGTTCAGCGACACGATCGCGGAGAACATCGCCTACGGCCTGCCCGAGACCGACGTCGACGAGCTCATGCCGCGCGTCCGCGAGGTCGCCAGGCTGGCGCAGCTCGACGAGGACGTCGTCGACTTCCCGATGGGGTACGAGACCCGCCTCGGCGAACGTGGCGTCACCCTCTCGGGCGGCCAACGGCAGCGCACCGCGCTGGCCAGGGCGTTCATCCGCGAGCCCGCCATCCTGATCCTGGACGACGCGCTCTCCGCCGTCGACACGCAGACCGAGGCCGCCATCCTGGACGGCCTGGACCGCGTTCAGAAGGACCGCACGACCTTGATCGTCGCCCACCGGATCAGCGCGTTCCGCTCGACCGACCGCATCTTCGTGCTCGAGGACGGCCGCATCGTCGAAGAGGGCAGCCACGCCGAGCTCGTCGCCCTGGACGGCTGGTACGCCGACATGGACCGACGCCAGCAGCTCGAGCAGGATCTGGAGACCCGATGAGTCGCCACGACGACGGTCCGCGCGACCCGGAACGGAACGACTCGGCCCCGAACGCGTCGGGCCCGAACGGGTCGGTCCCCAGCCGGCCGCAGCGCACGCCCCCGGCCGACCTGACCGACATGCACGACCCGACCTACGACATCGACGAGGTCAAGGCCTCCTACCGCTCCAACCGCAAGCAGTACGTCGACGACCTGCGCTACGAAGGGAAGTTCGACGAGGACGGCCTGGCGATGGAGAAGGCGTTCGACTGGGAGCTGATGCGCCGCCTGCTGGCGTTCCTCAAGCCGTACCGGCTGCAGCTGGCCGCCGGCGTCACCCTTCTTCTCATGTACAGCGCCATCGCGCCGGTGTTCCCCAGCCTGATCGGGCTGGCCGTCGACCGCTTCCTGGTCGCGGGCCGTCAGCCGTGGGCGTCGCTCAGCAACGACCAGCGCCTGGACGGGCTGCTGCTGATCGTCGGGATCTACGTCGGCCTGGGTCTCGTGAACTTCGTGCTGCGCTACGGCTACACCTACCTCGTGGCGTGGATGGGGCAGCACATCGTCTACGACATCCGCAAAGCGATCTTCGGCAAGATCCAGCGGCTGCACATGGGCTTCTTCGACCGCACGCCGGTCGGACGGCTGATCACCCGCATCACCAGCGACGTCGACGCGATCCAGATGATGATGACGGACGGCCTGGTCGGCCTCATCGCGGACGTCGGCATCCTCGTCGGCCTGATGGTGTACATGTTCACGATCGACTGGCGGCTGGCGCTCATCACCCTGACCGTCATGCCGATCCTGTTCGGCACGCTGACGTTCCTGCGGTT
This sequence comes from uncultured bacterium, assembly GCA_964530905.1. Classification (GTDB taxonomy): domain Bacteria; phylum Deinococcota; class Deinococci; order Deinococcales; family Trueperaceae; genus SLSQ01. The sequence continues at coordinate 13,177 of CAZHCI010000050.1, forward strand.
CCGGCTTCGCGACGCCTACCGCAGCGTGCGGCTCCGCACCAGCAAGTCGAACTCGTACCTGGCCGAGAACCTGGGCGGGATCAAGACCGTGCAGCTGTTCAACCGCGAGGTCCGCAACCAGAAGGCGTTCGACCGCCTGAACCTGCAGCTCCTCGACGCGCACGCCGAGCAGGTCCGCTGGTTCAGCCTGTTCTGGCCGTCGGTGAACGTCGCGAGCGCCGTCTCGACCGCGCTGATCCTCTGGTACGCCTCGTTCCACCTGCTCGGTTCGGGCGCCGCGGAAGCGATCACGATCGGCGTGCTGATCACGTTCCAGCAGTACGCGCAGATGTTCTTCCGGCCGCTTCAGGACCTGTCGGACAAGTTCAACATCATCCAGGCGGCGATGGCGTCCAGCGAACGGATCTTCGGGCTGCTGGACACGCCCGAGCAGATCGCGAACAAGCCGGACGCCGACCGGTTCGAGACGGCGTTCCGTGGCGAGGTCGCGTTCGAGAACGTCTGGTTCGCGTACGACGACGACGACTGGGTGCTGCGCGACCTGGACTTCACGATCCGTCCGGGCGAGTCCGTCGCGTTCGTGGGCCACACCGGCGCGGGCAAGACCACGATCATCAGCCTCGTCAGCCGCTTCTACGACATCCAGCGGGGCGCCGTGCGAATCGACGGCACCGACGTGCGGGACTACGACCAGGTCGAGCTCCGCCGCCACGTCGGCATCGTGCTGCAAGACCCGTTCCTGTTCTCCGGCACGGTCCGCAGCAACATCACGCTGGACGACGACACGATCCCGCAGGAGCGCGTGATCGAGGCCGCCAAGTTCGTGAACGCGCACGGCTTCATCGAAAAGCTCGAGCACGGCTACGACACGCCCGTCCGGGAGCGGGGCGCCGGCTTCAGCACCGGGCAGAAGCAGCTGCTGGCGTTCGCCCGCGCGCTGGTGCAGAACCCCGACATCCTGCTGGTGCTCGACGAGGCGACCGCCAACGTCGATACCGAGACGGAGGACCTGATTCAGGACGCCCTCGCGAAGCTGATGCAGGGCCGTACCAGCATCGTCATCGCCCACCGCCTCTCGACGATCCAGAACGTCGACCGGATCATGGTGATGCGCAAGGGCAAGCTGATCGAGCAGGGAAGCCACGCCGAGCTGCTCCGGCACGACGGCTACTACCGCCGGCTGTACGAGCTGCAGTACCAGGAGCGGGCGGCCGGGATGGGTGACGACTGACCGGCCGTTCGCGTTCGCGACGGACCGGCGACCGAGCCGGCCTCACGACTCTCACGGCCGTCACAGGCCCATCTCAGGCCGGTGGCCTAGCCTACGAGGGAGGCAAGGCGCACCTCCTGGCGTCGCCACCCTCCCAACGGACACGAGAGGACGATCGGCCCAGCGCCGGTCGTCCTCTCGTGTCGACGCGCATCGGCGTCCGTTCTCTCAGAGCACCTCGACCCGGTAGACGAGCAGCTCTTCCTGGCCCGGCTCGAACGGGACCGAGAACGTCCAGCGGATCGCGTCGTACTCCGCGGGGTCCGCGGCCCTCGAGCCGGCCTCCTCGGGAGCCTCGGCATCATCGTCCGAATCGGTGTCGCCCGGATCGGTGTCGCCCGGATCGGTGTCGTCCGGCTCGGGCTCGGCCGGCTCGGTATCGGGGATCAGGACCGGCGGCTCGGAGTACGACGCGCCCCCGTCCGCGGAGAACTCCGTCACCACGCGGTCCGAGCTGGGCGTGGCGCTGTCCTCGACGTACGCGAGGCCCTGACCGATCGGGAGGGTCACGACCACCGTGCCGGGCCGGTAGATGATGTCTCCCTCGTTCACGGCGGTGACGCGGTACTCGATCACCTCGCCGGGCACGGCCTCCTCGACGGGAACGAAGCGCTCGACCGTCTCGCCCTCCTCGCCGCGGACCAGGTCCACGCGGAGGATCTCGACGTCGAACACGATGCCGTCGGCTTGCGCGACGGCGGCACCCCACCACGCCAAGGCGACGAGGGCGAAGACGACGGCGGACAGCCGCCGGAACCAGGGTCGAACGGAGAAGTCGATCGTCATGAGGGCAGCCTAGCAGGTCACTCTGAACGCAGATTGAGCGTCCGTGCCGCGTCCATCAACGCCAGCCACGCCGCGGCGTCGGGATCGTGCGCAGCGGCGGCGTCCAGCCACGCGGCCGCCTCGACGTGACGGCCCTGGCGCGCCATCGCGAGCGCCACCTCCCGCTGCGCTCGCGGCAGGCCGGCTTCGGCCGCGGCGAGGTACCAGCGGGTCGCGGCGTCCGGGTCGAACGCCACGCCCAAGCCTTGCGCGTACAGGTCGGCGAGCCGCAGCTGCGACGGCGCGTGGCCGCGCTGAGCGGCCTGGGCGTACCAGCCGGCCGCCTCGCGATTGGACCAGGGACGCCCCTGGCCGTACTCGGCCATCCAGCCCAGCATGAACATCGCATCGGTGTCGCCCGCCTCGGCTCGCGGCGCCCAAGCGCGTGCGGCGCTGACGAACGCCCCCTCGCGGTACGCCGTCAGTCCCGCCGCGTAGGGAGGCGGCGTCCGCCCGTCCGGGCCGGGCCGCGAGTAGGCCCACTGGAGCACCAGGAAGATCCCCAGAGCGACGAGCAGGGTGGCGGCCAGCGCCCAGCGGCGTACCGCCCGCTCGCGACGCTCGGCCTCCGCGAACGGATCCCGAAGGCCGTACGTCCACCCTTCGTCCTCGTCCTCGTCCTCGTCCTCGTCGCGATCGACCACCACGTGCGGCGGCTCGTTCGGGTCGAACGCCGGTG
>CAZHCI010000051.1:0-7907 GCA_964530905.1 uncultured bacterium
TCGACGAGGGCGGGGTGTCGATCGGCGACCGTCGCCTGGGCGAGCTGGTCTCGGGTGCCTTCGCCCAGGTCGCAATCGGGCGCCAGACGCCCGGCTCCAGGCCGCTCGGCGACGCGTCCGGACCGGACGACGCGGTCGGCGACGGCCCGGTCGCCGATCCGCCGGGCGCGACGCCTCCCGCGGCGAGCTCACCCGCCGGCGCGCCGGCGGACGACGGCGCCCCCAGGGACGGCGCAGCGCCCAGTCCACCGGTCGAGGCGGGCCCTCCCGACGACGGAAACGAGCGGGAGTCGGCTGCGACCGAGCCGCCTGCCGATGCGTCGTCCGCCGAGGAGCCTCCGGCCGACGCTCCTCCGGTCGACGCGTCTCCCTCGGACGCGCCCTCGGCGGACCCTCCGTCCCCGGAGCAGGGTCGGGGCGAAGCGTCCGGCGAAACGTCCGGCGAAGCGCCCGGCGACGCTCCCGATCGGGGCCGCCCCTAGCGCCACCCGCCAGCAGTTGCGCGCGAGGCCGGACATTCGTTCCTAGCCACATCGCACCTCGTTTGGTCCGATAGGGCGTCTGTCGCGGCGGCAGTGTCCGCCCGGCGGGAAGGGGCGACATGCCCGAAGACCTTCAGGCCCTCATCGATCACCTCCAGCGGGACGCCGTCGAAGAAGGCCGGCGCCGCGCGCACGCGATCGTCACCGAGGCGGAGGCGCAGGCCGACGCGACGCTGCGCGCCGCCGAGGCCGAGGCCGCACGCATCGTGCGCGAAGCCGAGCGTGACGCCGAGGTCTTCACCGAGCGCGCCACCGTCGCCCTGGAGCAGGCCGGTCGAGACCTGCTGATCACCGTCCGTCAGGCGATCGACGAGCTGTTGTCGGGGCTGATCCACGCGTCGCTGGACGAGGAGCTGCGCCCCGGAGTCCTGGCCGAGATGCTGGTCAAGATGGCCGACGCGTACACCGCGCACGGCGGACGGGAACGCCGCATGGCGGTGCTCCTGAACGAGGAGGACCTCGACGCGCTGGCGCACCTCTACGTGCAGCGCTACCGCGAGCGCACGGCGCAGGGCGTGGAGCTGCGGCTGGACGACGGCGTGCGCAAGGGGTACCGCGTCCAGATCGTCGACGAGAACGTGACGCACGACTTCACGATCGACGCGATCGCCGACGAGCTGAGCCGCTACCTGCGGCCCCGCCTCGCCGAGATGCTGCCCAGGGCCGCCGTCGCCCTGACGCGCGGCGAGGATCGCTGATGCTTCCGTACCTGCTGGCCAGCGTTCCCGCGCCCCGTCGCGGCGAGCGGCCCGAGGTCGGCCTCGCCGAGGTCGCGGCCACCTGCCGGCGCTTCCTGAGCGAGCCGCGCGCCCGCGAGCTGGCCGACGCGCTGGGCGCGGACGGCGAGCCCGGCGAGCCCGGCGAGACCGACGAGCCCGACGATCGGCCCGCCGCCGGGCGCGGCATCGGCCTCGCCGCCGGCCGCGATGGCCGCCTCGGCCGCGTGGCGCGGGCCTGGGCCGACCTGGCCGCGCAGATCGACGACGCGGTGGTCCGCGTCCGCTGCGCGCGCGATCACCGCGACCCGGCCCCCTACCTCCAGCATCCCGCCGGCTTCCGCGTCGACATCGCCCTGGCCGTCGACCGCGCGTTCGAGGCGCCCCACCCGGGCGTGCGCGAGCGCCGGCTGGACGACCTGCGCTGGCGGCTGGCGGACGAGCTGGCCGCGACGTCGCCCGCCGGGTTCGAGGCGCTGTACGCCCGCGCCGTCCAGCTGCGGCTGGCGTGGAGGCGGGTCGCCTGGGACGCCGAAGCCGGCTGGAGCGCTCTCGAGGCGAGCCTGCGGCGGGTCGAGGACGCCGCCGCCGGAAACGCCGCCGGAAACGCCGCCGGAAACGCCGCCGGACCCGCTCCCGGCGCGACGGCCGGCGCCACCGAGCGGAGCGCGCGCGATGGCTGACGCCGCGGCCAACGTCGGTCGCATCGTCGCCGTGAGCGGCCCGCTGGTCACCGCCGTGTTCGACCGGCCGGTGGTGCAGAACGAGGTGGGCTACGCCCTGATCGACGATCTGCGGCTCAAGGCCGAGCTGATCCGCGTCCGAGGCGACTACGCCGACCTGCAGGTGTTCGAGGACACGACCGGCCTGTTCGTGGGCGGGCAGGTGGCGTTCACCGGCGAGATGCTGGCCGCCGAGCTGGGCCCCGGCCTGCTCGGTCAGGTCGTCGACGGCCTCCAGAACCCGCTGTTCGACCTGGCCGAGGCCAGCGGCTACTTCCTGCCGCGCGGCACCTACCTCGAGCCGTTGGACCGGGAGCGTCGCTGGCCGTTCACGCCCCAGGCGCGCCCCGGCGACGAGGTCCGCGCCGGCGACACGCTGGGCACCGTTCCCGAGGGCCAGATCGCGCACCGGGTGATGGTGCCGTTCGGCTGGAGCGGCCGCTGGACCGTCCGCGAGGTCGCCGAGGCGGGCGAGGCGCGGCTGGACGACCCCGTCGCCACGCTCCAGGACGACCGCGGCCACGCGCGCGAGGTGACGATGCTGCAGCGCTGGCCGGTCAAGGTGCCGATCCGCGCCTACGCCGAGCGGCTGCGGCCCGCCGAGCCGCTGGTCACGAAGATCCGGATCGTGGACACGCTCTTTCCCGTCGCGCGCGGCGGGACGTTCTGCGTCCCCGGCCCGTTCGGCGCCGGCAAGACGGTGCTGCAGCAGCTGATGAGCCGCCACGCCGAGGTGGACGTGGTGGTCGTCGCCGCCTGCGGCGAGCGCGCCGGCGAGGTGGTCGAGACGCTACGCGAGTTTCCCGAGCTGATCGACCCCCGCACCGGGCGCAGCCTGATGGAGCGCACCGTGATCGTGTGCAACACCAGCTCCATGCCGGTCGCGGCGCGCGAGGCCAGCGTCTACACCGCCGTGACGGTCGCCGAGTACTACCGGCAGATGGGGCTCGACGTGCTGCTGCTGGCCGACTCGACCAGCCGTTGGGCGCAGGCGCTGCGCGAGGTGTCGGGACGGCTGGAGGAGATTCCCGGCGAGGAGGCGTTCCCCGCCTACCTCGAGTCGGTCGTCGCCGCGTTCTACGAGCGGGCCGGCCTGGTGCGCCTGAGCGACGGCTCGGTCGGATCGGTCACGATCGGCGGCACCGTCAGTCCCGCCGGCGGGAACCTCGAGGAGCCGGTCACCCAAGCGACGCTCAAGGTCGCGGGCGCCTTCCACGGCCTGTCGCGCGAGCGCTCCGACGCCCGCCGCTACCCCGCCATCGATCCGCTGGAGAGCTGGAGCCACTACCCCGGCGTGGTGGACGAGGCCGACGTGCTCTACGCCCGCGCCCTGCTGCACGAGGGGGCCGACGTGGCGCAGATGATGAAGGTCGTCGGCGAGGAGGGCACCACGCTGGACGACTTCGTGCGCTACCTCCAGGCCGAGTACCTGGACGCCGCCTACCTGCAGCAGGACGCGTTCGATCCGGTCGACGCCGCCAGCGGCGCGGAGCGCCAGGCGACGGTGTTCGGCGAGCTCGTGACGCTGCTCCGCACCCCGCTGCGGCTGTCCGGCAAGGACGCCGCCCGCCGCGTGTTCCAGCAGCTGGGCCAGGCGACGAAGGACTGGAACCGCTGCGCCTGGAACACGCCCGAGTTCGACGTGGCCCTCGACCGGCTGCGCGCGCTGCTCCACGAGGTGCGCGCCGTGGAGGGACGCTCGGATGCGTAAGGTCTACACCCGGCTCGAGCGCATCGCGGGCCACGTCGTCGCCGTCGAGGCCGGCGACGCGACGTACCGGGAGCTGGCGCGCCTCGACTGGCCGGGAGGCACGTCGTTGGCGCAGGTGGTGCGCCTGGAGGGCGGTCGCGCCTTCCTGCAGGTGTTCGCCGGCACGCGTGGCCTGCCGACCGACGCCAGCGTGCGCTTCCTGGGCCGGCCCATGCAGGTCGCCGCTTCGGACGCGGTGCTCGGGCGGGTGTTCGACGGCGCGGGACGCCCCCGCGACGGCGGTCCCGCGCTGGACGAGGAGGTCGTCGACCTGGCCGGCCCGTCGGTGAACCCCGCCAAGCGGATCATCCCGCGCACCATGGTGCGCACCGGCATCCCGATGATCGACGTGTTCAACACGCTGGTCGAGAGCCAGAAGCTGCCGATCTTCTCGGTCCCGGGCGAGCCGTACCTGCCGCTGCTCGCGCGCCTGGCGCTGCAGGCCGAGGTCGACGTGATCGTGCTGGGCGGGATGGGCCTCAAGCACGACGACTACCTCTACTTCCGCGACACCTTGGAGGACGCCGGCGCGCTGGCGCGGACCGTCGCGTTCGTGCACACCGCGGCCGACCCCACCGTCGAGTGCCTGTTGGTGCCCGACCTGACGCTGGCGGTCGCCGAGCGCTTCGCGCTGCAGGGGCGGCGCGTGCTGGTGCTGCTCTCCGACATGACGAACTTCGCCGACGCGCTCAAGGAGGTGGCCATCACGATGGAGCAGATCCCCTCCAACCGCGGCTACCCCGGCGACCTGTACAGCCAGCTCGCGGCGCGCTACGAGAAGGCCGTCGACTTCGACGACGCCGGATCGATCACGATCCTGGCGGTGACGACGATGCCGGGCGACGACGTGACGCACCCGGTGCCCGACAACACCGGCTACATCACCGAGGGGCAGCTCTACCTGCGCGGAGGACGCATCGATCCGTTCGGCAGCCTCAGCCGGCTCAAGCAGCTCGTGAACGGCTCGACCCGCGAGGACCACCGGCCGCTCATGAACGCGATGATCCAGCTGTACGCCGACTACCGCGAGACGCTCGAGAAGCGCGCGATGGGCTTCCGCATGAGCGAATGGGACGCCCAGCTGCTCCGCTACGGGCAGGGGTTCGAGGCGCGGCTGATGGACCTCGCGGTCGACATGCCGCTCGAGCAGGCGCTCGACGTCGGCTGGACGCTCCTGGCCGAGTGCTTCGAGCCCAGCCAGACCGGCCTCACGACCGACCTCCTGGCGCGCCGCTGGCCGGAGACGCCGTGAGCCGCGTCTCGGCCAGCAAGCACGAGCTCAAGCGGCAGCGCGACGCGCTGGCGCGCTACGAGCGCTACCTGCCGACGCTGCGGCTCAAACAGCGGCAGCTGCAGGCCGAGCTGCGCCGCGCCGAGGTCGCGGTGAGCGAGGCCGCCGAGGAGGAGGCGCGGCTCCGCCGCGACCTGAGCGCCTGGATCGAGCTGTGGACCGAGCCGCTCGACCTGGACGCCTACCTGCAGCTGAGCGAGGTCCGACGGGGCGAGACCAGCGTCGCCGGCGTGACGCTCCCCACGCTGGAGGGCGTGCGCTGGACGCGCACGCCGCCCTCGCCCACCGCTACGCCGCCGTGGGTGGACGACGCCGTGGCGACGTTCGAGCGCCTCGCCGAGCTGCGCCTGCGGCGGGCGGTCCTGGCCGAGCGCCGCAGTCGCCTGGCCGACGAGCTGCGCTTCACCCGCCAGCGCGTGAACCTGTTCGAGAAGGTCAAGATCCCCGAAGCCCAGGAGGCGCTCCGTTTCATCCGGATCGCCCTGGGCGACCAGCAGACGGCCGCCGTGGTGCGCGCCAAGATCGCCAAGGCGAAGAGCGTCGAGCGGGAGGCGGCGACGTGATCGTGCCGATGAAGGAGGTCACGATCGTCGCGCCGCGCAGCGACCAGACGGCGACGCTGAAGCGGCTGCTGGACGCCGGCGTCGTCCACGTCGCCGAGACCACGACGCCCGAGGGCGGCCCGGTCGGCGAGCTGCGCCACCGCATCGACGTCGCTCGGCACGCCGTGGGCGTGCTGGACCACGCGCGCGACCACGCGCGCGACCACGCGCACGACGACGCGCCCGCGCGACCGGCGGAGGCCCCTGCCTCGACGGCGGCACCCCGTCATCCTCCGGCCTCCGAGGTCGTCGCCGAGGTCGAGCGGCTGGCCGCGCAGCTCGACGACCTGCACGCCACCCGGACCGAGCTCGCGCACGACGTGGAGCGGCTCGAGCCGTTCGGCGCGTTCGATCCGGACGCCGTGCGGCGGCTTCGCGACCAGGGCGTCGGCGTGCGCTTGGCGCGGCCTCCGCTCGCCCGGGAGCTTCCGGAGGTCCAGGGCGCACGCTGGATCACCCTGCGGAGCGACCGGCGCCGACGCGCCGTGGCGCTCGTCGGCCGGCTGGACGCGGTCGACGCCGCCGAGGTGCCCGACGAGGTCCCGCTGCCCAGCGAGGCGCCGGGGCGCCTGGAGGAGCGGATCGGCGAGGTGGCCGGGGCGCTCGAGCGGACGCGGGCACGGCTCTCGGCGCTGGCCGAGGAACGGAGCGAAGTCCGTCGCTGGCTGGTGCGAAACGAGGAGGCGCTACGCACCGAGCAGGTGCGCGCCGGCATGGCGACGGTCGGCGCGGTGGCGGTGCTCCGGGGCTTCGTGCCCGAGGACGAGGTCCAGCGGGTCCGCGACCTGGCCGCCCGGCACGGCTGGGGCGTCTGGGTGTCCGACGTGCGCGATCCGGACGAGGCGCCGACGTTGATCCGCAATCCGCGCTGGGTTCGCCCGATCGAGCCGCTGTTCTCGTTCCTGGGCGTGGTGCCGGCGTACGGGAACGTCGACGTGAGCGTGCCGTTCCTGGTGTTCTTCAGCCTGTTCTTCGCCATGATCGTGGGCGACGCCGGCTACGGCCTGGTGTTCCTGGCGCTCACCGAGACGTTCGCGCGCCGCGCGAAGCGGACGCCGCCACGGCTGATCGCGCTCCTCCGGCTGCTCTCGGTCGGCACGATCGTGTGGGGGCTGCTCAGCGGCAACCTGTTCGGCATGGCGGCGCTGCCTTCGCTGCTGGCGTGGGGCCGCCTGGACTGGCTGGCCTCCGAGCGGAACGTGATCGGGCTGAGCTTCGCGATCGGGGCGGTGCACCTCACCGTCGCGCACGTCTGGAACGCGCTGCGCTACCTGAACAGCGTGCGCGCGCTGGCGGAGGTCGGCTGGGTGGCGACGACGTGGACGATGTACTTCCTGGCCAGGCAGCTGGTGCTGGGCGATCCGTTCCCGGAGGCCGGCTGGATCGTGTTCACGGTGGGGCTGACGCTGGTCGTGCTGTTCTCGACGCCGTGGCGACTGCTGCGGCGCGACTGGTTCCAGCACGCGCTGTTGCCGTTGACGCTGGTGAACAACTTCGTCGACGTCGTGTCGTACGTCCGGCTGTTCGCGGTGGGCGCGGCGACGTTCGCCGTCGCCGCGGCGTTCAACGACCTGGCGGGCGACATCGGGCTGAGCGGACCGGTCGGAAGCGTGATCGGCGGGGTGCTCAGCGCGCTGGTGCTGTTCTTCGGTCACACGCTGAACGTGCTGCTTGCCGCGATGGGCGTGCTGGTGCACGGCGTGCGGCTGAACATGCTGGAGTTCGCCGGGCACATGGGCGTTCCGTGGACGGGTCATCCGTACCGACCGTTCGCGCACGTCGGCCCTGCGAGCGGAGGACGACCGAGTGGGGAAGGAGACCCCTGATGGATCCCGAACTGACGCTCGCGCTCGCCAAGGTCGGATCGGCCGCGGTGCTGGGCCTGGCCGCGGTCGGCTCCGCGATCGGGACCGGCAGCGCCGGCTTGGCGGTGGTCGGTGCGTGGAAGCGCTGCTACGCGCAGGACAAGCCGGTTCCGTTCATCCTGGTCACCTTCGTGGGCGCGCCGCTCTCGCAGACGATCTACGGCATGATCCTGATGAACGTGATGATCCGGGCCGCGACCGAGCAGGCCGCCGGCGTCGGGCCGGTCGCCTGGCCGGCGGCGATGGCGGTCGGCGTGTTCGGTGGCGCCGCCATGGCCGCGTCGGCCTGGCTCCAAGGCCGGGTGGGCGCCGCCGCGGCCGACGCCCTGGGCGAGACGGGCCAGGGGTTCGGGAACTACCTGATGGCGATCGGCGTGGTCGAGACCGTCGCGCTGTTCGTGCTGGTGTTCATCCAGGCG
>CAZHCI010000051.1:8007-15848 GCA_964530905.1 uncultured bacterium
TTCGGCGCGATGGTAGCGTCTCGCTCCATGGCAGGACGTCCATGAAGAAGCTCGAGCCGAAGCCGATCGACGCCCACGTGCTGGTGTGTCAGGGAAAGGACTGCGCCAAGCACGGTGCGAGCGATCTGGCCAAGGGCCTGCGTCGCGCCCTGAAGAAGCTGGACGCGCCGTGCCGGGTGATCCGCACCGACTGCCTGGACCGGTGCAAGCACCGCTGCGTCGTCGGGTACGAGGGGCCGCAGGCGCGCTGGTGGGGCGGCGCGCAGCCGGACGACGCGAAGAGGCTGGCCGAGAAGATCGCGAAGCGGGTCAGCGGGACCGGGTAGCCGTTCCCGGCCGTGCTCGCGCCCGCTGCCGACCCGCAGGGCGAGGCGGTCGCGCCGTAGGGCGGGGCCCGTCGCGAACCAGACGGCGAGGCGGTCCGCGCCCGTGCGAGCGTGACCACCGATTCCACGGCGGCGTGGGGCGCATCCGGATGGAGCGCGCCCGGCCTGCCCGAACGGAGACGAGCATGCCTACCGTCACCCTGAACGACACCCCGGTCGCCAGCAGCGACGACGTCGAGCGCGTGGAGGGGACGTCGTACTTCCCACGCCAGGACGTCCGCACCGAGCTGCTCGAGCCCAGCGACACCGAGTCCACCTGCCCCTGGAAGGGCGAGGCGGAGTACTACCACCTGCACGTCGGAGACGAGCTGATCGAGGACGCCGCCTGGTCGTATCCCGAGCCCAAGCCCGCAGCCCGGCAGATCGCGGGCCACGTCGCGTTCGACCCTCGCAAGGGCGTCTCGATCGACGGATGATCGCCGGACGGTCGGCTCGCGAGCCCGCCTGACCGGCGGGGGAGCCGCGCTACCGTAGGGAGCATGAGCTCCGTCGACGATGTCCGTTCCGCGATGCCGTTCGAGCGATTCGCCGCCGTCCGGCGGATCGGCGAGGCGGCCTACGCCCCGGACGGCCGCACGTTCGCGTACCTCGCGCCCACCTCGGGCCGTAGTCAGCTGTGGCTGCAGCCCAGCGGTGGCGGCTTCGCCGTGCAGGCGACCGAGCTGGCCGGGCGCCGCGTCACGGCGTTCGCCTGGGCGCCGGAAGGCGACGCGATCGTGCTGCTGGCCGACCAGGACGGCGACGAGATGCACCAGGCGTTCGTCCTGGAGCTCGAAGACGGTCGCCCGGGCTGGCCCCGCCAGGTCACCGACGCGCCGGAGGTGCAGCACGAGCTGGGCGAGCCGCTGCCCGGACGGCGCGTCCTGATCACGGCGAACGATCGCGAGCCGACCGAGATGGACGCGCAGATCCTCGACCTGGCCACCGGACGACGGGACCGCCTGACCGCCGGCGGTCAGATGTACGCCGCCACGGCCTCGCCCGACGGGCGCCGTGCCCTGATCGTCGAGGTGCGCGGCAACATGGACCAGGACCTGCACGTGGTCGACCTCGAGTCGCACGTGTGGAGCCACGTGACGCCGCACGAGGGCGAGGCGCAGTGCTGGCCGGGGCCGTGGACGCCGGACGGCCGCAGCGTCTACTTCCGGACCGACCTCGGTCGCGAGGTCCTCGGCCTGGCGCGCTACGACCTGGACGGCGACGGGTGGCTCTACGTCCATGCTCCCGAGCACGACGTGGAGGAGCTGGCGCTGTCGCGGGACGGCCGGACCCGCCTGACCGTCGAGAACGTGAACGGGGCCAGCGTCGTGCGGGCGTACGACGTCGCTCGCGACGAGTCGCTTCCGGATCCGGACGTGCCGTTCGGTGTGATCGAGCACGCCGCGCTGCACCCTGCCGAGCGCCAGGCGCTGGTGACGCTGAGCACGCCGGCGCACGCCGCGAACCTGTTCGAGGCGAACCTGACGACCGGCGCGCTGGAGCCTCGCGAGCAGTCGATGCTGGGCGGCCTCGATCCGCGCACGATGCCTGCGCCCGAGCCGGTCGGCTACCCCAGCTTCGACCGCGAGGTGCCGGCGTGGCTGTACCGGCCGGCCGGTGACGGCCCGTTCCCGGTGCTGCTCTCGGTCCACGGCGGACCGGAGGCGCAGGAGCGGCCCGAGTACCGGTACGGCGGGCTGTACGCCTACCTGGTGAATCGCGGCGTGGCGGTGCTGGCCCCGAACATCCGCGGCTCGACCGGCTACGGCAAGGCGTGGCAGAAGGCGATCCATCGCGACTGGGGCGGCGACGAGCTGCGCGACATCGAGGCGGCCGCCGACTGGCTGGCGGACCGGCCGTGGTGCGACGCGAGCCGGATCGGCGTGTTCGGCGGGTCGTTCGGCGGGTTCGCGACGCTGTCGGCCGTGAGCCGGCTCCCGGACCGCTGGGCCGTCGGCGTCGACATCGTCGGTCCGTCCAACCTGGCCACCTTCGCTGCGAGCGTCCCGCCGCACTGGCGGCCGCTGATGGCGGCGCTGGTCGGCGATCCCGACGATCCGGACGATCGCGAGATGCTGCTGGCGCGCTCGCCCATCACGTACGTCGATCAGGTCCGCGTCCCCATGCTGATCTTCCAGGGCGCCAACGATCCGCGCGTGGTGCAGGCCGAGAGCGATCAGATGGTCGCGGCGCTGCGCGCTCGCGGCCTGGAGGTCGAGTACGTCGTGGACGAGCGTAGCGGGCACGGACCCGCCGATCGCGAGACGGCGCTCACCTGGTACGGGACCGTCGCGAGGTTCCTCGAGCGCCACCTCGTGCCGGCGGACGATCACGGCCGGACCTAGCCGCGACCGCGACGCCCGCGCGGCGTCACCGGTGCGACGCGGTCAGGCCTTGTGGCGAACCGTGAGGATCGCGATCTTGGTGGAGTGATTGAACGGCGCGGGGTCGACCACCGGGTCGTTCCGGCGGGTGGACGGGGTGCCAGCGACGTCGTCGGGCACGTCGATCGTCCGCTCGATCGCCATCCAGCCGCCGACGCACAGATCGTCGAGCTCCTGCAGGAACGCCGCGCCCGACACGAACAGCGAGTTGTTCACCACGACCAGCCGGCCCCCGCTGCGGATCAGGGGGCGCAGCTTGTTCACCAGCCTGGAGAGGTTGCGGCTCAGGTCCACCGTGCCGCCGGGCGTGCTCGAGAAGAACGGCGGGTCGAGGATCGCCAGGTCGTAGCGGGCGCCCTGGAGCTTCTGGCCCCGCACGAACGAGAAGAAGTCGCGGGCCTGGAAGTCCGCGCGGTCGACCTGGAAGCCGTTCAGCGCGTACGACCGTTTCGCGACGTTCAGGAAGCGACGGTTCAGGTCGGTGTGCAGCACGCGTGCGGCTCCGCCGGCGCGCGCCGCCACGCCCAGGCTGCCGGTGTACGCGAACGTGTTCAGCACGGTCGCTCCCTCGGCGTGATCGATCAGCCAGCGGCGCAGGTTCCGCGTGTCCAGGTAGAAGCTCGCGTCCTGGTTCATGCGGAGCTCCAGCGCGTAGCGAACGTCGTGCTCGCGCAGCTCGGTCGCCACGCCGGGCCCGTCCGGATCCTCGTACACGACGCGTCCCCGCCGGTCCTCGTCGCTGGTCGCCTCGCGATCCTTCACGACGATCGCCTGCAGCCAGGGGAGCTCGGTCCGCAGCCTGGCGATCAGGTCGTCCAGGCTCGAGGCGAGCTTCGGACCGGCGTCGTTCGGACCCGAGGGCGCAGCGTCGTCGTCCGACGGGCCCGAACGGTGAACGATCACCGCCGTCGCGGCGTACACGTCGACGACGTAGCGCGCGTCGCCCTCGAGGTGCCCGTTGAACGCCCGGAACGCGGTCCGGTGCGACGGTTCGATCAGGGACGATCGCGCGGCGATGGCGGTGGCGAGAAGGTCGGGCGCCGTCGACGGGGGCATGCCGGCGTCAGCGACGGTCGATCGCGTCCTGCGTCTCGGCGGCGTCGTCGAAGATGCCGATCGTGATGCTCACGAATGCCTCCCGGTCGTGCGGATCCGCGCCGTCGTCGCAGCCGACCGGTGCAGGGCGGAGCGAAGACGTGGACCGCGTCGTTACGATTCGCGAAGGGTGGCGTTCGCCTCGCGCATGATCGACATCACCTTCTCCTCGTTCTCCTCGGTCGTTTCCACCGCGAGCAGCAGGCTGTCTTCTCGCAGCTCCTGCTCGTAGAACTCCGCTTCTTCCAGGCCGACGCCCAAGCGCGTCAGCTCGTTCGAGACGGCGCCGGTGCCGAAGCCGACGGCGCGGGACACCGCTCTGACCGCGCCCTGCTCGTCGGACGCGATCCGTTGGCGACTGATGGGGTGCAGGTCGCCTTCGTCGACGCCGGCCTGCACCAGCGCGTCGATGGCGTTCTGGGCTTCGTCGCTGGTCTCGAAGATGCCGATGGTGATCGTGCTCATGCCGACCCTCCCGTTCGTTCGGGTGCGAGCGTCGTCCTTGGCGGGTGGATGGAGCGTCGTCGGAGGCGTCCCGCCCGAGGACGAGAATCCAGGAAGCCACCACCGCGGTCCGGTGCGTGTCCGTTCCGCTCTCGACGGTCCTTTCCTCACCGTAGCGCTCGCCCGCAGCTACGTCTAGGACCCCTCGGACGTCGGCTCGAACGCCGGGAGCGGCGGGGAGCGCCTGCTACCGTGAAGACGAGACGCGGCGTCTCGTGGGACGGCGAACGGTGGGGCTGCCGGCCTCGAAGGAGGCGCGATGAGCATTCCCTTGGCTGTGCTGTCGGTCGTCGCGGGCGTGGTCCTGGTCGTGACCTTCGCCGGTCGGCTGGTCCGCGGCGTGGTGGGCACGTCCAGCGCGATGGGCGTCTCGGCGTTCCTGATCAGCGTGATCTTCATCGGCTTCGATCCGGAGAATCTGGCGGTCGGGGTCGCGGGCTCGGTGGAGCAGGTGCCCGGCATCGCGCTCGGGTCGGTGATCGGCGCCGCGATGGTCGCGTTGGCCCTCGCGTTCGGCGTCACGGCGTTGCTGGCTCCCATGCGGTTCGTGTCGGCGCCGAAGCCCGTCTTGGCGGTTCCGGTCGCTGCGGTCGCGCTCTTCGGCGTCGTGGCGCTGGACGGCCGACTGTCGCGCCTGGACGGTGCTGTGCTGCTGCTTGGGTACGCGCTGGCCGTGGCGTTCCTGATCTGGCTGAGCCGGCGGGGCGTGGACGTCGCGTCGGCCACCGAGCCGGAGGCGCCGGAGGTCGGAAGCGCAAGCCGGGCCGCCGGCCTGCTGGTCGTGTCGCTGATCGCGATCGTGGTGGGCAGCGAGCTGGCGGTCGAGGGATCGAAGACGGTCATCGCCTGGCTCGGCGTCGCGGACACGTTCTACGGCATGGCGATCCTCGCGCTGCTGGTGAGCATCGAGGAGTTGGCGCGGGAGCTTCCCGCCGCACGTCGCGGCCACCCCGAGATCACCTTCGGGAACGTCGTCGGCTCGACCTTGGCGTTCTTCCTGTTCAACGGCGGCCTGATCGCCTTGGCCCGCCCGGTCGAGCTCTCGGCCTCGACCACGACGTTCTACCTTCCCCTCGCGTTCGTCACGGTCGTCGTGATCTCGCTCCTCATGCTGCGCAAGGCGGTGCCGCGCTGGGCGGGCGCAGTGCTGGTGGGTCTCTACCTCGTGTTCGTGATCGGGGGGTATCTGGTCGACCGGGCGGCCGCTCTCGGCGCGGTCGGCTAGGGCTCGGCATCGTGCGTCGCGGCGGCGCGCGTCGATGCGGTTGCGGGGCGCGAACGGCGCCTGACGCGAGAGCGTTCAAGTGTTCTTTCGAGCATATGAACGAGATCGAGCCCTCCTCGCCCAAGCGTGCGGTGTACGAACGGCTGGCGCAGGTGCCGCAAGCCCTCGCCAGCGGCCCGCGCCTGGAGCTGCTGGACCTTCTGGCCCAGGGCGAGAAGACCGTCGCGACCCTCGCGACCCAGGCGGACCTCAGCGTCGCGAACGCCAGCCAGCACCTCCAGGTGTTGCGGCGGGCCGGCCTGGCGGCCGTGCGTCGCGACGGTCGCCAGGCGTTCTACCGAGCGGCCGGCGACGACGTGCTGCGGCTGGTGCAGGCGGTGCGCGCCGTCGGCGAGACCCGCCTGGCCGAGATGGACCGGCTGCTGGACGACCTGCACGCCGGCAGCGGCGAGCCGGTGACGACCGCGAAGCTTCGCGAGCGGCTGGCCAGCGGCGAGACGATCCTCCTGGACGTACGACCGACCGACGAGTACCGGGCGGGCCACCTGCCCGGCGCCTGGTCGATCCCGATCGACGAGCTCGAAGCCCGGCTGGAGGAGCTGCCGTCCGACGTCGACGTCGTCGCCTACTGCCGTGGGCCGTACTGCGCGCTCTCGGACCGTGCCGTGAAGCTGTTGACGCTTCGGGGGCGGACGGCCCGCCGCTTGCGCGAAGGCGTTCCCGACTGGCGCTCGCAAGGGCTCCCGGTCGAGACGACCGCCGTCGCTCGGGACGGATGAGGGGCGCGGGGCGGCGATGACGGAAGGGACGACCGCCGCGGAGCACGCGACGCCGCGGCCCGGCCCGACCCGGACCGGCTTCTGGCTGCTGGCCCTGATCAACCTGTTCGTCGGCTCGATGGTCGGGCTCGAACGGACGGTGCTGCCGCTGCTGGCCGAGCAGGACGCCGCCCTCGGCAGCGGGGCGGCGGTCGGCGGATTCGTCATCGCGTTCGCGGCCGCGAAGGCGGTCGTCAACCTCCTGGCGGGCGCGACCGCGGACCGGCTGGGGCGCAAGCGCGTGCTGGTGCTGGGCTGGATCGTGTCGCTGCCGGTCGCGCCGCTGCTGGCGTGGGCGCCGTCGTGGGACGTGGTGATCTGGGCGAACGTGCTGCTGGGGGCGGGACAGGCGCTGACCTGGTCGATGACGGTGAACATGATGGTGGACCTGATGCCGTCGGGGAGGCGCGGCTTCGCCGCCGGAATCAACGAGTTCGCAGGCTACCTGGGCGTGGCCACGACGGCGTTCCTGACCGGCCTGATCGCCTCGCAGGCGGGCCTGCGGCCGTGGCCGTTCGTGCTGGGCGTCGCGCTGGCCGCGATCGGCCTGGCGCTCTCGCTGGCCGCGCCCGAAACGGCG
This sequence comes from uncultured bacterium, assembly GCA_964530905.1. Classification (GTDB taxonomy): domain Bacteria; phylum Deinococcota; class Deinococci; order Deinococcales; family Trueperaceae; genus SLSQ01. Next base: position 14,979 of record CAZHCI010000051.1, read on the forward strand.
CCGACGGGACGCGCACCGCCCCTCCGCTGGGTGCGGGGCGTCGGCGTTCCGAGCCTGCTGGGCCTCGCCACGAACCTCAAGGACGGCCTGGTGTGGCTGTCGCTGCCGCTGCTGCTGGCCGAGCGCGGCTTCGGTCTGCCTCAGATCGGCCTGGTGGCCGGTCTGTACCCGCTGGTGTGGGCCGCGGGCCAGCCGCTGTTCGGTCCGCTGTCCGACCGGATCGGACGGCGCGGGCCGGTCGCCGTCGGGATGGCGCTGCAAGGCGCGGGACTCGGTCTGCTGGCGGTCTCGACCACGCTTCCCCTGGCGCTGGCGGCCGCGACGGTGCTGGGCCTCGGCACGGGCATGGCGTACCCGGTGCTGATCGCGCTGGTCGCCGACCGTGTCGCGCCCGCGGAGCGCGCCACCGCGCTGGGCATCTATCGGTTCTTCCGCGACGGAGGCTACGCCGTGGGCGCGCTGGTGGCGGGCGTCGGCCTGGCGCAGCTCGGATCCGCGACCGCCTGGACCGGGGTCGCGTTCGTGCCGCTGGCGATCCTCGCCTGGTGGAACGGCGCCGGGACCGACCCCGCACACGCATCGTGAGTCGTGAGCGAAGCTCGCGGAGGAGGTCCTCGTGAACGTCCTGATCATCCTGAACGATCCGCCCTACGGAACCGAGCGCTCGTACAACGGGCTGCGGCTGGCCCGCCAGCTGAGCGGGAACGACGACGTGAACCTACGACTGTTCCTGATGGCGGACGCGGTCGGCTGCGGCAAGGACGGCCAGACCACGCCGAACGGCTACTACAACGTGGCGCGGATGGTCCGCTCGGTCGCGCGCAAGGGCGCCGACGTCGGTGCCTGCGGCACCTGCATGGACGCCCGCGG
>CAZHCI010000052.1:0-2004 GCA_964530905.1 uncultured bacterium
TTCTCCGTCACGGCGTCCGGATCGTCGCCGACCGACCTGCCCAGGTTCAGCTCCGCGAACGGCCCGCCGCCGACGCCGCCGCGCCTGGTCGTGAACGCGTGCGGCGCCGGAAACGCGTCCAGGCGAAGGAGCTCGGGCGTGCCGTCGTGGTCGGGTCGGGGCTCGTTCACGCTCAGTAGTTCCGCGCGTCGACCGTCACGGACGCGTGCGTCTCGAGCCAGTCGGTCACCGCGTGCACGGCGCCCCTGACGGCGGGCGTGACGATGGGGTCGCCGAACGACTCGAGCCGCACGATCCACGCGTCGCCCTCGCGACGCTGCACGACGACGAGCAGCTGCTGGACCAGATCGGGCTCGTCCACCGTCGCCCGCACCACCAGGCGGTCGCGTCCCCGGTCGCCGCCCAGGCTGCGCATCAGCTCGTGAAGCACGACGTGGCCACCGGCGTAAGGAAGCACGCGCTTGTCGAATCGGAGCTGGTCGGGCGGTGCGCCGCGGAAGAGTGCGTGAGGCATGATCGCTGGCCTTTCGATGGGGGGAGCGGAGGGGGCGGCGACATCGTTCCGGACGAACACCAGGTAGTGAAGCGGCTTGCCCTGATCGCGCCACTTCAGCGCGTACTTCGTCTCGAACACGGCGACAGGCGGCTCGCGCTGCTCGAGATGGTACAGGCCGCTGCGTCGCGCCTCGTGCCGGCTGAACGCCAGGTACTCCGGGTGGTCGGTCGCGAGCCGGATCTCGCCGCGGGGACGAAGCCTTTCGGCGAGGAGCGTCAGGAACGGTACGCGCAACAGGCGATTCTCGGCGTGACGCCCCTTGGGCCACGGGTCGGGAAAGTTCACCGTGACGGACGCCAGCGACGCGGGCGCGAACAGCTGTCGCACCGCCATCTGGGCGCCGGCCTTGACCAGCCGGACGTTGCCCAGCTCCTCCTTGCGGAGCTTCGACAGGGCACGGCGGACGCTCACCCCCGACGCCTCGATCCCGACGAACCGCTCGCCCGGATGCTCGATCGCGCGGCGTACCGTGTAACGGCCGTCGCCGAACCCGATCTCGAGGTGGAGAGCTCCGCTGGAGCCGAACCAGGCGTCCCACGGGGCGGGAAACGGCGCGCGCCGCCACGGCACCAGCCGCCGAGCGCCCGCCGCGGCGTCCACCGGAACCGCCAGATCGGACGGTGCGTCCAGCTCGGCTGCCGCGTCGGACGTCGTCATGCGCCGTCCTCCGCGGGACGCACCAGGAGCGGCTCGTCGGCCATCAGGCCCGTCCGCATCAGCGTGGCGTGCCCCAGGAGCAGGAACGGCCCGGTGCCTTCGCCCGTCTGCAAGCGGAACCGAACGACGGCGCCGTTCTCGCGGCGGCCCAGGACCTCGTCCGGTCGCTCGCCCAGCGCCCGTGCCCAGGCCTCGACGATGCCGGCGTCCACCATCGCGGCGCCCGGCGGCAGCGCCGTGCTGGCCGCCCTCACCACCAGCCTGGCGGTCCGGGGCCGTCGCTTCCGCACCACGATCACGCCTGCCGCGACGAGGCGCGCGGCGATCCGGGCCACGTCGACGAACGGCCGCTCGGCGAGCTCGGCGATCCGCTGGAGGCTGCGTCGACCGTCGATCCGGTCCAAGACGTCGCGCTCGTGCTCCCCGAGGTCCACCCGCTCGCTGGCGGCGTCGCCGCTGCGCTCGGGCACCATGTCCGACTCGTACGGGATCATGCCGTCGTCCGCGTCGCGGCGGGCCTCGTCCAGGCGTCGCACCGCCTCGAGCACGAGGTTGCGCGTTCCCAGCTTCACCGTGCGCCGCGGCGCCGGGAGTCCGGTCGAGAAGGCGAACGTTCCGCGCTCGTCCGCGAACAGCGCGTACACCGCCTCCGCGCCCTCCTCTCCGTCGAAGGTCGCGTGGGTCACGTCGCCTTTCTCGAAGTAGATCCGTGCGTCGCCGCGCGGATGCTCGACGACGAGACGTCCGGTGCGCGAGGCGCCGGCGAGGAGCTGGAACAGATCGACGAGCGA
>CAZHCI010000052.1:2104-8536 GCA_964530905.1 uncultured bacterium
CGCACCGCGCGCGGCAAGCCGTAGCGCCACCACGCCTCGCCTTCGCGCAGCGACGGATCGCCGGGCCACGGCCGCGACCAGTCCGCCAGGTTGGCGCTGGGCTGGACCACGATTCGCGTCCCCAAGCCGTCAAGACGCGCGACGACCTCGTCGTGGAAGGCGTCCAGGCAGATCGCGACGCCGACCGGCCCCAGCGGCGTGACCAGCGGGCGCAGGTCCTCGATGCGACCCCGCGCGAGCCCGATCCACGACTCGGCGCCGGGCGTGAGGAACACCTTGTCCGTGGCTCCGATCCACGTCCCGTCGGGCCCGAACGTCGCGGCCCGGGCGCGGGGCCGGGGATCGGACACGTGCCAGCCGCGCGACGCCTCGAACCCCACCGGCGGCCCCAGGATCGTGCCCGCCACGACCGTGGCCTGGGCGGAGCGGGCCGCCTCGGCGAACGCCTCGGCGTGGATCCTCCCCGCTCGCACGGCCTCCGTCTGGAGCAGCAGCGACGGGCCGACCCGCCACGACCGCGCCGCGGCGCGCACGATCTCGCCGGGGCGACCACGAACCGTCTCCGCGATCCGGTGTCGCGCCCGGGCCGCGTCGCGCGGATCGGGCGGCCGGTCCACGAGCCACGGGAGCGGCGCTCCGATCAGCTCGGGAAACGCCAGCAGACGAGGGGTCCCGGCCGCCGCAGGAAGCCCGGCGACCGCGCGCTCGGCCAGCTCCACGATCCACGCCCGGTAGCGCTTCGCCGAGCGGTATCGATCCGGGTCCAGCGCGGCCTGCACGGCGACCAGAGCGACGTCCACGCCGTCACGATACCGGCGCCAGGAGCGACTTGGGCGGTCCTGGCCCTCTGCTATGCTCCGCGAGTGCCGATCCGCCTCGCTCGCGCCTTGCTCGGAGAGACGACCGGCCTGTTCCTGCTGGGCGTCGCGGGCGTGTCGCTGCTGCTGTCGATCGACCTGCTGAGCGTGTTGGCCCGGTTCCTGATCGAGCAGGAGGCCAGCCTCGCGACCGTCGCCCGGCTGCTCCTCGCGAAGACGCCGTGGTTCCTCCATCTGGCCATGCCGGTCGCCGCGACGTTCGCCGTCCTGGTCACCGGTGGACGCATGGCGCGCGACTCGGAGCTCAAGGCGGCGCAGGCGGGCGGAATCGCGCCGCGCTCGCTGATCGTTCCGCTGGTGGCGTGGGGCGTCCTGGTGAGCGGCGTCGGGATCGTCGTCAACGGCGTGGTCGAGCCCCGGTCCGAACGCGTCTACCAGCGCATCATCGACGGCTTCCTGTACGGGCGACCCCCCGCCGCGTCGGAGCGCGACGTGTCGTACCTGGTGAACGACACGATCTTCCACGCCTCCCGCATTCGGGCGGACCGCGACGATCCGCGCCAAGCCGAGCTCGACGGCGTGCTGGTGCGGCTTCCCGACGGCACGCTGCTCACCGCCCGCTCCGGCCGCTGGCGGTCGGACGAGGGCGTCTGGGACGTCGGCGAGGGTTGGCGCCTTCCCCGGGACGGCGATCCCGTTCCGCGGGGACCCGAGACGCTCGCCTTCCCCCTCGAGGTCGACCCGAGCACCTCCCTCGCGCGCGCCGACACGCTGCCCCTGGGCGAGCTTCGCGAGCGGATCGCCGAGCGCCGCGCCGCGGGAACCGACGCGAGCGAGCTGCGCTTCGACCTCCACCGGCGCCTCGCCGACGCGACCAGCGCCGCGGTGTTCGTCCTCGCCGCGGCCGCGCTGGCGCTGCGTCTTCGCGGGCGCGCGGCCGGCGTCGCCTGGACGATCGTGCTGGTCGCCGGGTTCTGGGCGGCGTGGACGCTGTCGGCCGCGCTGTTCGACCGGGGCGTGCTGGGGCCCGCCTTGGCGGCGTGGGCGACGCCGGCCGTGGTCGCCGCGACGGGCGTCGCACTGGCGCTGCGGAGCGACGCGCCGTGAAACGGTTCGGACGGGCGGTGCTGGCCGAGATCGCGCCGCTGTACGTCGCCGGCCTCGCGGTCCTGCTGGTGCTGCTGCTCGTCAGCTTCCTCCTCGACGTGCTGGCCGACGCGCTGGCCCGCGGCGTGCCGGTCGGCCTGGTCGCCCGCTACCTGCTGTACAAGGTGCCTGCCGCCGCGTCGGCCGGCCTCACCCTGGCGCTGCTGTTCGCCGCGCTGCTGGCGTTGGCGCGCATGGCGGGCGACCGCGAGCTGCGTGCGGCGCTGGCGCTGGGACTCTCCCCCGCCGCCCTGCTACGGCCGCTGCTGGCCGCCGGGCTGGGGGTCGCCCTGATCGCGGCGACGAACAACGAGATCGTGGTGCCGTGGGCCGAGACCCGCGCGCTCGAGGTGCAGAAGGAGATCCTGCTGGAGGCGCCCTCGACGTTGCTCCAGGAGGGAGCGTTCCTCACCGACGGCAGGGGGCGCAGCCTGTTCCTGGGCGAGCTCCGCCCGGGCGGGGAGGCGAGGGACGTCGTGATCCTGACGCCCGGAGGCCTGGCCGGTCCGCGCGAGGTGATCGAGGCGCGACGGGGACGTTTGGACGAGGAGGTCGGCGTCTGGCGGCTCGAGGATCTCCGCATTCGCGTCCTCGACGGCCAGCGCCCGTCGCTCGACATGGTGGCGGAGACCGGCACGGTGCCCGTCCGCGACCTGGCGGCCGCCTCGACGGGACGGTCGGACCTGGTGACGCTGCCGTTGCCGGACCTGCTGACCAGGCTCCGGTCCGAGCGGAGCGACCCCGCGGCCTGGACCGCGCTGCATCGCAAGATCGCCGAGCCGCTGGCCGCCGTCGCCTTCGCGATCTTCGCGCTGGCGATCGGGCTCGCCGGCGTGCGCCGCGACGCGCCGCTGGGCATGGTGTCGGTGCTGCTGCTGACCTTCCTGTACTACGCCACGTGGAGCGTCGCGAAGCTGCTGGGCGCTCAGGGCGCGATCCCGGCATGGACCGCGGGTTGGGCCCCGGTCGCGCTCTACCTCGCTGCGGGGACGGGGCTTCTGACGCTCGCGTGGCGGCGATGAGGCGGTGGCGATGAGGCGGTGGCGATGAGGTGGCGACGATGAGGCGACGACGCCGCTCCGAGTCCCGGCCCGACGGCTGCGCCGGGACGGTCGGGCTGGTCGTCCGCGTCGCGGCCGTGCTCGCGCTCGTGCTGGCGTGGGCGGGCTGGGCGGCGGCCGAGACGGTGCGCATCGACACGGGGGGCGACCCCGAGGCTCGCTTGGAGCTCCGTACCATCGTCCTGCCGGGCGGCGAGGAGCGCGAGCTCTACGTCGTGTCGGCCGAACGGGTGGTCGTGACGCGCGGCGACCTCGTCCTGATCGCCTCCCGGCTCGAGTTCGACCCCGAAGCGGGCGTGGTGCGGATCGTCGGTCGTGGACGCGTCGAACGCCCGGGCGACGTCCTGGTGGGCGACGACCTGACCGTCCAGCTCGACGACGGCCGTTCGGACGGAGACGACGTGCTCGTCATCACCGACCGGGTCGACGTCCGGGGCGAGCGCGCGCAGCGGGTCGAGGGACGCATCCGCCTGCTGGACGGCCGCTTCAGCCCGTGCGGACGCTGCGGGCAAGAGATCGAGGACTACGCCTTCGTCGCCGATCGGATCGAGATCCTGCCAGGAGATCGCCTGATCGCCTGGCAGGTCGTGGTCCTGATCCGCGACGCCCCGTTCGTGGCGCTTCCGCTGCTGGTCCTGCCCCTGGCCGAGCCGGCCCGGATCCCTCGCCTCGAGATCGTCCGAGGAGGCGAGGACGCGCAGGCCGAGATCGCCGTCGACTGGCCGTACGTCTCGGGGCCGAACGCGTTCGGCACCTTCCGCGCGCGGCTGATCGTCGACGTGGACCCTGACGCCGGAGGCCCGGTCGACGGCCGTCTGCTGGGGGGGCGACCGGAACGGGCGTACCTGGCTGGAGGCGTGGACCATCGCTTCTACGACGACCGCGGCGCCGGACGCCTCGAGATCGCGTACCGCCCGGCGTTCGCGTCCGAGCTCGCCGCCGACCCCGCGGACGCCGACCCGGAGATCAGGTTCGAGGCTCGCTACGCCTCGGACCCCCCGGCCGGCGATCCGGTCGTCTCGGTCCGCGTGGCGCGCGACGACGCGGCGCGTTCGAACCTCGTCGAGGCGGAGGCCTCCGTGGCCGCCCACGCCGGTGGGTTCCGGACCGAGGCGTCCAGCCGCGTCGCCGTCCCACTGGACGCCGGCGCCTCGACCCGGCCCAGCTGGGACGGCCCGCGCACGCCGCGCACGGCCCCGGTCCGACTCCGCGCGGAGGGCGCCGACGCGTTCCCGTTCCGGGCCGGGGCGTTGACGTTGCAGGAGCTCTCGGTCGACGTGGGCGTGTTCGAGGACGCGCCCGACCCGACGAACCGGAGCGCCGTGGCCGTCGGTCGGCCGTTCCTCACGGCCGGCCGGGCCGAGCTCAGGCACGGCGTCACGCTGGCCGCGGTCGACGTGCTGGGGATCGAGCTGACGGGGCGCACGGCGTTCACGGGCCGGTACTACGACACCGGCGAGCGACAGGTCGACTGGGACAGCGAGCTCAGGGCGCGACGCTCGCTGGGCGACCTGGGCTCGGTGGAGCTCCGTCTCCGCAGGGACGCGGCCGAGGGCGAGACGCCGTTCGCGTTCGACCGGATTCCGCTTCGCACCCGCAGCGATCTGGTCGCCTCGCTCTCGCTCCGACCGCTGCCGGGAACGCGGCTGTCGGCGGAGGGCGGCTGGCTGCTGGAGGACGACCGCGCGCCGGACGAGGTCGGCCTGCTGCCGACGACGGTCAGGCTCGAGGCGTTCACGAACGTGCGGGCGATCGACCTGTCGCTGCTGCACGAGGCCGACCCCGCGGAGGGGGACCTCGGCACCGCCCGGCTGCAGCTCGACGTCCGCGCTCCGTCGACGACCTGGACCGCGCGGCTGACGGCGGACGCCGTGCGCGACCTGGATCCGACCCTGCCGCCCGGTCGGTTCGACGAGGCGCCGCGCGACACCACGGAGGGCGAGGCCACGGTGCGCCTGGGGGCCACCGACCTGCTCGTCGCCCAGGCGTCGGGCGGCCTGGAGGTCGAGCCCGCCCGGGATCCGGAGAGCTTCTGGACGCCGCTGGAGCTGTCCGCCACGCTGGGCACGCTGACGGCGGACGACGTTCGACCCGGCCTCGAGGCGTTCTGGACGTTCGATCCCGACGACGGCGAGACCGAGGAGGCCGGCTACCGCTTCGCCATCGATCTCGGTCCCGTCCGTGGCGAGATCGAGCAGCGCTTCGGCCCGTCCGGCGGCGCTCCCGGCCGCCACAGCTTCGCGATCGTCTGGCGCGACCTGGGACGCGTCACAGTGGACGGGATCGAGCTGGTCCCAGCCTCGTGGCTGGCGCTCGAGCCCGACCCGGCGTCGGTCCGGCGACTGTCGGTCCGGGTGGAGGACGCGGGGTCGAGCGCCGGTACGCGCTTCCGGGCCGAGTACCGCACCAGCCGCGTTCCCCGTGGCGACGAGGTCGTGCGGCAGGGAACGAGGTTCGAAGCGACGCTCCGGTTGAGCGAGCGTCGCTTCGCGGCGGGACTCGTCCGCGCCGCGGTGGACGCGTTCGTCGACGTGCCGCTCCCGGACGACGGGCAGCCGACCGCGTACCTGCGGCGCGCCAACCTGCAGCTGGGCCTCGACGTCGCCGGTCGGGTCGGTCTGCAGGGCACGTTCGGCTACCGCGGCAGCTACGACGTGAACACGGAAGCGGTCCGGAGCGGACGGCTGTCGTTCGAGGAGGTGTCGCTGGTCGTGCGGGCGACGAACGAGCTGTACCTCGGCGCCACCCTCGACGACGTCTGGGAGATCGTCGACGACGATCCCGCCAGCGAGCTGGCGCTGGACCCGCGGCCGACGCTGTTCGCGACCTGGGACCGCTGCTGCTGGGCGCTGTACGCGAGCTGGGACACCCGCTCCGGCGAGGTGGTCCTCACCCTCGGTGCGCCGGGCAGGAGCGAGGGGCCGCAGCTCTCGCTCGATCAGGGCCCCACCCTCCCGTGGGGCGAGGAAGGAGCGGCTCCATGACGCGACGCTCGCGTGCACGGCTGAGCTTGGCTCTCGCGGCGTGGCTGGCGATGGTCGCCGGCTGCACCGGCACGCAGGAGGCCACCACGCCGGTCGCGCTGGTCGTGGCGGGTACCGACGCCGACACCGGTCAGGCGGTCGTCGGTCTCCTCGCCAGCGGCCTCCCGCCCGATCCCGTCGCGGACGATCCTCCGCTGACGTGGCTGCCCGGCTTCCGCCGCACGGTGGAGGGGACGATCGTCGACGTCGCGGTCGCACGCGACGACCCGGTACGGCTGTACGTGCTGCACCGCGACGACCGCGATCGTGACGTTCTGACCGTCTTCGACGCCTCCGCGCTCGACCTGGACGATCCGACGAGCTTCCAGGCGGCGGCCGACACGATCGAGCTGGGTCAGCGGGTCGCGGACGCCGGCGTGGCGG
>CAZHCI010000052.1:8636-15792 GCA_964530905.1 uncultured bacterium
CGTCGATCCGCGGGGAGGCGGTCACGACCCTGGACGATCTCAGCGATCCGGTGGCGGTCGACTGGCTCTTCGTCTCGCCCGCTCCCTGAGCGACGCGGGCCGGGCGCGCTCAGTCCGTGCCGGCCCCGTCCCCTGACAGCGCAGCGAGCTCGGTCGCGAGGCGCGGCACCAGCTCGTCTCGAACCGAGGCGTGGGCGAACCGCAAGGCGTTGCGCACCGCGCGCTGATCGCTGCTCCCGTGACCGATGAAGGCGGGCGCGCCGACGCCTAGCAGCGGCTGCGCTCCGTAGGTCGAGGGGTCGAGGCGGTCGGCCACGCTGCGTAGCGCGGGCCGCGCCAGCAGGCCTCCGACGCGGCTGCGCAGGTCGGCACGGAGCGCGTCGCGGATCCACCCGAACAGCACCCTGGCCTCCCCTTCGGCGAGCTTGAGCACGACGTTCCCCGTGAACCCGTCGGTCACGATGACGTCGGTCGTGCCAGCGAGCACGTCGCGCCCCTCCACGTTGCCGTGGAAGCGGATGCCGGGCGTGGCGGCGAGCAGCGGGTACGCTTCGCGGACCAGCTCGTTGCCCTTCCCCGGCTCCTCGCCGATCGAGAGAAGTCCGACGGAAGGGTCGTCGATGCCGTGCACGAGCCGGGCGTACACGCTGCCCATCACCGCGAACTGCTGCAGCATGCGGGGCCGACAGTCGGCGTTCGCTCCCACGTCGAGAAGCGTGACCGGCCCGCTGGCCGCGGGGACGTTCGCGACGATCGCCGGCCTCTCGACGCCGTCCAAGCGACCGAAGCCCAACAGCGCGGCCGCCATCGTCGCCCCGGAGTGGCCCATCGAGACGAGCGCGGACGCTCGTCCCTCCTTGACCAGTCGGGCGGCGACGGTGACGCTGGCGTCGCGTCGCCGTCGCACCTCCGCCGCGGCTTCGTCCATGCCGATCACGTCGTCGGCGTGCACGATCTCGAGCTCGCCGCCGCGGGCGTCCAGCGCGGCCTGGAGCGTCGGAGCGTCGCCGACGAGGACCACCTTCACGCCCTCCTCGGCGGCGGCCAGGGCGCCGCCTAAGGCGGCGTCCGGCATGCGGTCGCCTCCCATGGCGTCGAGTGCGATTCCCGGCGTCGTCACGGCGAGAGTATAGCCCTGCGAGCCGGGTTCGATCCGCGTCGGCTAGACTCTGGCGCGTGGACGTGCGCAGTTTCGAAGCCCCGGCCGGCGAGCGGCTGGACGTCGCCATCGCTCAGGCGCTGGCGCTGTCCCGCACGGCTGCGAAGGATCTGGTCGACGAGGGCCTCGTGACGCTCGACGGTCGTCCCGTCGGCAAGCCGGCCACCAAGCTCCACGGCGGCGAGATCGTCTCGCTGGTGCTGCCGCCGACCCGCCCCTCGCTGGTCGAGCCCGAGGATCACGCGCTGACGATCATCTACCAGGACGAGGACCTCGCCGCGATCGACAAACCGCCGGGCCTGGTCGCCCACCCGACCGCCACCTTGCGGACGGGGACGGTCGTGAACGCCCTCCTCGGCCGCATGGAGCTGTCGAAGGAAGACGTCTACGATCCGTACCGCGAGGACTACCGTCCCGGCATCGTTCACCGCCTGGACAAGGACACCTCGGGCGTGATGGTGGTCGCGAAGCACGACGATGCCCATCGCGCGTTGTCCGACGCGTTCAAGAAGCGCCTCACGGTGAAGGAGTACATCGCGATCGGCGTCGGCGACATCGACGACGAGGTCCGCGTGGACGCTCCGATCGGACGTCATCCGGTGAAGCGGCAGTCGATGACGATCGGCGGCGGCAACGCGAAGTCGGCGTCGACGAACGTTCGCGTCCTGGCGCGCGCTCCAGGGCACGTGCTGGTCAAGGCCACGCCCCGCTCGGGCCGTACGCACCAGATCCGCGTCCATCTCGCCCACGTGGGCGCGCCGATCCTGGGCGACGAGCTGTACGGGCGCTCCAGCTCGGTCATTCCGCGTCAAGCGCTGCACGCCTACCGGCTCACGCTGCCCCACCCCTCCGACCACCAGGCGATCACCTTCGTGGCGCAGGTTCCTGCCGACATGGTGTCCGCGTGGCTGGCGCTCGGAGGGAGCTGGCCACCCGACGCCGATCCGGACCTGTGACCCGCCGGCTTCGTGCATCCACGCTGGCAGGGGTAGGTTGAGCGCATGTCCCCCGTCTGGCTGATCGTCGTCCTGCTCGCCGTGGTCGCCGTGCTGCTGGGCGTGTCCGCGGTATCGGCGTTCCGTCGCCGCGCCCCCGTCAGCGGCGGTCTCGGCCTCCTCGTGGCGATCCTCGTGCTCGCCCTGGCCGGCGCGACCGGGGCGGCCGCCTGGTCGCTGGCCCGGTACGAGGCGTTGACCCGCGAGACGCTCGCGGCGGTCATCCGGGTCGAGCCGACCGGTCCGTCCCGCTTCCGCGCCGAGGTGGAGATTCCTGGCGGCGAGGTCCGTCGCTACGAGCTCTCTGGCGAGCAGGTCTGGATCGACGCGCAGATCGTCAAGTGGCACCCGTGGGCGAACGTGATCGGGCTCCATACCGCTTACCGCCTCGATCGGATCGGCGGCCGCTACCGGTCGGTCGACGACGAGCGCACGCTGCCCCGGACCGTCGAGTCCCTGCACGACGCCGAGGACGGGTTCGCATCGAGTCTGTACGACTGGGTCGGTCGGCAGCCGTGGCTCCACTCGCTGGTCGACGCGCAGTACGGCTCGGGAAGCCACCTCGCCGCGGACGCTGCCGCAGTGATCGAGGTTCGCGTGTCCAGCTCGGGACTGCTGATGCGGGCCACCCCTTCCGTCCGCTGAACGAAGGCGCCGGCTTTACGCCGACGCGACGGTCCGGTACCTTGTCGGCACCGACGTCCGGTCCGACCCGGCCGTTTCCCGCGGTGACGGCACGGACCCCAGGAGGTCTCGATGAGCCCGATCGTTCTTCGCCTCGCACGCGCGCTGTGCGTGCTTCTTCCTGTCACGTTCGGCACGGCCTTCGCTCAGGACGCTCCGCCTCCGAGCTACGGGGGCGAGGTCGTCGTCGCGATCACGGCCGATCCGCCGGGCTGGGATCCCACGGTGTCCACGTCCCAGGAGATCGCCCGGGTCGTGTATCACAACGTGTTCGAGGGCCTCGTCCGGTTCGATCGGGACGGCGAGATCGTGCCGGCCCTGGCCGAGTCGTGGACGCTGTCCGAGGACGCGCTGGCGCTCACCTTCGAGGTTCGTCGGGACGTCCGGTTCCACGACGGGCGTCCGTTGACGCTGAACGACATCGTGGCGAAGTTCGAGCGGGCGCTCGATCCCGACTCGGGCCACACGAACGCCGGCTACTACGAGACGATCGACGCCGTCGTCACGGACGAGGACGCCTTCACCGTCACCTTCGTCCTGTCCAGGCCGACGCGGAGCCTGCTCTACGATCTCGCCCGGCCCGACTCGATCATCTACCCGGCGGGCACGGCCGACCGCCAACGGCGCCGTCCGGTCGGGACGGGACCGTTCCGGTTCGTGGAGTACCGCGAGGGCTCGGAGGTTCGGCTCGAACGGTTCGAGGACTACTACCTCGCCGGCGTTCCGTACCTCGACGCCGTCCGGTTCCGGATCATCGGCGATCCGAACACGCGCTACGCGGCGTTGCGGGCCGGCGACGTCGATCTGATCGGCACGTCGCTCCCGCCCGAGCAGTACCTGCAGGCGCGGCAGGATCCGTCGCTCGTCGCCACCGAGGGCACCGCCACGACGGAGATCACGCTCGCCCTGAACAACGCGCGCGCGCCGTTCGACGACCTTCGCGTGCGGCAGGCGATCACGCACGCGATCGACAAGGACGCCATCGTCGACGGCGCCATGTTCGGTCTCGGAATCGTCATCGGGACGCACATGAGTCCCTCCGAGCCGTACTACGTCGACCTGACGGGAACCTACCCGTACGATCCGGACCGTGCCCGGCAGCTGCTGGCCGAGGCGGGCTACCCGGACGGGTTCGAGGTCGCCTTCGAGTTGCCCGAGCCGTACGCGCTCGAGCGCCGCAGCGGCCAGGTCATCGCGCAACAGCTCGCCGAGGTCGGCATCGACGTTGAGCTGAGCGTCGTCGAGTGGGGCACGTGGATCCAGCGGATCTTCCTCGGCGCCGATTACGACATGACGATCATCGGTCATTCCGAGCCGCGCGACATCGACGTCTACGCCGACCCGGACTACTACTTCCAGTACGACAACCCCGACGTCGCCGCCCTGTTGACCGAGGCCGAGTCGGCTCCGACCCGAGAGGCCGAGATCGCCGCGTACCGTGCGATCGCCCGGACCATCGCCGACGACGCCGTCGCCGTGTGGGTCTTCAGCCCTCCGTACCTCGTCGCGGCGCGGACGGACGTTCACGGCTTCTGGACCGACCAGCCGACGCCTGCGATCGACATGACCGAGGTTCATCGGGGGCCCTGACCGGCTCCAAGCGTGCGCTCGGTCGCTGCAGCGCCGCTTCCGCTTCCCACATGGTCCCCTACCTGGTCCGTCGTGCCCTGACCGCAGCGCTGAGCGTCGTGCTCGCCTCGGTGGTGGTGTTCTCGGCGCTGCTGGCGATTCCGGGCGATCCTGCCGAGATCATCCTCGGGCTCGACGCTACGCCCCAGGCGCGCGAGGCGCTTCGAGACCAGCTGGGGCTGAACGAGCCTGCCCCAGCAAGGTACGTGGCCTGGGCGGCCGGCGCGCTCCGTGGCGATCTTGGCGAGTCGATCGTCTACCAGCGTCCCGTAGGAGCCCTGATCGTCGATCGTCTGGGCGTGTCGGTCCCGTTGGCGTTGGGAGCCGCTCTGATCGCCGGCTTGATCGCGCTGCCGCTGGGTGTGCTGGCTGCGCTCCGTCGCGGCACCTGGGTCGATCCCGTCGTCACGTCGCTCGCGCAGCTGGGGGCGGCGGTCCCGTCGTTCTGGCTGGGCCTGCTGTTCGTGCTGCTGTTCGCGGTCGAGCTGGGCTGGCTGCCGGCTGGAGGCTTCTCGCCCTGGGCGCGCGATCCGGTCGCCAGCGTGCGGAGCCTGATCTTGCCGATGCTCGCGCTGGGCCTCGGCCAAGCTGCGGTCATGACGCGCATGACGCGTTCGTCGATGATCGAGGCGCTGGCCCAGGACTACGTCCGGACGGCACGCGCGAAAGGACTGCCTCCGGTTCGGGTCACGTTCGGTCACGCGCTGCGCAACGCTCTCGTCACGCTCGTCACGATCCTCGGGCTGAGTCTCACCAACGTGTTCATCGGATCGATCGTGATCGAGCAGGTCTTCGCTCTGCCGGGGCTCGGGCAGCTGGCGCTCACGGCGATCGGCACCCGCGATCTGCCCCTCGTGCAAGGAGAGATCCTGCTGTACGCCACGACGATCATCGCGTTGGGCTTCATCGTCGACGTCTCCTACGCGCTTCTGGACCCCAGAATCCGGTACGACGCATGAGCTCCGCGTCGAGATCCCCCTCGCGAAGACGACGGGTGCGCCGGGCAGGAGCGAATCTCTGGATCGGCGGGGCGCTCGTCTCGGTCGTGGTCGCCGCAGCGCTCGTCAGCTTCGTGTGGACGCCGTTCCCTCCGAACGCGCTCGATTTCTCCGTCCAGCTGGAGGGTCCCAGCTTGCGCCATCCGCTCGGCACGGACCATTTCGGGCGGGATCTGCTGAGCCGTGTTCTGGTCGGCGCTCGCAGCACGCTGTACGTGGGCGTGCTGGCCGTCGGCATCGCGCTCGGCCTCGGGAGCACCATCGGCCTCGTATCGGGCTGGGCGGGCGGCTGGATCGACGACGTCGTCATGCGGCTGGTGGACGTGTTGTACGCGTTCCCTGCGATCCTGATGGCGCTGCTGCTCGCTGCCGTGTACCGCCCCGGCACGCTCACCGCGATGACGGCCATCGGACTCGCGACGGTCCCGATCTTCGCCCGCATCGCGCGCTCGTCGGCACTGAGCCTCCGTTCGGCGCCGCACGTCGAAGCCGGGCGTGCGCTGGGTGCCCGTCCTCGCGGCGTGCTGGTCCGCCACGTGGTGCCTGGCGCGATCTCGCCTCTCGTGGTTCAGGCGAGCCTCAGCCTGTCGGTCGCCGTGCTGGCGGAGGCGGCCCTGAGCTTCTTGGGCCTCGGAACCCCTCCGGACGTCCCGAGCTGGGGCAACATGCTGCGCGAGGCCCAGGGCTTCCTGGCCCTGAGTCCTTACCCTGCCCTCGTTCCGGGTTTGGCGATCGTGGCGACCGTGCTGGGGTGGAGCCTGCTCGGCGACGGCCTTCGCGACCTCTTGGACCCGCGGCTCCACTGATCCGTCGACCCGTGCGGTGATCACTTCGGCAGCGACGCTTGCACACGGCAACCTGGATGCAACCCCCGTCGGACAACACTCCATGTGTGCGGGAAAACTTCCGAAGGAGGTCGTCAGCTATGTCGCAAAGCACGTTAGGCGTCCAGGTCCATTCGTCGCATCCCGCGTTCCTGAGTCTGATCCAGGAGGTGATGGAGCGTCCGGACGTGGAGCCCCACGGGACGGGAGAGTCGGGCGTCGCGCACGTCTTGCTCGACTTCCCGCTCACGTGGACGCTGTATCAGCTCGAGCGCCTCGACAGCATCGACCGCGCTCGCACCCTCATCGTCACGCAAGCGACGCATCCTGCGTACCTCGATTGCCTCGCTAGCTACCACGTCAGCGGCGTCGCGACGACGACCGACTCCCACGGCATCATCGCCGGGCTCTACGCGGCGGCGTCCGCTCAGCGAAGCTATCACTATCGCTCGCCCCTGACGTTCATGGAACTTCGGGTCGTGCGCCTTCTCCTGATGGGGTACGACACGCAACGGGCCGCGAAGGATCTGGGCGTCTCGTACAAGACGGTCAACGCGCACGTCTCGAACGCGCTCTGCAAGCTCGGCTACGACAACCGGGCGCAGCTGGTCGTCCATCTGATGGGCGTCGATCCCGACTCCGACCTGCTCGGCTGACTCAGAGTCCCCACTCGCCCCGGATCCGGCGTACTCGAGCTCGAATGAGCGGGTACGCCGGATCGTCCTTCGGCGTAAGGTCTTTGGCCGCTTCCCACAGCTCGAGATCCTCGGGAAACTTCCGTGCCAAGCGCACCGCAAGGTCGGCTTCGCCTGCATGCATCACGGCCTGCCGCACGGCCTCGTCGATCCGCTCGCGGGCTCGGATCAC
>CAZHCI010000053.1:0-8001 GCA_964530905.1 uncultured bacterium
TCGAGCGGCTCGGGGCCGGAGCGGTCGTCGGTCGGGGCGCTGGTCGTGTCCATCGAGGCTCAGTCTAGCCTGTGCCCTTCGCCGCGGTCAGGACCGCTCGCCACGGTGTTCTCGGCATCGAAGTGTGCAGCATCACGCATTGCGCAGGGGAAGCCCGCCGCGGTAGTCTTTCGCACCGTGCCGAGATACGGCCCCACGCCCGCAGCGGGCGTCTTGCGAGGTCGCACATGAAGGACGAGCATCTGACCACCGCTTTGCACAAGGCGCTCACCCGCTTCGGAACCAGCGAGCTTCCCACCGACGCCCACGTCGAGGACGCCACCAGGGCCCCCAGGCGACTCGCGCCCGGCGAGCCGCGCAGGCGCAAGCCCGGCTGGGTCACGGTGAGCGAGATCGAAGCCGCACAGTCTCCGAACGCCTATCCGCGCCTGACCCGCCGTGCGATCAAGACGCGCTGCAAGGAGCTGGCGCGAGAGGACGGGACGCCGGTCGAGGAGGTCCGTGCCGTCGGCCTGCGGACGTGGGTGCGGGTCGCCGCGCCCAGACCATCGGCGCAAGAGGACGTGAACGACGTCGCCGCAGGCGTCGCGAGCGACCTCGTCACCGAGCTCCTGACGGACATCGTGCAGCCCGACATGGGACAGCCGGATCTCGCCGGCGGGGACGCGGACGCGCCAGCGGCCGTGCGCTTCGACCTCGATCACGACCTCGACTCGGCCGATCGCTTCTAGGGGTACGGCGTTCGGGGCCGCAGGCACGGCCCTCCCGCCTCGCCCTCAGGACGAAGCTTGCTCCAGCGCCGCCCGGTCCAGCTCGCGGAGCCGGACGAAGCGGAACGAGAACGCCAGACTGCTCGCCGCCACCAGGGCGGCGAGGCCGAACAGCGGGCGGAAGCCGACCAGGCCCGCCGCAAGGCCCGCGACGACCGGCGCCAGGCTCGGCAGGGCCAGCACGCTGTTCGCGACGCCGACGTAGAGCGGCCGCTCCGGCGCGGGCGAGACGGCGTAGAGCAGGTTCCACGCCGCGATGCCCATCGCGGACGTGCCGGCGGCGGAGAGGGCGAACACCACCCCGAACGCGCGCGGATCGTCGATCGTCAGCGCCGCCAGCGGCGCGGCGACCAGGAGCGCCAGCGCGAACTGGAGCACCGTGACGTTCCTGCCACGGTCGGCGAGCCGCCGCAGCGCGAAGTTCACGGCGATCGAGGCGAACGTCGCCATCACCACGAACGTTCCCAGCGACGTCACCGGCGCGCCCAGGTTCGTGATCGCGTGCACGGCGTAGAACGGCTCGGCCAGCAGCGCGGCCAGCGCCAGGAACCGCACGCGCAGGTAGCGCCGGAAGCTGTCGTCGCCCCGGAGCACCGACGGCAGGCGCCGCAGCATGGCCCGCATCGGCTCGCGCAGCGCCGGCGTCCCGGCCGGCTCCCGGACCAGCGCGAACGCCAGGTAGGCGCCCGCCATCAGGGACGAGCCCAGCAGGAACACCACGCCGAAGTCGCGCGGGAACGGCAGGCCGGAGTCCAGCACCCGGCTGAGCACCAGGCCCGACAGCAGCGCCAGGGCGCCGCCGATCGCGTTGCGAAGCACCCAGAACGTCCCCAGCCGGTAGTGCGGCACGACCTTGGCCGTGACGTCCGCGAACGGCACGCCGCCCACCCCGCCGGCGATGGCGTTCACGGCCAGGACGAGCAGCGTGACGACGACGATCAGGCCGGGCCGGTTTCCCGCGGCGAACACCGTCGCGGTGAGGACCGCGAACGCCAGCACGCGCACGGTGGACGAGCGCCGGTAGACCGGCAGCTTGAACGGCTGGTGCGCCAGGCGACTGGCGACGAACAGCTGCGGCAGGAACCAGCCGCCGATGCGAACGGTCGGGATGAGGCCGATCGCCCAGGCGGGCGCGCCCAGGGCCGCGAGGAACGGGGCGAGCACCAGCCCGCTGTGGAAGAACGCCTCGCCGCCGTTGACGAGGATCCCGTTGTAGACCCCCAGCCAGAAGTTCCGGTTCGGTTCGCCGAGTCCCTTGGCCCGCACGTCGGCATCGTACCGCCGGGCAGCGAGCCCGGCTCGGAAAGGGGCCGTCGGACACGGTCCGTCGCTCAGCGAGCGCTCGATGCGGACGCCGAGCGGGTAGCGTGGCCGAATGCCTCGACCACGGCTCGTCGCACGACTCCTGGGCGCCCCTACGTTCTCGTGGGCCGGCGCCCCGGTCGCGCCGCGGGCCGTCAAGGCGTTCGCGCTGCTGGCGTACCTCGCGCGCGCCGAAGACGGTGTCGCGCGCCGTGACCTGGCGGAGCTCCTGTGGGGCCCAGCCCGTTCCGGCAGCGTGCACCAGGCGCTGCACACCCTGCGCGCGACGCCGGGCGGAGATCAGTGGCTCTCGGTGGGGCGTGGTCCCGTACGTCTGCACGTCCGATGCGACGTGACCGTCTTCGAGCGCCTCGTCGGGCACGGTCGCCACGGCGCCGCTCTCGCGCTCTGGCGCGGAACGCCGCTCGACGGCATCCGGGTTCCCGGCGCGCCGGCGTTCGAGGATTGGCTCGGACTCGAACGCATGCGGCTAGACGACCTTCGGCGCGAAGCGCTTCGTGGCGAGTCGCAACGACTGGCTGCCGTAGGAGCCGGCTCGGAGGCCATCGAGCTGGCGACCACGCTGCTGCACCTCGACCCCCTCGACGAGACCACGCACCAGGCCGTCGTCCGTCTCCATCTCGGGCGCGGCGACGTGCGGGCCGCCCGAATGCAGTTCGAGGCGTGCTGTGCGTTGCTCGACCGTGAGCTCGGTGTGGCCCCGTTGCCGGAGACGATCGAGCTGGGCGACGCCGTCGCGGCGGCCGAGCGCGCCATCCGCCAGCACACGCCGCTCGCCACGATCTCCACGATTCCAGCCGCCCTGCTCCGACCGCGCGTCCTCGTCGGCCGGGCGAGGGAGCTCGCAGCCGTCGGACGTGCCTGGTCCGAAGGCCGTACGGTCGTGTTGGTCGACGTCGCGGGAGCGGGCAAGAGCCGGCTCGCGCTCGACGCGGCCGAAGGGCGCGGAGGGTACGTGGTCCTGGAGGGCCGTCCGGGTGACACGAGCATTCCGTACGCCAGCCTCGTTCGGTCCATTCTGACGCTCCTCCAGGCCGTGGACGACGCCCTCCTGCCGATGTGGGCCCGCGCCGAGCTCGCGCGCGTCGCGTCCGAGTCGGTGACCGTCGACGCCGCGAGCGATGCCGGTCCGATCGTGTCCGCCCGCCTCGGGCCCGCCGTGGCGGCCGCCCTGCGTGCCCTGGAGCCGTCGACCGCGACGATCGTGATCGACGACCTGCACGCGTTCGACGAAGACAGCCGGCAGGTGGTCCTGGCGGCCATCGGCGAGGACAGTGGCGCCCATCCAGCGCTGGTGATCACGGCACGCGAGGGAGCGCTCCCCGCCTCGGACGCAGGCGACCTCGATGCGATGTGCGCCACGGGCAGGGCCGTCACCATCGACCTGCCGCCGCTCGACGTCGGCGCCGTCGAGGCGTTGCTGCACGCCGTCGGGATCGACGACGGCCACGCCTTGGCGGCCGACCTGGTCCGCTTCACGGGCGGCAACCCGCTGTTCATGGTCGAGGTGCTCAAGGACCTCCATGCCCACGGACGCCTCGTCTCCGGGGACGGTCTCCCCGCCGACGTCGCCGCACCCGATCGTGTCGTGCGCACGCTGGCGCGGCGCCTCGACGATCTCGATCGCGAGGCCTTGCGCGCCGTGCGCGTGCTGGCGCTCGCTCCTGACGCGACGGGCGACGTCGTGGCCGCGGTGCTCGACCTCGACGTGCACCGCGTGGCGGATACGCTCGGCGTCGCGGAGGGCGCGGGGTTGCTCGTCGACGGCGCCTTCGCGCACGCCCTGACGCAGGAGGTCGTCGAGACCCACACGCCCTCGAGCGTTCGACGCTTGCTCCACCAGCGCTTGGCCAAGGCCCTCGCCGAACGTGGTGCCCCGGTGGGCGTCGTAGCGTGGCATCGGCTCGAGGCCGCGGACGACGACGCCACCGCCGCACCCGTGTTGCAGGCGGCCGCCGAGGCCGCACTCCGGATCGGCCCCTCGCGCCGGGCCATGCGGTGGCTGGAGCGGTTGGTGGAGCGTGGCGACGACAGCTCGGAGCGGTACGCACGTGCGCTCCTGTGGCTCGGCTCGGCGCGCGGGAAGGTCGAGCTGGCGCGTGGCCGAAGGGAGGTCGAGGCCGCGCTCGACGCTGCGGAGCGCCACGGCCACGATGCGATCGCGCTGGAGGCGCTGATCGTGCTGGCGTCGCAGGCGCGGTCGGCAGGCGCCTACGCGCGCTCCGCCAAGCTCCTCGACGATGCCGTCCACCGCGCCGGTCACCCCACCCCGGCGAGGATCACGATCGAACGCCAGTGGTGGACGTTCCATCTGGCCTGGGCCCGCGGCGACTTCGCCGCGGCCGAGGCGAGCCTCGACGCCCTCGCGGAGCTGGTTACCGACGCTGCCGATCTGGAGTACGAGCGTGGCACGCTCGATTGGCACATGGGCCGCCTGGAGCGCTGCGCGCAGCGGCTCGCAGGGGTCGACCGCTCGGGCCTCGACGCCGACAGGAGCGCTCACGTCGATCACATGGCCGGGCTCGCCGCCTGGGCGCTCGGCTGGCCGCTACGGGCCGAGCCGCTACTGCGCCAGGCGTTGGCGACGTTCGAGGTCCTGGGTGACGTCCAGCACGAGATCCTCGCTCTGAACAGCGTGGCGCTCGCGCTGGTGGGCGCGGGACGTTTCGACGAGGGGCACGACCACCTGCTCCGGGCCGGGCGTCTGGTACGCGTCCACGGCACGCCGCTCTTCGCGGCGGACACCGCCAGCAGGCGCGCACTGATCGCGTTGCATTGCGACGAGGCCGAGGAGGCGGTACGGACCGTGCGGCACGCCTGGGACGCTCTCGAGGGCGTCACCGATCCGTACCGGCGCAGCACGATCCTGAGCGTCTGGTCGGGCGCGTCGGCGGCCGTCGGCGATCGCGACGGCGCCCGGGCCGCCGCGACGGAGGCGCTGGCGTTGGCCGAGCGCATCGGGCAGCCGTTGGCCTGCGTCATCGCCGAGCGGGCTCGGAGCGTCGCCGACCGGTACGCAGGGGACCCTCGAAGCGCCGCGGAGTACGCCCAGCGATCGGCGCGTCGTGCGGCACGCCAGGGGATGGTCGAACAGCACGGCCACGCCCTGGTGATGCAGGCCCGAGCGTACGAGGCGTCGGGACGCGCAGGCGCGCGCGATCTCGCCGAGCAGGCGCGTGCGCTCGGACGCGACCGGGGACTGCCGCACCTCGCCTGGTTGGCCGGGAAGGTGCTCGTGCGCTCGGGCGACGAGCAGGCGGTCGCGGAGGTCGAGCACCTCCAGTCGCGGTTGCGGGCGCGGTCGATCAGCGGCCGCCTGCTCGAGCTGTGAGGAGCGTCCCAGCCTCCATTTGAGGCTTGTTTGAGGCGCAGGTCCTACCCTTGCGGCGTGCGAGAGGAAGCGCGTTACGTCCTGTACCTGTGGCGTGACGGTCGGGGCGACGGCGCCTGGCGCGCCAGCCTGACCGACGTGCGCACGCATCGCGTGCGGCGGTTCCGCGACACCGCGGGCCTGCAGGCCTTCCTGGACGAACGCACCGCTCGTTCGCGCGCCGTCGACGACGTCTGCACGCCCGATCCGGGCGTGAGCGACGAAGACGACGGCGACGCCTGAGGAGGCCAGATGCACGTCCCACGTCCCATCCGCTCCACCGACCGCGACGACCGACCGCGCGGCCGCGCCGCGCCGCGCGCGGTGGTGGCCCTCACCCTCGCCACGCTGCTCCTCGCTGCCTGCGGCTCACCCGGCGGCGGGGGCGTGCCGACGGGATCGCTCACGGTCGCCCCGTCGTCGCTCGAGCTCGGCGCCGGCGCCGAGGAGACGCTCGTCGCCAGCCTCGACGGTACGCCGACGGCGAACGTCACCTGGAACAGCCAGGACGGCGCCGTGGCGACGGTCGACACCGGCGGCGTCGTCACCGGCGTCACCGCCGGCACGACCTCGATCACGGCGACGAACACCGCCGGCGCGACGGCCGAGGCCAGCGTGACCGTCGTGGCGTGCGAAGCGCCGACCCTGATCGACGCCAACGTGTCGGTCGCCACCATCTGGACCGCGCAAGGCTCCGGCTGCACCGACTACGTCGTTCAAAGCCCGATCGACGTCACGGACAGCCTCACGATCGAGGCGGGCACCGTCGTCCACTTCGAGCAGGAGGCCGGACTGCGCGTGACCACGTCGAGCGGCTCGCTCGACGTCGACGGCAGCGCCGCTGCCGTGGTGCGCTTCGCGGGCACGCAAGGCACGCCCGGCTGGTGGCGCGGCATCGAGATGTGGCGCACCGGCGGTACGAACCCCAGCAGCCTCGATCACGCGCACATCGAGCACGCCGGCTACGCCGACCCCACCGATCCCGGCGACCCGTCGGTCTCCCTGCAGCTCGGCACCCCGGGGACCACCGACACCTCCGACGTCAACGTCATCGAGATCACCGACACGACGATTCGCGACGGGGCCGGGTTCGGGCTCTACGCCTCACGTTTCTCGGCGGTCGCTGCCTTCGCCGACAACACCATCACCGGCCACGCCGATGCGCCCGTGCGGGCGTCGGCCCGCAACTCCGGCTTCCTCGACGGCGCCAGCGACCTCACCGGCAACGCGAACGACTACGTGCTGATCGACGGCGACGATCGGATCGTCTCGAGCACTCTCGTCAACCAGATCACGGAGTCCATCACGTGGACTCGTTTGGTCTCGGACCTGCCGTACCGCTTCGACGGCATGACGAAGGTCACCGCCGAACTGACCGTCGAGCCCGGCGTGACGGTCGAGTTCGTGGAAGACGGCGAGCTGCGCGTCACGGACGGCGGCAGCATCGTCGCCGACGGCACGTCGGCCGCGCCGATCACCTTCACGGGCACCGAGAGCGTCCCCGGTCACTGGAGCGGCATCATCATCTGGCGCCCCGGTGCGAGCCCGCAGAGCGTGCTCGACCACGTGACGATCGCGTACGCCGGCGGCGAGCCGGTGACGCCCGACTTCGACGTCTACGGCTACAACCTCGTCCTGGGATCGCCCATCACGTCGGATTCGTCTGCGAATGCGTTCGGGACCACGCTCACCAACACCACGCTGAGCCACGGCGCCGGCTACGGCCTCCACATCGGGCACGGGTCGACGTTCGTCCAGAACGGCTTCGCGGACAACACGCTGACCGACAACGCCCTGGGCGCCGCGCACGTCTCGGCGCAGTCCGCGCGCTGGCTCGACGACGGCACGACGTACGGCGCCAGCGGCGATCACGTGCTCCTCGACGCCAGAATCGCGCGCGACGACGTCACGTCCAACGCGACGTGGCCCGACCTCGGCGACGACCGCCGCTATCAGGTGACCGGCACCATCAACCTCGAGGCCGTGTTGACGCTCCAGCCCGGCGTGACGCTCTCCTTCGGGCAGAACACCGGCCTCTTCGCGCAGAACCCGGACGCCGGCCTCGTGGCGGACGGCACCTCGGCGAGCCCGATCCTGTTCACCGGCGAGATCGCCGAGGGCGGCTCGTGGTACGGCGTGTACCTGCGCGAAGCGCGCATGTCGGGCAACGTCATGGACCACGTCACCATCGAGTACGGCGGCGGCGACGCGAACTGGGTGAGCAACCCGCTCTTCAACCTCTCGATCGGGCAGAGCCTCGTCGATGCCGCCCAGATGGACGTGACCAACAGCACGTTCCGCGACGCGGGCGTCGCCGGCTCCGGCGACGGCTACGGGATCTACGTGAGCGAAGGCTCGACCGTGAACACGGGCATCTGCTCCACCGCCGGCAACACGTTCACCTCGAACGAGCAGGCGGGGTGCTTCGAGGACAACTGAGCGTCGCCGCCCCACGCGGTTCCGCGAACGCGGATCCCGCACCTTCGCGCCCCCGGTCCCACCGACCGGGGGCGCCTTCGTAGGAGCCTCGACGCCG
Source organism: uncultured bacterium (assembly GCA_964530905.1). Classification (GTDB taxonomy): domain Bacteria; phylum Deinococcota; class Deinococci; order Deinococcales; family Trueperaceae; genus SLSQ01. The sequence goes on from CAZHCI010000053.1 coordinate 8,000, forward strand.
TG
>CAZHCI010000053.1:8101-14366 GCA_964530905.1 uncultured bacterium
CGTTCTGCCGGCGCTGCGGGACGCCGCTTCCGGGCGGGGCGGACGAGAGCGAGGCGGAAGCGGACGAGCCGGAGCAGGACGGGCCAGAGGAGGGCCGCGCATGACGAACGACACGCCGAGACGGGCAGCCGACGCCGCCGACGCCGCTGACGCCGCTGACGCCGAACGATGGACGATCCGAGCGCGAGGGTTCGACGAGGCCGCCGTGGCCAAGGACGGGAGCAACTTCCTGATCGGGAACGGCTACCTGGGTGTGCGCGGCACGCTGGAGCCGTGGCGAGCCGAGCGGTTTCCGGCGGTGACGATCTCCGACACGTACGACATGGCCGACGGGCGCTGGCGCGAGCTGTGCACGGCGCCCAACGGCCTGTACGCCGAGGCTCGCCTGGACGACGGCACGGAGCTGCTGGGCGACGCCGATCCCGAGCGCGCCTGGCGCGAGCTGGACCTCCGGACCGGCACGTTCCGGCACGGCAGGCGCGGGCACGGCACGTCGTCCGGCGGCGAGGGCGGCCCGACGGTCGTCGCCGAGCGGTTCGCGAGCTACGCCGACCTGCACCTCGTCGCCTGGCGGCTGCGGATCGAGGCGCGCGAGGCGTGCAGGGTGACGATGGCGCTGGGGATCGACGGTCGGGTGTGGAGCCTGAACGGGGACCACTTCGCGCGCAGCGAGCCGGTCCGCGAGGAGGGCGGCCCGCACGCTACCGGCCCACGGCTGGGCTGGAGCTGCACCACGGTGGAGCGCGGCGTCCGGCTCGCGGTCCGCGAGGGGGTCCGCGTCGAGGGCGGACGCGTCCACGGAATGGACGTCGCGCTGGACGACGGCCGGCTGCTCCGTCGCTTCGTCGTGCACGTTCCGGCGAACGGCGCGGCGACGATCGTGCGTGCGTTCGCGGTGGCGTCGTCGAACGACGTCGACCCGGCGACGGACGTCGCGGGCGACCCCGCCGGGGCCGCCGCAGCGAGCGTGGACCGTGCGCTGGCGTCGGGATGGGACGCGCTCGCGGCCGAGAACGCGCGCGACTGGGAGCGGTTCTGGGAGGTCTCCGACGTCCGGATCGACGGCGACGACGACGCCCAGCGCGCGCTCCGGTTCGCGATCTACCACAACCGCATCGCCACGCCCGAGCACTCCGACCGGCTCCCGATCGGCGCTCGCGGCCTGTCGTGCCAGGCGTACCAGGGCGCGGCGTTCTGGGACCAGGAGACGTACAACCTCGACGTGTTCCTCCAGACGCGTCCCGAGGTCGCGCGCCGCATCCTGAGCTATCGCTGGCGCACGCTTCCCGGCGCGCGCCGCAAGGCGGAGCGGCTGGGCTACCGCGGCGCGTTCTACGCCTGGATCAGCGGGGACGACGGCGAGGAGCTCTGTCCCGACTTCTTCTTCAAAGAGGTCGTGACCGGACGCCCGATCCGGAACCACTTCAACGACTGGCAGATGCACGTCTCGCCCGACGTGGCCGTCGCGGTGCGCGACTACGTAGCCGCGACCGGGGACGAGACGTTCCTGGTCGAGCGCGGCGCCGAGATCCTCTTCGAGGTCGCACGCTTCCTGGCGTCGTTCGTGGTGTGGGTCCCGCATCGCCGGCGCTGGGAGATCCGGCGCGTGCTGGGTCCCGACGAGTACCACGAGAACGTGGACGACAACGCGTTCACGAACGAGCAGAGCCGGTCGGCCCTGGTCTTCGCGCTGGAGGCGCACGCCCGGCTGCGAGACATCGCTCCGGAGGCGCTGTCTGCGCTCCGCGGCCGGATCGACCTGCGCGACGAGGAGCTCGCGGCGTGGCGCGACGTGGCGGACCGGCTGCACCTGCCGGGACCCGACGCGCGGACCGGCCTGATCGAGCAGTTCCGCGGCTACTTCGAGCTGGAGGACGCCACGCCCGCGGAGCTCGAGGCGCGGCTGATCGACCCGGCCGAGTACTGGGGCTGGCCGATCGGCGTCGCCGTCCACACCCAGGTGATCAAGCAGGCCGACGTGCTGCAGCTCCTGGTGCGGCGGCCCGACCTGCCGGAGCGGGTGACGGCGGCGAACTACGACTACTACGAGCCGCGTACCCAGCACGGAAGCTCGCTCAGTCCGTCGGTCCACGCGGTCGTCGCCGCTCGGCTGGGACGGATGCACGACGCGGCGCGCTACTTCCGGAAGAGCGCGCTCGTCGATCTGGGTGGCGACTACAAGGCCGTCAGCGGCGGCACCTTCATCGGCGGGATCCACACCGCCGCCTGCGCCGGGACGTGGCAGGCGGCGGTGCGCGGCTTCGGCGGCTTGCGCACCGACGAGGAGCGGCTGGGTCTCGATCCGCGGCTTCCTGCGGGCTGGGACCGGCTGGCGTTCTCCGTCGTCCGGCACGGCGGCCGGCTGCACGTCGAGGTGCGTCCGGACGCCGTCGCCGTGCACGCCGATGCGGCGAACGACGCCGGCCTTCCGGTCCGCGTGCGGGAGGCGCGCTTCGAGCTGGCGCCCGGCGAGCGGCGCGTCGTGTGAGCGGCTCCGTGGGTCGTTGCGTGGACGGATGCGTGGGCTGGGCCGGCCTAGCCTTGCGCGTCGTCCATATCGGCGAGCAACGCAAGCGCCTCCTCGCCGCGGTCCCACGGAACGAACAGGTGGTCGTGGTGCAGGCCGGCGATGACGTTGCACGCGATGCCGGCGCGGGCCAGGCGTTCCGACACCACGGCGGTGAGCCCGACGGCCGTCAGCTCGGACGCGACGCGGAGCGTGATGCGCGCCGCGACGAAGCCGAACGGCAGGCCCGCCCGCTGCGCCTGCGCGCGTGGCAGCACCAGCGTGAGGCCCTCCTCCTCCAGCACCGTCGCGAACGGGGTCAGGCCGTGCGCCTCGTGGACGGTCGCCTGGGCGAAGACGAACGGCTCGGGAGCGAGCTCGGGCCGAAGGTCGCGGAGCAGGGCCGACAGATCCTCGGGCGCGCTCATCCGTCGAGCATGCCACGACGGGGGGCGACGCGCGCGAACATCCGTCGCGGGCTCGGCACCCGGCTTGACCGCCCCCACGGCAGCGGGGGTAGGGTCGAGCCATGACCCTGCATCCCAGCAACGGACCGGACGCCGCGGCCAGCGGCACCTTCACGATCGGCGGCGACCTCGAGGTCGTCCGCCTGGGCTTCGGCGCGATGCGCATCACCGGCGCCGGCATCTGGGGAGAGCCGGAGGACCCGGACGAGGCGAGGCGCGTCTTGGCGGCCTTGCCGGAGCTGGGCGTGAACCTGATCGACACCGCGGACAGCTACGGACCGTACGTCAGCGAGGATCTGATTCGCGAGGAGCTGAGTCCGTACGAGGGTCTCGTGGTCGCGACGAAGGGCGGGCTGACCCGGCACGGTCCGAACGTGTGGAAGCCGGTGGGCCGCCCCGAGTACCTGCGGCAGTGCGTGCTGATGAGCCTGCGTCGCCTGGACACCGAGCGCATCGACCTGTGGCAGCTGCACCGTATCGATCCGGCGGTCCCGCGCGACGAGCAGTTCGACGCGATGCGGGCCATGCAGGAGGAGGGCCTGATCCGGCACCTCGGCCTGAGCCAGGTGAGCGTCGAGGAGATCGAGGCGGCGTCCGACTGGTTCGAGGTCACGACGGTGCAGAACCTGTACAACCTGACGAATCGCGACAGCGAGGAGGTTCTGGACCACTGCGAGGCGAACGCGATCGGCTTCATCCCGTGGTTCCCGTTGGCGGCGGGAGATCTGGCTCAGCCGGGCGGGGTGGTGGACGAGGTGGCGTCGCGGCTGGACGCCACGCACGCCCAGGTGGCGCTGGCCTGGCTGCTGGCGCGGAGCCCGGTGATGCTGCCGATTCCGGGGACCGGCAAGGTCGACCACCTGGAGCAGAACGTACGCGCCGCGCAGCTCGCGCTCTCGGACGACGACGTCGTTCGCTTGGACGACGCCTGCGACGGCCGGGGCGGTCCGCCTCAGCGTTCGGGCAGCGCCCGGATCGCGTCGTTCAGTCGCTCGGTCGCCTCGGCCCGCTCGCTGCGGAACCCCTCGATCGCCGTAAGGACGACGTCCAGCTCGTCCTCCTGCGCTTCGAGGTCGGACAGGTAGCGCCGGTACAGGCTGGCGTTGCGGTCCAGCACCCGCATGTTCTCGCGGATGCGGTCCTGCTCGCGGTGGATGTCGTCGCGCCGCTGCTGCTGCTCGGCGATGGCGGCGTCGAGCTGCGACACGCGGCGCTGCAGCTCGGCGATCCGCTCGAGCGCCTGCCGGTCGGCCGGATCGAGCTCGACGTTCTGCAGCAGGACGACGATCCGGTCGGCCGACAGGCTCGCGATCTGCGTCGTCTGCGACTCGGTCCGCTCCAGCACCACCTCGAGCAGGCACGCCTCCTCGCCGTCGCAGCGGAGCTGCACCGGCAGGGCCGCGCCGTCGTCCGCCTCGTCGCCCACGTCGCCCAGCGCGACGCCGAAGCGCCAGGCGTCCTCGGTCCGGACGGGGTCGGGCTCGGGCGAGGCGACGGTCCAGCCGTCGGGGGCGGGGTGCTCGATCACCAGCAGGCGGGCCTCGTCGTCGTCGCGCGCCACGCGGTAGCGGGTGATGGCGCGCCGGCGGACCTCGCTCCGGAGCAGGCCGCCGTCGATCCGGACCGACACGACCCGTTCCGGGGTCGTCTCCTGCTCGCTGGCGACGCGGACGCCCAGGTCTCCGGCGTAGCGCAGCAGGCGCTCGCCGCCCGGGGCCAGGTCGCCCAGGCGGGCGTTGCCCGCGAAGCCGGCCTCGTCGTACAGCGTCACGGTGCCGGCGGCCAGCAGCGCGTCCGAGTCGTTCTCGATCCGCACCGCGCGCAGCGGCGCGCCGTCGGCCAGCCCGGGCTCGACGACGGTCAGGCGCCGCGCCGGCAGGGTCGCCTGCACGATCGGGACCATCGCCGAGGCGTGCCGGCCGATGGTGACCGGATCGTCGACGCGGTAGGCGTACGCGCTGGCGGTGCGCTGGCCGCTGGTGGCCGCCTGGACGCCGGCGCCCGTCAGCTCGGGGGCGGCAGGGGCGGCCATCATGGCCACGCCGTCCGCCGCGCGCGCCGCGCTGGGCGCGAACGAGCCTTCGGCCTGGGGAGCGTCCAGGGCGCCCGCGTCCGCCTCGGGGACGATCTGCGGGCCGGTCTCGACCGAGACGCGCGGCCGGTCGACGTACACGGGTCCGAACAGCTCGGTGACGAACGAGATCGGCTGGCCGGCCAGGAACGTCACCTGGACGTCGGTCAGGTCCATGTCGGTGGGGTTGTCCAGGATCGCCCAGCCTTGCAGCTCGGCGCTGCCGTCGTCCGCGACGACCAGCCGGTAGCTGGTCTTCCAGACCGGCATCTCGCGGACGTACGCGACGCGGACGCGTCGTTCGCCGACGCCGTCGAAGCGGATGCGGAGCTCGTTCGCGTCGGCGCCGCGTTCGCGCGCCAACGCCGCCAGCGCGGCGTTCAGCTCGTCCTGCAGCGCCTCGTCCTCGAACCGCACGGACTGCACGTCGGCCAGCGGGAGCCGGGTGAGCCCGCGGTCGTGGACCAGGGTCAGGAACCAGGCCGGGCCCTCGTCGGGCTCGTCGACGCGCTCGACGGACAGCAGCGTGCCGCGCAGATCGGACGGCCCGTCAATGATCAGGGCCTCGCCCCGGGCCTGCGCCAGCAGCTCGGCCAGTCCGGGCGTCTGCCTGAGGTCGAACGCGTAGCTGGCCAGCACCCGCCCCAGCGCGTCGCGGGCGCCGTAGCGGACCGGCCGGACCGTGCCGCCGTCCAGGTCCTGGAGCACCAGGCTCTGCAGCAGGTCGTCCATCGCCGCCTCGGGGACGGTCAGCACCAGCTCCTGGCTGCCGGTGACGGTGCCTTCGTGCTCGAACGTGGCCAGGCCGCTGGTGGTCGCGACGAGGCGCGTCACCGGGAGGTCGGCCGGTGCCGGGTCGGCGCCGGTCGACCCCGACTGGGCCACCGCCGTGGCGGTCAGGACCAGGGCAGCGAGGAGCGAAGCGAAGCGTCCGACGCGGCGCGCCGGGCCTCCGTCACGGTCGTCGGGTCGGGAGGATGCGTGAGGATCCATGCCCGCATCGTAGTGGACGCGTCGATGAGAGAGGCCCCCGATCGCTCAGCCGTCGTCGAAGCCGCCGGCGAAGCGGCAGGCGCGGGCACCGTCGCGTTGGCACACCACGCGCTCGGCGGGGAGGCCGGTGGCGCGGCGGATGGTGCGCGGGAGCAGGTCGCACACCGGCTCGAAGCGTAGGCCGGCCTCGTAGTACACGCAGTTGTGGGCCTCGAACGTCCAGCCTCC
>CAZHCI010000053.1:14466-15698 GCA_964530905.1 uncultured bacterium
CGCGCCCCGCTTGGGCGTGGCGTCCTCGATCAGGCCGTCGGCGCGCAACCGCGCGAGGTGATGCCGCACGGCGTTCTCGCTGAGCTCGAGGGCGCCTCCGAGATCGTGGACGGTGGCGTGGCCGGCCCGTTTCAGGTGGGCGAGGAGTCGATCGCGCGTGGTCACGGTTCGCACCATATCCGCCATTGCGTTGGTGGCGACCTCGGTCTAGCCTGGAGGTGAAGGAGGCGAATATGACGACGAACGAAGGATCCGTCGATCGAATCGTCCGCGCGATCGTAGGCGTCGCGCTGTTGGTGGTCGCGTTCGCGGGCATGGTGACCGGCGCCTGGGCTTGGGTGCTCGGAATCGTCGGCGCGGTGCTGCTCGTGACCGGCGCGGTGGGGTTCTGCCCGCTCTACGGCGTGCTCGGCATGCGCACGACGCCGACGTCCGAGTCCGAGCCCAAGAGCTAGACGCCGTCGCATCGAAACGCTTTCGCGTCGATTTCGGCGCGCGCCCCGGCACGTCCGCGGGGCGCGCACCATCGTGTCCGTATCGTCGTGTCGGCCGCGTCGTGTCGGTCGCGTTCAGACCGGCAGCGTGAGCGACGCGAGGTCGCGCGGGTAGTCGGTCAGCATCTCGAGGCCGTCCTCGGTCACGAGGACGGTGTCGCTGTGCCGGAAGCCGCCGAGGCCGGGCACGTACAGGCCGGGCTCGACGCTGAGGACCATGCCGGGCCGCAGCTCGGTCGCGTCGCCGACGTCCAGGAACGGGCTCTCGTGGATGCGCTGGCCCAGCGAGTGGCCGACGTGGTGCCGCCAGTGCGGGCGGAGGTCGTGCCGGTCGACGTAGGCCTGGACCGCCTCGTCGACGCGGGCTGCCGGAACGCCGGCGCGCACCACGTCGAACGCGAGGTCCTGGAGCGCGACCATGTGGTCGAAGAAGCGGACCTGCTCGGGCGACGCCGCGCCTAGCACCATGGTGCGCTCGAGCTCCGACAGGTAGCCCCAGACGTCGGCGCTGGCGCCGGTGACCAGCACGTCGCCCTCCGCGAAGCGGACGTCGTCCTCCAGCGCGTGCGGGAACGCCGAGGCGGGACCGATCTGTCCCCGGTACAGCGCCAGCGCGCCCGAGATCCAACGGTTGCGCTGGCGGTAGCCGGGGCCCATGGCCGCGGTCAGCTCGTCGCTGGCGGTGCGGCTGGCGGGACCGGCGGCCTCGGGCTCGCTGAGGCCCACACGGGTGGCGTC
>CAZHCI010000054.1:0-15573 GCA_964530905.1 uncultured bacterium
CGTGGCGGGACGCGCCCTCGGGCTCTGATCACGGGAACGGACCGACGGGAGCGTCACGTCACCCCCGCTTCGCACGCTCCCACCGGTGCCGGTAGAGCACCGCGTCCAGCACGGCTTGGGTGCGTGCCGCGCTGGCGCCGGTGCTGACGCACGGACCGCCGGTGCCCAGCAGCTCGCCCACCATCTGCTCGATCAGGGGCTGCTGGACGTGTCGCGGGTGAGCGATCTCCTCACGGTGCAGGGCGCCGTCGTCGTCGACCCGCACGATCGGCCCGTCGGCGAAGACGGGGACCGAGATCCGGCCCTCGCTGCCGATCACCGTCAGATCGTCGGCGTCGTCGCGGCCGCTGAACGACCACGCGCCGCTGCCGTGGACGCCGCTGTCGAACGTGAAGCGTGCGGTGACCTCGTCCTCGACGAGGCTGCCGGGAAGCACGGAGGCCGCGTGCGCGTCGATCTCGGCGACCGGCCCGAGCCAGTGATCGAGCAGGTCGAACGTGTGGCTGCCGAGGTCCATGAACAGGCCGCCCCCGCCGATCTCGGGGTCGAAGCGCCAGCCGCGGCGCGTGTCGTGGTCCGCGGCCGGCCAGGCCAACGTGACGCGCACCGTCCTGGGGACGCCGATCGCGCCCCCTTGGAGCAGCTCCCGCACCCTCTCGAAGCGAGGCAGCGCGCGGCGGTAGTACGCCACGAACAGCGGCACGCCCGCGCGGCGGCAGGCGCCCAGCATCGCCTCGCACTCGATCAGGGTGGTGCCCATCGGCTTCTCGACGTACACCGGCTTGCCCGCCGCGGCGGCCATGCGGACGTAGTCGAGGTGCGACGAGGGGGGCGTGGCGACGTAGACGGCGTCGACGTCGTCGCCGGCGATCAGCTCGGCGGCGTCGTCGGTCCAGCGCGGCACGCCGTGGCGCTGCGCGTAGTCGCGCGCCTTGGCGCCGTCGCGGCGCATCACGGCGGTCAGGTCCGATCCGGGCGCCTTCTGGAACGCCGGGCCGGACTTCACCTCCGTCACGTCGCCGCAGCCGACGATGCCGAAACGGACGCCGTCGCTCGGTGCGAACGTGCGGGATCGACTCATCCGATCATTCTCCGAAACGCCCGATCAGGTCGGGCAGGAACTCGACGGTGAAGGGGAAGAACGTCACGAGCAACAGCGCCACCAACAGCGCGGGCCAGAGCACCATCATGGCGCGACTCGCCTGCTCGATCCGGATCCCGCCGATGGCGCACCCCACGAACAGGGCGGTGCCGACAGGCGGGGTGGTGAGCCCCAGGCCCAGGTTCATCAGCAGCATGATGCCGAAGTGGACCTCGCTCATGCCGATGATCGGTCCCGTGACGATGGGCAGCAGGACCGGGGTGAGGATCAGGATCAGCGGCGCCATGTCCATGATCGCGCCCAGCGCCAGGAGCATCAGGTTGATCGTGAGAAGGAGCAGGATGCGGTTGTCGGTCATGTTCAGCAGGCCCGCGGCCAGAGTGCTGGGAATCCGCAGGAACGCCATCAGCCAGGCGAACGCGCTGGCGGTCGAGATCAGGAACACCACCACCGAGATCGTCCGGACCGCCTGCAGCAACGCGTCCCAGAGCTTCCGGGGGGTGAGCTCGCGATGCACGAACAGGCCCACGAACAAGGCCACGACGGTTCCGATCGCGGCGGCCTCGGTCGCGGTGAAGAAGCCGAACGCGATGCCGCCGACGATGATCACGCCGACGGACAGGCCGGGCAGCGCCTGCAACGTGATGCCCAGACTCTCCTTGAGCGCGGGCCGGGCCTCGCTCGGATAGTCGCGTCGCACGGCGATGACGTACGACGCGATCATGAGCATCAGCCCGATCAGGATGCCGGGCACGTAGCCGCCGAGGAACAGCGCGCCGATCGACACGCCGCCGGCCGCCAGACTGTAGATCACGGCGTTGTGGCTGGGCGGGATGATGAGGCCTTGCGTCGAGCTCGCGACGGTGATGGCGACGCTGAAGTCGGTGTCGTAGCCCTTGCGCTTCATCATCGGAATCAGGATCGAGCCGTTCGCGCTCACGTCGCCGACGGCCGAGCCGGACGCCCCGCCGAACAGCATCGACGAGACGACGTTCACCATCGCCAGACCACCCCTGATCGGACCCACGATGACACGGGCGAAGTCGACGAGGCGCTGCGCGATGCCGCCCTCGGACATCAGCTGGCCGGCCAGGATGAAGAACGGGATGGCCAGCAGCGGCGTGCTGTTCACGCCGTTCGCCATCCGTTGCGCCACGATCAACGGTGGTGGGCCCAGGACCAGGATCGCGGCGAGGGCAGCCAAGCCGAGGCCGAACGCGATCGGAACGCCCAGCGCCAGGGTGACGACGAACACGCCCAGCAGCACGCCGATCGGACCGAACACGGCGTCCGTGCCCAGCAGCGCGACCCCGCCCCCGACGACGGCGACGCCCAGAACGGCGATGGAGACCTGCAGCATGCGGTTCTGGGTCGGAGCGGCGCCCACCTCGGGACCGAGGTACACCTCGGGCCTGCGCACCAGGTTCGTGAGACCGTACAGCGCCATGAACCCGCCGCCGACGGGGATCGACCAGTACATCAGGCCGATCGGCAGCTTCGTTGCCGAGAACGTCTGGCTCATGGTCTGGCTCGCGAGACTCGAGCCGTAGTAGATCAGATATGCGCCGAAACCGGCGACGAGAATCCACACCAGCCGATACGCCCAACGTTGGAGGGTGGGGGGAAGCTGACGGACGATGAGGTCCATCGCGAGGTGCTCCGCGCGGCGGACGGCCAGTGCGCTGCCGAGCATGCTCAGCCAGACCATCAGGATCAGGCTGACTTCCGACGTCCAGCGCGGGACGCGCAGGCCGGGAACGTAGCGGGTCGCGACCTGCCAGGCGATCGCCACCACGATCGCCGCGAGCAGCGAGACCGTGACGACCCGGAGCGCGGCGACGAGGGCCCCGTCGAAGCGTCCGAACCATGAACGCGAAGGGGCGCTGGGCCCCTCCGCGTTCCGAGGATCTTGGCTCACGTCGGTGTCGTCCGTGGGATCCGGGCCGTCACTCGACGGCGAGGATCCGATCGACCAGGTCGCCGTACGCCGTGCCGTACTCGGCGTAGACGGGGTCCATCGCGGCCTGGAACTCGGCGACGTCGACGGTGATGATCTCGCTACCGGCCTCGACGACGGCTTCGCGACTCTCGTTCGAGAGGTCGTCCCAGAGCGCGGCCTGCACGGTGACGGAGGCCAGGGCCGCTTCGCGGATGAGCATCTGGTCTTCGGCGCTCAGGCCGTCCCAGGTGCTTTGCGAGATCATGACGACCTCGGGCACGCGGGCGTGACCGTCGAGGGTGAAGTAGGGCGCGACCTCGTAGTGCCGGACGCCGAACGGGCCGTAGGAGGGGAAGTTGTTCTCGGCCCCGTCGATGACGCCGGTCTGGAGCCCGGAGTACACCTCTTCGAACGCCATGGGAACCGGCTCGGCGCCCAGCGCGTCCATCATGTCCAGCACGACCTGGCTCTGCTGGGTGCGCATGCGCAGGCCGTCGAGGTCGGCGACCTCGCGGACCGGGGTGTCGGTGGTGTAGAAGTTGCGGCTACCGGAGTCGTAGTACGCCAGGCCCACCATGTTGGCGTCCATCAGGCCGTCGAGCAGCTCGCGGCCGATCGGACCGTTCACGACCTTCCACATGTGCGTCTCGCCCCGGAAGATGTACGGCAGGCTGAACACGCCCATGGGCTCGTAGAACTCGCCGACCGGGCTGGTGCTGGTGCGGACCAGGTCGATGACGCCCAGCTGGACCTGCTCGATCGTGGAGCGCTCGTCGCCGAGCTGCCCGCCGGAGAACACTTCCATCACGATGCGGCCGTCGGTCATGGCCTCGATGTAGTCGGCCATGAAGTAGAGGCCCTGGACGGTCGGGTAGTCGTCGGGCTGGTTGTCGGCGGCGCGCAGCACGATGTCTTGCGCGGCGGCGCTGGCGAACAGGGCGATGAACAGGGCGAGGACGAGACTACGTACGGTGGTTCGCATGGTTCCTCCGATGCTGTCTTGGGGCGTCACGGCGTGCGTCACGGCAGGGGCCCGAGCCGTGTCGAATGGGGTTCGGCGAGCGTGCTCCGCCTCCTTCCTTCGCCGCGCGCGGCCGACCTCGACAGCGAAAACGACGTTAGCGTTATCAGCGATCGAAACGGCCGGGTCCGCGTCCGATGGGACGTGGCGCGGCGCGCTCTTGTGCGTTGTCGCGACGCTAGCACGGCGTCCTCGACAGCGTCAACGGAGACGCGCCGGCCCCGATCCCGACCACGGCCGGTCCTCGACGACGCTTCCGGGGCCTTGCCGACGGCGCGACTCGGACGCTATGCTCGCGGAAGAGTTCGTTATCGTTACCTAGGCACGGCCGACGTCGCACGCAGCGGACCCGGCCGTCCAACGAGGTATTCCGAGGAGAGCGCGGCGTTGGACAACGAGCGGATCAGCGAAGAACGCGCCGAGGGAAAGATCACCTTGGCGGACGTCGCCACCGAGGCCGGCGTCTCGGTCATGACCGTCTCGAGGGTCGTGAACGACCGGCCCGGCGTCGGCGAGGCCACCCGGCAGCACGTCCGCGATGCGATCGAGGCGCTGGGCTACCGGCCCAACATCGTCGCCCGCGGCCTGAAGGCGGCCCGCTCCCACACGCTGGGGCTGCTGGTTCCCGACATCACCAACCCGTACTTCCCCGACATCGTCCGCGGCGCCGAGGACGTGGCGCTGGCCGCCGGCTACACGCTGCTGCTGAACAACGTGATCGAGGACACCGGCCGCGAGGCGGCGGCGCTGCTGGCGTTCGAGGACCGGCGCGTCGACGGCGTGATCGCGGTCAGTCCGCGCCTGCCCGAGGCTCGCCTGCACGACCTGCTCCGTCGCCACGTCGCAGCGGTCGTCGTCAACCGGCGCGCTCCCGCCGACATCGCCGGCTCCGTCCGCGTCGACCACGAGGTCGGCGCGCACCTCGCCGTCCGCCACCTGCTCGAGGGCGGCTCCAGGATGCTCGGCCTGCTGGCCGGGCCGCCCGACTCGCACGCCGGGCTCGAGCGTCGCCGCGGCGTCGCCTCGGAGCTGGCCGGCGAGGACGTGCATCTCCCCGACGACCGCGTCATCTTCGGCGCGCCCACGATGGAGGGCGGTACCCGCGCCGCTCACGAGCTCCTCGCCCGCCACCCCGACATCGACGGGCTCGTGTGCTTCAACGACCTCGTCGCCGCCGGCGCGATGCAGGCGCTGAGCGAGGCGGGCCTACGCATCCCGACCGACGTCGCCGTGATCGGCTACGACGACATCGCCTACGCCCGGATGTTCTCGCCCGCGCTGACCACCCTGCGCGTCCCCACCTACGACGTCGGCGCCCACGCCATGCGGATGCTGCTGGCCCGCATGGACGACCGCCAGCGCGACGTGGGCATCGTCGTGCAGCCCGAGCTGGTGATTCGCGCCTCGACCCGTCCCGTCCTCGTCAGCGTTCCCGAACGGAGCCCTACATGAGCCATCCCGAAGCGGACCACGACCTGCTCCTTCACGTGCGCGCCGTCGCGCCCGACCTGCACCTGGCCTCGCTGCGCGAGCAGGGCGGCGTCGCCGTCTGGCTGCAGCCCGACCCCGCCCTGCCGCACCGGGATCGGATGGGACTGCTCGCATCCCCCGACGCGTCGGTCTGGACGACCGTCGAAGGCACCGTCGAGGACGCCGGGCAGGGCAGGCGCGTCGCGCACGGGCCGCTCTCTCCCGGCAACGCCGAGCTCGTGCGGACCCTGTTCCCCGACCTCGCCCCGCAGCCGCTGGGGCTGGCCACCAGCGCCGGCTTCGGCGACCGGCTGGGCCTCGCGACGCCCGGGCACGTCCGGGCGCTGCGCGAGGCGGACCCGAGCGCCACCATCCGGCCGATCTTCGCCCAGCAGTCGATCCGCGAGATGACGCGGACCGGCCGTACGCCCCGGCAGGTCGTCGACGACGCCACCTGGGGCACGTTCGCGAGCGGCTGGGATTTCGGCGTCGGCGGGGACGCCGACCACCTCAAGACCGAGGCCGACGTTCGAGCCTGCGTCGACGCGGGCTTCGCGATGTTCACCTTCGATCCCGGCGACCGGGTGGACGACGAGGCCGCAGACGCCCAAGGTCGCGAGCTGGACGCCAAGCTGGACGCGCTCCCGTGGGACGCGCTGGGCATCTCGAAGGGCGACCTGCGCCGTCGCTACGTCGGGCGCCGCGTCGACGCCGAGGGCACGACCCTGCGGCTGGACGACGTCACCGTGGCCAGGGCCGCGGCGAAGTACGGAGCGGCGCTGGCCCACGCCACGCACTTGCACCGCGTCCTGCTGGATACGGGAGCTCCGCACGAGATCGAGGTGTCGGTCGACGAGACCGGAACCCCCACCACCCTCGAGGAGCACGCCTTCCTGGCGCTGGAGCTCGCCCGGCTGGAGCTGCCCGTCGTCTCGTTGGCGCCTCGCTTCGTCGGCCGCTTCGAGAAGGGCGTCGACTTCCGGGGCGACCTCGATGAGCTCGCGCGCACGCTGGACGGCCACGCCCGGATCGCGCGCGCGCTGGGGCCGTACAAGCTGTCGCTCCACTCCGGCAGCGACAAGTTCTCCGTCTACCCCCTCATCGCCCAGGCCACCGGCGGCCTGGTGCACCTCAAGACGGCCGGCACCTCCTACCTCGAGGCGCTGCGCGTCGCCGCGAATCACGATCCCGAGCTGTTCCGGGCCGTGCTGGGCCTGGCGCGCGAGCGGTTCGAGACCGACCGTGCCAGCTACCTGATCGGCGCCGATCTGGCGCAGGTGCCCACGCCGCGCGACCTGACCGACGACGAGCTGCCGGATCTCCTGGAGGACGACGACGCGCGCCAGGTCCTGCACGTCACCTTCGGCAGCGCGCTCGACGCGTTCCGGCCCAGGCTGATCGAGCTTCTCGAGCGCGAGCACGAGGAGCACGAAGCGGTCCTGGAACGCCACTTCGTCCGCCATCTGCTGCCGTTCGTCCCCTACGCCCGCCACGACGCCCCGCCGAGCGCGACCACCCCCCGCGAAGGAGAATCCACATGACCCGAACCGTCGCCACCCCCCTCGTACGCCGCGCGCTGGGCATCGGCGCCGCTCTCGCGGTCGGCCTCGCCCTGCCCGTCCTGGTGCACCTGATCCCCGTTCAGGCCGGCCCGCCGATGGGTGCCCGCCTGCTGCCGATCTTCCTGGCCGCCGCGATCGCCGCGATGCGGCTGGACGCCGTCTCCGCGCTGTCGATCGCCGTCCTCACGCCGCTCCTGAACCAGCTGCTCACCGGCATGCCCGCCGGTCCGATGCTGCCGACGGTGATGATCGAGCTTCTCGTCGTCGTGTCGCTGGTGCTGGCCGTGCGGGCGTGGGCGCCCGGCGCGCTGCGGTACGTCGCGGCGCCGGCCTACCTGGCGGGCGCGGTGCTCGCGGGGCTGATCGTGTCCGGCACCGGCCCGGTAGCCACCCTGGCGTTCGCGGCCAGCTGGTCGTGGCCGGGACTGGCGATCCTCGCGCTGGCCGGAGCCGCGCTCGCGCCCCGGCGCGACGCGTCCGGCTCGCCGTCGTGAGCCTCTTCGACCTGACCGGCCAGGTCGCCGTCGTGACCGGCGGGACGGGGGTGCTCGGCGGCGCGATGGCGCGGGCGCTCGCGAGCGCCGGAGCCCGCGTCGCGATCCTGGGCCGTCGCGCCCAGGTCGCCGAGCAGGTCGCGAACGACCTGCGCGAGCACGGCGGCGAGGCGATGGCGCTGCCCGCCGACGTGCTGGACCCGGACTCGCTGGCCGAGGCGCGCGACCGGCTCGAGGCCGCCTGGGGGCCCACCCGGATCCTGATCAACGCCGCCGGCGGCAACCGTCCCGACGCGCTGGTGCACGGGGAGCGCACGCTGTTCGACCTGACCCCCGAGGCGTTCCGCGCGGTCGTGGACCTGAACCTGACCGGCACGCTCCTGCCGATCCAGGCGTTCGGCGAGGCGATGGCCCGCGAGAAGCGCGGCAGCATCGTGAACATCTCGTCCATGGCGGCGCAGAAGCCGCTCACCCGAGTGATCGGCTACGCGGCCGGCAAGGCCGGCGTCGACAACCTGACGCGGTGGCTGGCGGTGTACGCCGCCCGCACCTGGGGCGAGGGGATCCGCGTGAACGCCGTCGCCCCCGGCTTCTTCCTGGGCGATCAGAACCGCGCGCTGCTCACGAACGAGGACGGCAGCCCGACCGACCGCGGCCGCACCATCCTGGATCACACCCCGATGGGCCGCTTCGGCGACCCGGACGACCTGGCGGGCACGATCGTGTGGCTGGCCTCGGACGCCAGCCGCTTCGTCACCGGCGTGATCGTGCCGGTCGACGGCGGGTACGACGCCTTCGGCGGCGTGTGATGCCGGGCGTGACGGGCAGCGCGACCGGTGCCGCGCCGCGGGCCTCGGCCGTCGCCCCCGACGGCGCCATTCTCCCGCACGACGAGGTCCGGGCGCTGCTGCACGAGGCGCTCGCCGGCCGGCACGACGGCGAGTCGGTCCTCGTCCTGATTCCCGACCACACCCGCAGCCTGCCCCTGCCGACGCTGTTCCGCACGCTGGTGGAGGCGCTCGCGGGCGCTCGTCGGCTGACCTTCATGGTCGCCCTGGGCACGCATCCTCCGCTGGCGGAGGAGCGCCTGAACGCGCTGGTCGGCATCGACGCCGACGAGCGCGCCGGCGCGTTCGGGCACGTCCGCATCGTGAATCACGACTGGGAGACGCCCGAGGCGCTGACCTCGCTGGGGACGCTCTCCAGGGCGCGCATCCGGGAGATCGCCGGCGACCGCTGGCACCCGACGCTGGGCGGCGACGTGGACGTCCGGATCAACCGCGAGGTGGTCGGCCACGACCATGTCGTGATCCTCGGCCCCACCTTCCCGCACGAGGTCGTCGGCTACTCGGGCGGCACGAAGTACTTCTTTCCCGGCGTCTCCGACGGCGACATGATCAACGTCACGCACTGGCTGGGCGCGCTGGCGGGCGTGCGCGGCACGATCGGCGAGCGCGACACCCCGGTGCGCGCCATGATCGACGCCGCGTACCAGCTGGTGCCCACGCCGACCACGCTGATCGCCCTGGTGGTCGAGGGCGGCGAGCTCGCGGGCCTGTTCGTCGGCGATCCGCTGGCCACCTGGCCGCACGCCGTGGAGCTCTCCTCGAGACGCCACGTCCGCTGGGTCGAGAAGCCGTTCCACCGCGTGCTGTCGGTCGCCCCGCCGATGTACGACGAGCTGTGGACCGCCGGCAAGGCGATGTACAAGCTCGAGCCGGCGCTGGCCGAGGGTGGCGAGCTGATCATCTACGCGCCCCACCTCGACACGGTCAGCCACGTGCACGGCCGCTGGATCCTCGAGGTCGGCTATCACGTGCTGCCGTACTTCCTGGAGCAGTGGGAGCGCTTCTCGCACGTGCCGCTGGGGGTTCTGGCGCACTCGACCCACGTCCGTGGCGACGGCCGGATGGTGAACGGCGTCGAGAAGCCGCGCGCCCAGGTGACCCTCGCCTCGCGCATTCCGAAGGAGACGTGCGACGCGCTGGCGCTGGGCTACCTCGATCCGGACACCGTCGACCCGGCCGACTTCCAAGGGCGCGAGGACGAGGGGATCCTGTACGTCCCCAAGGCGGGCGAGACGCTGTACAAGCTGAAGGCGCCGACGTGAGTCGCGACGCCCGGGCGGCGACCGTCCCGCGGGCCGCGGGAGGCGCGCCGTGAGCGCCGACAAGGTCGACCTGACGTTCGGCCGCATCGCCGAGCGCGTCCGCGCCGCCGACCTGCCGCCGCGCGAGGAGGTCGACGCGGTCGTCGCCGTCGCGCGCGGCGGGATCGTCCCCGGCTCGCTGATCGCCTACCGGCTGGAACGTCCGCTACGGCTGTTGCGGCTCACCTTCCGAGACGACGCGAACGCCCCCAAGACCGACCTGCCGCAGCCGCTGGGCGACGTGCCCGACGTCCGCGGCCAACGGATCGTGCTGGTCGACGACGTCAGCGTGAGCGGCGCCACGCTGCGCCGGGCGCGCGAGCTGCTCGGCGCGGCGCGCACGACCACCGTCGCGTTCAAGGGCTCTCCCGGCGCGGCCGACGTCGTGCTGTTCCCCGACGTCCCACGCTGCGTGCGTTGGCCGTGGGCCGAGGACGTCCCCCCGCCCCCGCCCCGCGAGCGGCCGCCCCGCGCGATCGTGATCGCCGGCGTGTCGGGAAGCGGGAAGTCCACCGTCGGACGGATCCTGGCCGAACGCCTGGGCTGGGCGTACGTCGAGGCGGACGATCACCACCCGCCCGCCAACGTCGCGAAGATGCGCCGCGGCGAGGCGCTCGACGACGAGGACCGAGCGCCCTGGCTGGCGTCGCTCCGCGCCGAGCTCGACCGCCGCCTCGACGCGGGCGAAGGGGTCGTCCTCTCCTCCAGCGCGCTCAAGGCCGCCTACCGCCGCGTCCTCACGGCCGGCCGCCCGGAGGTCGCGATCGTGCTGCTGCACGGCCCGCCCCGCCTGCTGGCCGACCGCCTGAACGCCCGCATGGGGCACTTCTTCGATCCGAAGCTGCTCGAGAGTCAGCTGCGCACGCTGGAGCTGCCCGGCCCCGGCGAGGCGCCGCTGGTGGTCGGCATCGAGCCCGACCCGGAGCGCGTCGCCGATCGGATCGTCCGCGATCTGGGACTGACGGGTCAGGACCGATCCGCGACCTCCTCGACGCCCCCGTCCACCGATCCGCCCGAACCGTCCGCATCTCCCGGCTGACGCCACGAGCCCAGGAGGCACCGCCCAGGAGGCACCGAATGCCGACCGAATGGACCCTCGACGAGGACCGCTGCTTCTCGCCGGTACCGACCGTCCGCGCCCGTGCGCGCGCCCTCTACGAGCACGTTCGCGACCTTCCGATCGTCTCGCCGCACGGCCACGTGCAGCCCGAGCTGCTGACCGACCCGGAGCGACGCTTCGGCGACCCCGCCGCCCTGTTCATCGTTCCCGACCACTACGTGTTCCGGATGCTGTACAGCCAGGGCGTGCCGATGGAGGCGCTGGGCGTCCCGACGCAGGACGGCACCGAGACCCAGGGCGACCCGCGCGAGGTCTGGCGCACCTTCTGCGAGCACTTCCACCTGTTCCGCGGCACCCCGACCGGGCTCTGGCTCAAGGCCGAGCTGATCGGGCTGTTCGACGTCGACGTCAAGCCGTCGGCCGATACCGCGGACGCGCTGTTCGATCACCTCCAGGCCAAGCTGGCCAGCGATGCGTTCCGGCCCAGGGCGCTGTTCGAGCGCTTCGGGATCGAGGCCTTGGCCACGACCGACGCCGCCACCGACGATCTCGCGCAGCACGAGCGACTGCAGGCGGAGGGGTTCCCGGTCCGCCCCACCTTCCGGCCCGACGCCGCGATGCACGTCGCGGACCCCGACTGGCACGCCACGCTGACCGCGCTCGAGGCCCGCACCGACCGGACGATCGACGACCTGGACGCGTTCCGGGACGCGATCCGTCGCCGCCGGATCGATTTCCGCGATCGCGGCGCGACCGCGACCGACCACGGCGTCGAGAGCCCGTTCGTCGAGCCGCTGCACGAGGCGGACGCCCAGGCGATCTTCGCGCGCGCCCTGGCCGGCACCGCCTCGGTCGAGGACGACGCGGCGTTCCACGCCCACATGCTGTTCGAGATGGCGGGCATGGCGCTGGACGACGGCCTGGTGATGCAGCTCCACGTCGGCAGCTTCCGCAACCACCACCAGCGCGTCCACGATCGGTTCGGCCTGGACAAGGGCGCCGACATCCCCGTGCAGGTGGACTGGACGCGCGGCCTGCACGCCCTGCTGAACGCGTACGGCCACGACCCCGCCTTCCGGCTGATCACCTACACCCTGGACGAGGCGACCTACGCGCGCGAGCTCGCGCCGCTGGCCGGCCACTACCCCGCCATGCGGCTGGGCGCCCCCTGGTGGTTCTTCGACTCCGTGCTGGGCTTCGACCGCTACCTGGACCGCACCGTCGAGACGGCCGGCATCTACAACCTGGCCGGCTTCAACGACGACACGAGGGCGTTCGCGAGCATCCCCACGCGCCACGACGTGTGGCGCCGCACCAGCTCGAGCTGGCTGGCCGGCATGGTCGAGCGCGGGCTGATCGACGAGGAGGACGCGCCCGAGATGGCGCGCTGGCTGGCGTACGACGCGGCCAAGGCGGCGTACCGGCTGCCGTGATCACCGTCGCCGCGGATCACTCGCCGTTCCCGGCTCCGTCCACGGCATCGTCCGCGGTGCCGTCCGCGGCGCCGTTCACGGTAGCGCCCGCAGGCCGCTCGAACACCAGCTCTCCGGCCTGCACGCGTCCGGTGTCGACGAACCCGAAGCGGCGGTAGAGACGCGCGGCCGCGTCGTTCCCCGGCACCACGCTCAGCCGGACCGCCCGACCGGGGAACGCCGCATCGAGCAGCGCCAGGTGGGCGCGCAGCATGCGCGTGCCGTAGCCGCGCCCCTGGTGGCAGCGGCCCACCATGAAGCGGAGAATCCAGGGGTGCCCGTCCCCGACGCTGGTGGCGTGCATCGTGAACCCCACGGCGAGCGGGCCCACGTACGCCACGAACGGCGCGTAGCCCGAGCCGGGGGCGGCGTACAGCGCTTCCAGCAGCGAGAACGCGTTCGGTGCGACGAAGTGCTCCTGCTCGGGATGCGGCCTCAGCGCGTACGCGTCGCGCCACGTACGGCGGTCGACCGGGACGAGGCGCAGATCGTCGTTCGCCATGCCCTCAGCGTACGGCCTCAGCGTACGGGCTCAGCGAATGTCGCCGCCTTCGCGAGGCACGGGCGGCGCGACGTTCGTCCGCGCCGACACCGCCATCCGCTCCAGGATCCGCAGCGTCGCCGCCGCCTCCGTCGCGTCGGACGCAGGAAGCTCCGGCCGCGCAGCGCCGCGCACCCGGTCCGCGAACGCCTCGACCATCGCGAGGTACGGATCCTTTCCGGGGACGGTCTCGCTGGACGTCTCGCCGTCGGCGTCCTCGAAGTTCATCTCGGTGGGGCCGGCGCCCGGCAGGAACGCGCGGTCCAGACGAAGGCTCCCCGCGTCGCCGCGGATCTCGAGCGACTCGCGCCGGGGCAGCGTCAGCGCGCAACGCACCGTGGCGATCGCGCCGGAGGGAAAGCGCAGCAGGCCGGCGGTCTCGAGGTCGACGCCGTACCGGTTCGCCTCGTCGTCGTCGTGCGACGCGCGGTCGTCGAAACGCGCGATCGCTTCGACCGTCTCGGGCTGCTCGCCCATCAGGCGCCTCGCAGCGTCGACCGTGTAGCACCCGACGTCCAGCAACGCCCCGCCCGCCAGCGCGGCGGAGAGGCGGATGTCGTCCGGTCGGCGAAGCTGGAACGTGAACGCCGCGTCCACGAGCGAAACGCGTCCCACCCGCCCCTCGCGGGCGGCCGCGATCGCGGCCAGCACGCGCGGATGGAAGCGGTACATGAACGCCTCCATCAGCACGCGGTCCGCCTTCTGGGCGGCGTCGCCCATGCGCAGGCACGCCGCCGCGGTCGGCGCCAACGGCTTCTCGCACAGCACGTGCTTCCCCGCCTCGAGCGCGCGCACCGTCCAGGTTTCGTGCAGCGCGTTGGGGAGGGCGACGTAGACCGCGTCGACGTTCGGATCGTCCAGCAGCGCGTCGTACGAGCCGTACGCGCGCTCGATGCCCAGCTCGTCCGCGAACGCGCGGGCGCGACCCTCGTCCCGCGAGCCGACCGCCACGAGGTCCGCGCGGTCGCACGCCTGGACGGCCGGTCCGACCGCCTTGCGCGCGATGTTCGCCGTGGACAGGATGCCGATGCGTACGCGGTCGCTCGGTCCACCGCTCATGACGCCGCCTCCCGCCACGCCTGCCGGTCGCGGAAGTCGTCCGGGTAGAGCGTGACCTTCTCGGGCGTCGCGGCGAAGCCGACGCCCTCACGGTCCAGCGCGTCACGGATCGGTCCCGCGTCGAACCGGAAGCCGCTCCAGACGCGCGGATCCTGCGCGATCAGCCACGCGAACGCTCGACCCAGGTCCCGCGGATCCGCCCAGCCGGCCTTGACCTCCTCAGGCGTCGACTCCAGCTCGTCCCAGCTGAGACGCGTGGGCTTGATCGGAGCGCCGGGGCCCACGGTGTTGAGCGCCAGGCCGTGCTCCCGCGTCTCCAGCGACAACGCCTTCACCATGCCCTCCAGGGCGTGCTTCAGCGTGCAGTAGGCGACCTCGTCGACGTAGCCGCGCACGGACGAGCCGCTGGCGATCCCGACGAGGTGCCCGCCGCCCTGGCGCACCATCGGATCCCAGGCGGCCCGCACCGCGTTGTAGAACCCGCCCAGACCGACGTCCAGCTGGCGTCGCCAGCTCTCGTCCGACAGGTCCTCGAATCGGATCAGCGGCATGTGGATCGCCGCGTGGACGACGGCGTCGATCCGCCCCCACGCCGCCACCACGTCGCCGACCGCTGCGCCGAACGCCGCGCCGTCGGCCACGTCGAACGTCGCACCCCGGGCGACGCCGCCCTCGGCCGCGATGTCGCTCACGGCCCTCGCGACGTCCTCGGCGTCGATGTCGGCGACGCACACCGACGCGCCGGCACGCGCCAGGGCGACGGCGACGCCCCAACCCAGGCCCCGGCCCGCGCCGGTGACGAGAGCGGTACGGCCGGACAAGTCTGCAGTGACGTCGTGCACGATCGACCTCCTAGCGGGTCATGCGGTGGGCTGCTTCCTCGGGCGTCGGTGCGGCGGCGTTCGACGTCGACCCCGTCGCGCCCCGTCAACCCCTGGCACGAAGCAGCTCCCTCGAGAGACGTATCCCGCCGACGCCCGTCGCGATCACGGCGACGGTATGGCCGGCGAGCAGCACCAGCGCCAGGGCCCACGGCCAGCCGGTCGGCTCGCGCTGACCGGAGGCCAGGCCGGCGACCCACGCCAGCCCCTGCGCCGCCAGCAGCGTGACGACGGCGGCGGCGACGCTGCCGATCACCAGGCGGCGATGGCGATGCGTGCCGATCGCGACGAGGACCAGCATCGCCGCGCCCACGCCGTAGAACACGAACATCCCGGCCGGCATGAGCCAGTCGACCCGGAGCGTGCCCGTGCCGATCGACTCGGCCAGCGAGAACACGACGGTCACGACGATCGGCAGCCAGGCGAACCCGGTCCCGACGACCGCCAAGGCGCGATCGAACAGCGTGATGTGGGACGTCATCGAAGCCTCCCGGCGCGGGAGGACCTGCGCGCCCTCCCGAGGGCCCATGCTACGCGCTTTCGGTCGCGCCGTTCCTCCGTCGTCGATGGCCGCGCTACGGCGGACCGTCCGCCTCGCCGGCACGCCCTCCGCGCAGCCGGCCCGGTGGCACCGTCGCCCATGCGACCCCTGCGGCGACGATCGCCAGCGCCGCCATCGACGCCATCACGACGCGGAACCCGCCTAAGAACGAGGCGTCGACGCTGGCGCGGACGGCCTCGCGACGCTCGGCGGACAGCGTGGCCGGCGCCATGACGGTGGTGGTGAGCGGGGCGACGACCAGCGCCATGCCCAGGCCGAGGA
>CAZHCI010000055.1:0-8126 GCA_964530905.1 uncultured bacterium
GCGTGCAGACCGTCGACGTCGGTCTCGGGCGAGCCGATCATGAAGTCGACGTGGACCAGGCTCTCGTTCAGGCCGGCGGCCGCGGCCGTCTCGTCGTCGGCCTCGATGCCGCCCGCGACGCAGAAGCGGTACGCCCGGCCCAGGGCCAGGTGGCTGGCGGCGTTCTCGTCGAAGAGGGTGTTCAGGAACAGCAGGCCGCTGCGGTGGATCGGGCTGTCGACCGACACCAGGGCGACCTCGCCCAGCCGGCGGGCGCCCTCGTCGGTGTCCAGGAGCCGGTCGAGCACCTCCTGCCCGCGGTCGGCGTGCGCCTCGACCACGCGGCCACGCTCGAAGCGGAGCCGGATCCCCTCGATCAGCCGGCCGCCGTACGCCAACGGCAGGCTGGCACGGACCGTGCCCTCGACCCGGTCGCGGTGGGGCGCGGTGAAGACCTCCTCGGTCGGCAGGTTGGGGACGAACGTCTGGCCGGCCGCGGTGACGCTGGCTCCCCCCTTCCAGACGTGCCCGTCGGCCAGCCCGACGACCAGGTCCGTCCCGGGCCCACGGAACCGGAGAGCGTGATACGCACGCTCGTCGAGCCGTGCGGCACGCGCGGCGAGCGTCGCGACGTGCTCGCGCCAGGCCGCGACCGGATCGACCAGGTCCATCCGGGTCGCCGCCAGGACGGCGTCCCACAGCTTCGCGACCGCCGTTTCCTCGCTCTCGCCCGCGAACACCTTGCCGGCCCAGGCCGGGGTCGGGACGGCCAGGATCGTCCAGGGGATCCGGTCCGCCATCACGTGACGGGTGAACGGCGCCAGCGCCTGCTGCAGCGCGGCCCGGCCCGTCGCGACCCGCTCCGGATCGGCCGCCGCCAACGCCTCGGGGTCCGACGCGGAGATCGAGACCAGCGCGTCGCCGCGTTCGGCCATCCCCTCCATCGCGTCGGCCTGACCGAAGGGAACCTCGCCGAAGCTCCCGTCGGGAGCCAGCAGGTAGCGGGCCTTGGCGACCTCCTCGTCGCTCCACATCACCTGGACGTAGGGGGCGCCGGCCCGGTACGCCGCCGCGACGATACGGCGGGCCACCGGTGCGGCGCTCACGGGGCTGCGGAGCAACAGTCGCTGCCCCTCGCGAAGGCCGACGCCCACACGGACGGCGAGGTCGGCGTAGCGATCGAGAACGCGTTCGAGATCCATGCGCCCCATCATGCCAGCGGCCTGGCCGCGTCGGTCGGGGCAGCGACGCGCCTCGTCCGACGCACGGCCTACCGTTCGCGTCCCGCCGCCGCTCTATACTTTGCGCCAGGCCCCGAGACAAGGGCCGCGGCACGAACGCATCCTTCAGGGCAGGGTGAAATCCCCGACCGGCGGTGAGCGCGCCAGCGCGAGTCCGCGAAGCCGAAAGGCCCGAGCCGGTGAGATTCCGGCACCGACGGTGACAGTCCGGATGAGAGAAGGAGGTGGAGCGGCGCGACGACCCTCGCGCACGCGACCGCATGGAGTGGAACCGAGAGGACCCCGCGCGTCGGGGCCGACCCGAACCGACCGATCACGACGAGCGCTTCATGGCGCGCGCCCTCGAGCTCGCGGAGCACGGTCGCGGGACGACGTCGCCCAATCCGCTGGTCGGCTGCGTCCTGGTGCGCGACGGCGCGATCGTGGGCGAGGGGTACCACCGCCGTGCGGGCGAGGACCACGCCGAGATCGTCGCCCTTCGCGACGCCGGCGATGCGGCGGAGGGGTCCACCGCCTACGTCACCCTGGAGCCGTGCGATCACCACGGCCGTACGCCCCCGTGCAGCCTGGCGCTGATTCGCGCCGGGGTGCGGCGGGTGGTCGTCGCGGCCCTCGATCCGAACCCGGTCGTCGACGGCTCCGGCGTGCGCAGGCTCGTCGGCGCCGGCGTCGAGGTCGACGTCGGCGTGCGCCGCGACGAGGCCGAGCGGCAGAACGAGGTGTTCCGCACCTCGCAGCTGCTGGGCAGGCCGTTCGTGCTGTACAAGACCGCCATGACGCTGGACGGCAAGATCGCCACGCGCACGGGGCACTCCCGCTGGATCACCGGCGAGACCTCGCGGGCACGCGTCCAGCGTTGGCGGCACGAGCTCGACGCCGTCGTCGTCGGCGTGTCCACCGTGCTTCTCGACGATCCCCGATTGACGGCCCGGGTCGAGCACGGCCGCACCCCGAGGAAGGTCGTGTTCGACTCGGTCGCCCGCACCCCGCCCGGCGCGGCGCTGCTGGCGCCGGACGAGGCGGGCGTGCCCGCGCGCGTCACGGTCGTGGTCGGTCCGCTCGCAGCCGCCGATCGCGTCGCCGCGCTGCGCGACGCGGGAGCGGAGGTGGTGACGTTGGACGGTCCGAAGGGACGACCGTCCGTCGCCGCCGCCCTGGCCGAGCTGCAGCGGCGCGAGGTGCGCAGCGTGTTGCTCGAGGGCGGCGGAACCCTCGCCTGGTCGTTCCTCGAGGCGAAGGCCATCGACAGGGTGGCCTGGTTCATCGGACCGAAGCTGCTCGGAGGCAACGGCGCGACCCCGCTCGGCGGGCTGGGCGTGACGACGATGGACGAGGCGACCGAGCTCGCCGATCTTCGCAGCGAGATGTCGGGAGACGATCTGCTGCTCACGGCGCGCGTCCGCTACCCGGGCGCGCCCAGCGAGGACGCCGCCGCCGCGGTCGGCGTCCAGGAAGGACGAAGCTGATGTTCACAGGCATCGTGGAGGAGGTCGGGCGCGTCACGGCGGTCGGTCGGACGCACGGCGATCTGCGCCTTCGAATCGAGGGCGACGCCGTCCTGTCCGACCTGAAGGTCGGCGACTCGGTCGCCGTGTCGGGCTGCTGCCTGACGGCCGTCGCGGTCGACGCGTCGGCGTTCGAGGTCGAGCTGACCGACGAGTCCGTGCGCGCGACCGCGCCACGCTGGCACCAGGACGCCCGCGTGAACCTGGAGCGCGCCATGCCGGCGAACGGTCGCTTCGGCGGGCACGTCGTCGCCGGGCACGTCGAGGGGGTGGGCGCCGTCACCGCGCGGGAGGACCACGAGGGGGCCACGGTGCTCCGCGTCGACGCCCCCGACGAGCTGGCTCGCTGGCTCGTTCCCAAAGGGAGCGTCACGGTCGACGGCGTGAGCCTCACGGTCGTCGACGTCGGGGGCCCCGGCGGCACCGACCCCGCGATGCCGGCCCGCACGTTCACGCTCTGGCTGATTCCGCACACGCTCCAGGTCACGACGCTGGGCGAGCTCCACCCCGGCGACCGCGTCAACCTCGAAGCGGACATCATGGCCCGTTACGCCGCGAGGGCGGCCGCCCTGGCGGAGGACGGCACGGAGGCGGACTCGTGACCGAGTCGCGCGACACCGGGCTCGCGACGGTCGACACGCTGCTGAGCGAGCTCCGCGCCGGTCGGCCCGTCATCGTCGTGGACGACGAGGACCGCGAGAACGAGGGCGACATCGTCATCGCCGCCGAGTTCGCGACCGAGCAGAACCTGGCGTTCACGATCCGGAACACCGGCGGCGTGATCTGCCTGGCGATGCCGAACGAGCTGGCGGATCATCTGGACCTGCCGATGATGGTGCAGCACAACACCGCCAGGCGTCAGACGGCGTACACCGTCTCGATCGAGGCGAAGGAGGGCGTCGAGACCGGCATCAGCGCCAAGGACCGCGCCACCACGATCCGCACCGCGGTGCGCGAGGGCGTGGTGGCCGAGGACCTGGCCCGGCCCGGCCACGTGTTCCCGCTGCGCGCCCGCGACGGCGGCGTCCTGCGGCGCGCCGGCCATACCGAGGCGGCGGTGGACCTCTGCCGCCTCGCGGGCCTGGCACCGGCAGGCGCGATCAGCGAGCTGATGCACGACGACGGCCGGATGATGCGGCTCCCCGCGATTCTGGAGTTCGCGCGCACGCACGACGTCGCCGTCGGCACGATCGCCGACCTGATCCGCTACCGGCTCGAACGGCACGACGGCTTCGTGCAACGCGTGGCCGACGCGAAGCTCCCGACGCCGTGGGCCGAGTTCGAGGTCGTCGGCTACCGCGACGCCCTGAACGGCGCCGAGCACGTCGCGATGGTGCTGGGCGAGGTGAGCGACGACGAGCCGGTCCTGGTGCGGATGCACTCGGAGTGCCTCACCGGCGACGTGTTCCACAGCCTCCGCTGCGACTGCGGCTTCCAACGCGACGCGGCGTTGAAGTCGATCGCCGAGGCCGGCAGGGGCGTGCTGGTGTACCTGCGCCAGGAGGGTCGCGGCATCGGCCTGCTCAACAAGATCCGCGCGTACCATCTGCAGGACGAGGGCGCCGACACCGTCGAGGCGAACGAGCGCCTGGGGTTCGCCGCCGACCTGCGCGACTACGGCATCGGCGCCCAGATCCTCTCCGACCTGGGCGTCACCCGTATCCGGCTGCTCACGAACAACCCTCGCAAGGTCGCTGGGCTCGAGGGCTTCGGGATGCGGATCGTCGAGCGCGTCCCGCTCCACGCCGGCGAGAACCCGCACAACGAGACGTACCTCCGGACGAAGGTCGACAAGCTCGGCCACCTCGTCGACTGACGGCGGCGCGCGCCGCGGCGCGCGCCGGCCGAGATCAGGCGCCTCGCGGCCGCCCCAGCACGGCGGCGTCCGCGAGGATCGCCGCGGCAGCCTGCTCGCCGCCCTCGATGGCGCCCTGGATCGAGCAGCCCCGCGTCGCCTCGGACGCCAGCCAGACGCGCGGCAGCGGCGTCCGCAGCGGCGCCAGCAAGCCCGCGATGCCGGGAGGCTGCGCGAACTGGGCGTACGGAATCCGAAGCAGGCGCAAGAGCTCGAGCTCGGACGCCCGCGCGCCGTACCAGCCGCGCAGCGTCGCACGGACACGCGACGTCAGCGCCTCGTCGTCGCGATCCGGGTCGGCCGCCTCGAGCACCGTGACCGAGAGCAGCGCGCGACCGGCCGGAGCGAGGGTGGGATCGCCGTTCGACAGCCAGCAGGCGTCGTTCACGGGGCGTCCGTCGCCGAGGATCAGTCTGGGCTCGTCGTCGATGCCGGCCGGCGCGGAGAAGGCGAGATGGATCGCGCCGCGCGCCCCCGGAGGGACGGCGACCTGCGCCAGCCGTGCCGCCTCGGGCGGATCGGTCGCGACCGCGACGTGGTCGGCCACCAGTCGCTCCCCTCCGGCCACGACCACGCTCACCTCGGCGCCGCCCGCGTCCAGCCGCGTGACCCGCCTGCCCGTCCGCACGTCGGTCCCGCGCGCCAACGCGTCGGGGATCCGCTCCATCCCGCCGACCGGCCGCGCCGCGCCGCCCGTGATCAGCATGCGCAGGACGTACCGGAGCAGGCGGGCGCTGGTGCGCAGCTCCCGGTCCAGGAACACGCCGCCGAAGAACGGACCGAAGAAGCGCGTCAGGGCAGGCTCCGAGAAGCCGCGGCGCCGCAGGAACGCGTGGGCCGGCTCGTCCGGCCCGGCCAGGGACGCCTGCGGCGGCCTCGCCACGACCTCCGCCACCAGGGTCCCCAGACGAGCCAGGTCCGCCGGTCCGAGCGACCGCAAGGTGGGCAGGGCGCGCCGCACCGCGGGATCTCGCAGCGGATCGCCGACCACCTCGACCGGACCGCGCCCGTCGCGCAGCACCGCGCTGGGGGGCACCCGCGTCAGCGTCGGACCGTGGAGCCTCAGCTGCCGACGGTACGCCGGGTAGGCGGGGAACAGCACCTGGAAGCCACGATCGACGAGGTGCCCGTCGATCCGGTCGGTCCGCACGCGCCCGCCCAGGCCGTCCGACGCCTCGAGCACGACGACCGAGCGGCCGGCGCGACGCAGCTCGCGAGCCGCCGTCAGCCCGGCCAGGCCGGCACCGACGACGATCACGTCGAACCGCTCGGGCGACGCGCCGGCGGATCCGCCGGCGGATCCGCCGGCGCTCACGTCGCCTCCCCCGCCGTTGGCTCGGCGTCGTCGTGCGCCAGCCGCTCCCGCAGCCGGGCGTCCGGCTTCGGACGCGCGCCGATGTGCTCGATCACCCAGGCGGAGACGCCGGTCGCGAACCGGGTCGCGCCGACGGCGTCGCCGTCACGAAGCCAGCGGGAGAGGAAGGCGCCGGCGAACGCGTCGCCCGCTCCCGTGGCGTCCAGCAGCCGGCTCTCGACGGGGGGAACGTGAACGCTCTCGTGCCCCGACGTCTGCACCCGGGCGCCCTTCGCATCGAGCTTCAGCACGACCCTCGCGCCCGGGTAGCGCTCGGCCAGCACGGCGACGATCCGCGCGGGGTCGGTCTCCCCCGACAGGACGCGCCCCTCGTCGATGTTCGGGAACAGCAGGTCGATGCCGAGCCCCTCGGTGAACCGCACGAAGCGCTCGACGCCGATCTGCTCGATCAGCTGGAAGCTGGCGGGATCGAACGACACCGTGGCGCCGCCCTCCTTCGCCAGCCTGGCCGCCTCGCGCACCGCGGTGCGCGGCGGGTTCGCGAAGAACGACCAGGCCGAGAGGTGCAGATGCTCGGCGTCGCGAAGGCGGTCTCGCGGCAGCTCGGAGGGGAGGAGGTAGTGGTCGGCCCCCTTGCCCGACACCATCGAGCGCTGACCGTGGTGATCGATCCACACCGCCACCGAGCCCGTCGCCTGCGTCTCGCTGCGGACCAGCCAGGTTTCGACCCCTTCCTCCTCCAGCTCCTCCTCGGCCAGGTCGCCCAGCCGGTCGCGGCCGACCTTGCCGACGAACGCGGCCTTCGCGCCGCAGCGCCGGGCCCAGACCGCGGCATTGGCCGCGGAGCCGCCCGGCGCCAGGTTGACCTCGCCGTAGGTGTCGCCTCCGGCCTGCAAGGCGGTGTTCGTGCGGATCAGCACGTCCCAGGCGAAGTCGCCGACGACCCATAGGGTGCTCGTCATGGGATCACGCTAGCACCGGCCGTCAACGCAGTCGACGACCGGCTCCGATCACGGCCAGCGGCCTCGCGTACGCGCCGACGTCGGCGCTGGGATCGCCGTCCAGCGACACCAGATCGGCCACGGCGCCCGGCGCCAGGCTCCCGATCCGGCCCTCCAGGTCCAGCGCGGCCGCCGCGTTCCGGGTGACGGCCTGGAACACGTCGGCCAGCGACACGCCGACCTCGTGCATCAGCTCCAGCTCGCGCGGAAGACCGCCGTGCGGATTGAGCGGCGTCCCCGCGTCGGTGCCCGCCGCCAGCGTGACGCCGGCGCGGTACGCCTCGGCGATGTTGGCGCGGTGGCGCACGCCGATCGGCCGGGTCTTCTCGATGACCCATTCGGGAACGCGCCCCTCCCCCGCC
The DNA here is from genome assembly GCA_964530905.1 of uncultured bacterium. Classification (GTDB taxonomy): domain Bacteria; phylum Deinococcota; class Deinococci; order Deinococcales; family Trueperaceae; genus SLSQ01. The sequence goes on from CAZHCI010000055.1 coordinate 7,259, forward strand.
AGGATGCCGTCGGGCGCGGCCAGCGTCGGCACCAGCCAGCGCGGCTGCGCGCGGTCGGTCAGCAGCGTGAACGCCTCGTCGTCCCAACGATCGAACGCGCCGTGCTCGATCGTGTCGATGCCCGCCCGCAGCGCGTTCTTGATGCCGCCGAGGCCTTGCGCGTGGGTCGCGGTGCGGCGGTCCGCCTTGTGGGCCTCCTCGGCGCCGGCGCGAAGCTCGTCCTCGGTCAGCTGCTCGGCGCCCGCCCGGACGCCCCGCGTCAGCACGCCGCCGGTGGCCATGAACTTCAGCACGCCCGCGCCGGCCTTGAGCTCCTCGCGGACCGCGCGGCGGACGGCGTCCGGGCCGTCGGCCTCGACGCCCAGGAAGTGGCCGTGACCGCCGGTCATCGTCACGTTCCGTCCGCTGGCCACCACCCGCGGTCCCTCGAGCGTGCCGTCCTCGACCGCCGCCGCCAGGTCGATCGACAGACCGTACGGTCCGCCCAGGTCGCGGACGGTCGTGACGCCCGCGTCCAGCTGGGCGCGCATGTGGCTCAGCGCGTCCAGCACCGTCCGGTTCCGGCTGGCCGCCAGCAGCCGGCCGGTCGGGTCGGCCCCACCGTCCATGCAGAGGTGGACGTGCGCGTCGATCAGGCCGGGCATCGTGACACCGGGCAGCTCGGTCGCCGTTCCGGCGTCCGCCGGCGGCTCGTGAACGAGCTCGACGATCGTCCCGTCCCGGACCCGCAGCCAGCCGCGCCGGGCGACCGGGTCGTCCGGTCCGAGAAAGGTGCCTGCGTAGAGTGGGTCGGACATCGCTGCCTCCAGGGGGTCGCGGCGAGGGGTCTCGCGGCGACGGGGCTCGCGTCAGCGGGCCCCGCGCAGCT
>CAZHCI010000055.1:8226-15185 GCA_964530905.1 uncultured bacterium
TCGCGGCGAGGGGTCTCGCGGCGACGGGGCTCGCGTCAGCGGGCCCCGCGCAGCTGCGGGTCGAGCGCGTCGCGCAGCCCGTCGCCGAGCAGATTGAAGCCGAGCACGGCGACGAAGATCGCCATGCCGGGAAACGTCGTGACGTACGGACTGGTGAAGATGTAGTTGCGGCCCTCGCCCAGCATCGCGCCCCATTCGGGCGTGGGCGGCTGCACGCCCAGACCGAGGAAGCCCAGGCCGGCCGCGGTCAGGATCGTCGCGCCCATCGAGAGCGTCGCCTGGATGATGACGGGGGCGAAAGCGTTGGGCAGCACGTGCCTCCAGAGGATCCGGCCGTCGCGCGCGCCCATGGCGTGACTGGCCTCGACGTACGCGATCTCGCGGATCGTGAGGACCGAGCTCCGCACCAGACGGGCGAACCTCGGAATCGTGCTGATCCCGACCGCCACGATCACGTTCGTCAGGCCGACCCCGAGCAACGACACCAGCGCCAGCGCCAGCAGGAACGTCGTGAACGACAGCATGAGATCCATCACCCGCTGGATCGCCATGTCGACGTAGCCGCGGTAGTACCCCGAGATCACGCCCAGCGGGACGCCGACGATCATGCCGACCCCGACCGCGAACACGCCCATGAACAGCGTCAGGCGCGCGCCGAAGAGCAGTCGCGCGAGGATGTCCCGGCCGAGCTGATCGGTCCCGAGCGGATGCTCCAGCGAGGGCGGCTTGAGGACCTCCATCAACGACTGCTGCGCCGGATCGTACGGGGTGAGCAGCGGCGCGAACACGCCCGCCAGCACGAGGGCGCCGACGAGGAGCGTGCCGGTGACCGCGGACGGGTTGCGTCGCAAGCGCGTCAGGGTGTCAGCCATAGCGCACTCGCGGGTCGATCCGTTCGTACGTCAGGTCCACGAGCAGGTTCACGATCGCGAACATCGCCGCGAACACGATCACCAGTCCTTGGACCATCGGATAGTCGCGAGCGAAGATCGAGTCGACCAGAAGCCGCCCCAGCCCTGGCCATCCGAACACCGTCTCCGTCAGGATCGCGCCGCCCAACAGCTCGCCGAACTGCAGCCCGATGACGGTGACGACCGGGGGAAGCGCGTTGCGAAGCGCGTGGCGCCACTCGACCGTGGTGCGGCGAACGCCCTTGGCGTGCGCCGTTCGCACGTAGTCCTGCCGCAGCACCTCGAGCATGCTGCTGCGGGTGATGCGGGCGATGAACGCGACGCTGAACGCCGCCAGCGTGATCGCGGGCAGGATCAGCGACAACGGTCCCTCCGCCCCGGCGGCGGGAAGCCAGCGGAGCCGGATCGAGAACAGGATGATCAGCATCAGCCCCAGCCAGTAGACCGGCAGACTGATGCCGAACAGCACGAGCGTCGAGACCAGGACGTCGCCGAAGCTGCCGGCCCGGGCCGCGGCCCAGGCGCCCAGCGGAACGCCGACGGCGATCGCCATGAGCATGCCGGCGGCCGCCAAGGTGAGGGTCGCCGGCAGCCGTGCGCCGATCTCCGCGACCACGGGCGAGGAGGTGCGGGCGCTGACGCCCAGATCGCCCTGAACCAGGTCGCGCAGGAAGATCCCGGCCTGCACAGGCAACGGCTGGTCGAGGCCGAGCTGGGTGCGGATGCGCTCGACGTCCTGTTCGCTGGCCAGCACGCCGGCGATGACGCGAGCGGGATCGCCGGGCAGGACGCGGACCATCAGGAAGATCGTGATGGCCACGAACAGGACCGTGACCATCACGCCGACGATGCGTTGCAGGAGGTAGCCGAGGAATCCGGACATGCCGTCAGGGGCGGTGCGGGCGCGTCACGGTCCGACGCGCCCGCTCCGCCGCCCTCTCACTCGACCGGGCGGGCGTAGATGGCGTAGAACTTCTCGTTGGGCAGCCCCGTGATGTTGGTCACGTCGCTGGCGTGGACCATCGGGAACCGTTGCACCCAGAGGAAGATCCACGGCGCATCGTCCCAGATCAGCTCGGACGCCTCGGCGTACAGCTCGGCTCGCCGCGTCTCGTCGATCTCCTGGCCCGCCTCGTCGATCAGCCGGTCGACCTCCTCGTTCAGGTAGAACGACGTGGCCAGCCCGCCCGGCGGGTGCTGCGAGCTGTCGAACTGCTCCATCTGCTGCGCGGCGTCGAGGTACGACGGCGCCCAGCCGAGCAGGTGCAGCTGCGTCTCGTTGCTCTCGGGCGGCTGAAGCATCGTGCCGACGTAGCTCGGCCAGTCCATGGTGCGGACCTGGGCGTCGATGCCGACGTCGCGCAGGAAGTTCGCGATCGCCTGCGATGCCGGGAAGTCCTGCACGTAGCGGCCGGTGGGCGACATGAAGTCGAGCGAGAGCTCGCCCGGCTCGACGCCGGCCTCGGCCAGCAGCTCGCGCGCGCGCTCGGGATCGTACGGGTAGGCCCCGATGGGCGAGTAGCCGAACAGGCTCTCGGCCATCGGCGCGTCCATCACGTCCGCCGCGCCGAACAGGATGCCCTGGACGATCGCCTCCTTGTCGACCGCGTAGTTCATCGCCTGGCGGACACGCTTGTCCTGAAGCGCCGGATCGGTCGTGTTGATCACGATGAAGATGGTGCGGTCGCTCGGTCCGAGCACGACCTCGGTCCGCGGGTTCGCTTCGAGCGCCGGAATGTCCGAGGCGGGCGGCAGGATGATCAGGTCGACCTGACCGGCCAGAAGCAGGCTCTCGCGCGTGGTGGCCTCGGGCACGATCTGGAAGATCACCCGCTCGTAGTACGGGATCTCGCCCCAGTAGCCGTCGAACCGGTCCACCGTGATGCGCTCGCCCAGATCGCGTCCGACGAAGGTGTACGGGCCGGTCCCGACGATCCGCGTCACGTTCTCGTAGCTGTTGCCCTCGACGTCGACGACGGTCGGCGGCAGGATCGCGTTCGTGGTCTGCGACAGCGCGCCCATCAGGTACGGCGCCGGATTCGCCAGGTTCAGGCGTACGGCGTGCTCGCCGGTCGCCTCGACCGACTCGATGACCGTCAGGGGGCCACGGCGCGGCACGCGGACCTCGGGGTCCAACAGCCGCTCGAACGTCCAGACGACCGCGTCGGCGGTGAACGGCGTGCCGTCGTGGAACTCGACGCCTTGGCGCAGCTCGATGTCGAGCGCGAGGCCGTCCGCCGAGGTGGACCACGACGTGGCCAGCTGCGGGACGAGCGCGCCCTCCTCGTCGATGCCGACCAGCGTCTCCGCCATGTAGTCCATGACGTTGTCGACCGTCGTCGTGGTGCTCTGCGCCGGGTCGAGCGTGTCGGGATCGACGCCGATCGCGATGCGGAAGGTCTCTTGCGCGGTCGCCGTGCCGGCGAGCAGCGCGACCAGAACGAGGACGGGAGCGAGCCAGGAACGTGCCATGTCGTCACCTCCGAGGACTTGACGGTTCAGCGTACTGCGTCCGCACCGACGCCGACACGCGCCGCGAGCGTTGTCCCGACCCTCCGCGTAGCCACGTGGCCGTCGTTCGCGCCTACGCGCCGGACCGATGGTGCGGCCCCAGCGGCACGCGCACGAGCTCCGTCTGCTGGCCGGTCGTGACCTCCGGGCCGTCCTCGCTCAGGACCAGGTCCAGCTCGCTACGGACGCCGAACTCGGGGAGGTACACGCCCGGCTCGACGGTGAGGCCGATGCCGGGCCGCAAGGTGCGGACGTCGCGGGTCTCGAAGTCGTCGAGGTGGACCGCCTCGCCGTGGGTGTGCCGCCAGCCCAGGCTATGGCCGGTGCGGTGCACGAAGGCGCCCTCGTAGCCGGCCGCGTCCAGGTGATCGCGGACCGCGCGGTCGATCTCGCGTCCCTGCGGGCGACGCCCCTCGGCCCACGCCGCTCGGATCGTGTCGACCCCGATCTCGCGGGCCGCGACGACGGCGCCGAACGCGCGCACGAACGCGGGCTCGGGCTCGCCGTAGACGCCCATCCAGGTGACGTCGCCGTACGGCGCGCCTTCGTCCGGCTTCCTCGCGAACAGGTCGATCAGGATCGCGTCGCCCGGCGTCAGGGCACGATCCGTCCCGGTCCTCGGCGCGTAGTGCGGATCGCCCGCGTTCGGGCCGAAGCCGACGATCGCCCGGTGGTCGTACACCAGCCCGCGTCGCTCGAAGCCGGAGGCGATGACGTCCTGCACCTGCGTCTCGCGCAGCTCCTCGCCGGCCTCGGTCCGGGAGCGGACGAACGCGAACGCCTCGTCGAGCACGGCCATCACGCCCGCGGCGGCCTCGCGGTGGTCGTCGATCTGACGGTCGGTCCAGGCGGCGAACGCCTGGAGCAGCTCGCCCGAGGAGACCACCTGGCCGCCGAGGTCCTCGATCAGCTGAACCGTGCCGGCGTCGACGACGGAGACGTAGGGCAGGTCGGCCCGGGGGGAGATCTCCATCGCGACCGGCCCGGACGGGATCAGCCGCCGCAGCTCCTGCTCGAGCGAGTCGCGGCCGGCGTAGCTCCGGATCTCGAAGCCCTCGGCCTGCAGCGAGCCTGCCTCGAGCACGCTGACGAGGACGACGGGGCGGCCCTCGAGCGGGATCAGCGCGAAGACGCGTCGGCTGAGGAAGCTGCCGGGGAAGTCGAGGAAGCGAGCGGCGAACGGGTTGCTGCCGCGAAAGTCGTACAGAAGCCAGCCGGCGAGTCCCTGACGAGCCATCTCGGCGCGTGCGGTCGCGATCCAGGAGTGCGTCATGGCGGGAGCGTACCGCAGCGCCGGCGGTCCGGCCGGGGCCGCGCCGAGGCGCGCGGCCCGGGAACCCGCCGCCTGCTAGCGCGCCGCGCCGTCGCGCAGACGCGCGATCAGCGGCTTCAGCTCCCGAGCGCGAAGCTTCAGCGCGGCCCGGTTGACCACGAAGCGGGCGGAGGACCGCAGAATCAGGTCCACCTCCTCGAGCTCGTTCGCCGCCAGGGTGGCCCCCGTCTCCACGATGTCCACCACGGCGTCCGCGAGCCCCGTCAGGCACGCCAGCTCGACGTTCCCCTTCAGGTCGACCACCTCGGCCGTGCTGCCCACGCGGGCCAGGTACGACGCGGTGACGCGCGGGTACTTCGTCGCCACCCGGCGGACCACCCCGCGCGCTCCCAGCGGCCGGATCAGCGACATGCGGCAGGCCGCGAAGCCGAGATCGACCGGCTCGTAGATCCGGCTGCCGGACTCCAGCAGCACGTCCTTGCCGACGACCCCGACGTCGGCCACGCCCAGGTCGACGTAGGTGGGCACGTCGGCGTTGCGCATCACGATCACCGTGCCGGCCTGGCCGGCATGGCGCAGCACCCGCTCGCCGCCGTCGAGTCGCAGGTCCAGGCCTGCCGAGCGGAGCGCGGCCAGCGCCTGGTCCAGCACCCGACCCTTGGGAAGCGCGACGACCAGCGGTCTGGGCTGGGCGTCAGGCATCGTCGTCCTCCAACGCGGCGATCAGTCGGGCACGCTCGTTCGCGTCGCCGGGCCCGACGACCGGCCGCAGCCCGCCCGGTCCCAGCACCCAGCGGGCCCCGGCGTCGCGCGCCTCGATCAGCGCCTCGTCGTCGTCCGTCGCGATGGCCCTGCCGACCGGGTATCCCGCGGCGCGAAGACGCCGCGCCGCGACGTCGTCCGTCGACAGCGCCACGACCGCGGCCGAATCGGCGACCAGCTCGTTCCCGCCGTCCGCCAGGGCGCTCTCGAGCCGCTCCAGGCCGATCGAGAAGCCCGCCGCGTACGGGAGCAGCGCGCCGTCGTAGCGGCCGCCGCCCAGCAGCGGCTGGCCGAAGTCGACCGTGTACGCCCGGAACGTCACGCCGGTGTAGTACGACAGCCGCCGCGCCATCCCGAGGTCGAGGATCAGCTCGCTGTCGTCCTCGAACTCGCTCAGCACGCCCTCGAGATGATCGAGCGCGGCGCGCGACGCCTCGCCGGTGGCTACGCTCCGCGCCTGCCGCAGCAGCTCGGTGCCGCCGTACAGGTCGGGTGCGGACCGAAGCGCGTCGGCTGCGGCGCCGGACAGCCCAAGGGCCCGCAGCATCGTCGCGACGTCGTGCGGATCCTTGCGGTCGATCGCGTCCGCCAACGCCGAGCGTGCCGCGCCGGGGACGGCGGCCTCGTCCATGAGCGCCTTGACGAAGCCCGGCGAGCCGATCTCGACGCGCGGCCTGAGCCCGACCGTGCGCACCGACTCGCGTGCCAGGTGGATCAGCTCCGCGTCCGCACGCGGGTGCCGCACGCCGATCAGCTCGACCCCGACCTGACTGAACTCGCGCGTCCGCGCCAGCTCGGGGTCGATCGACTGCCAGACCGGACCGGCGACCTGCAGACGGATCGCGCTCCGCCCGGCGCCGGGATCGGCGAGGTGGGGCCAGGCGTGTCGGACCAGCCTGGCGAGCGCCGGCGTGAAGTCCGAGCGGAGCGCCAGCAGGCCGCTGTCGCGATCGGTGAGCTTGAACGACTGCGCGGCCCGCGGGTGGTCCGGGTCGTAGCGCTCCAGCGCGGGGACCTCGACGGTGCGGTACCCCCAGGAGGCGTACAGCTCGGACAGCCGCCGGCGCAGGCGGTCGCGCGCCGCCGCCGCGGGCGGCAGGTGGGCGCGGGTGCCGTCGACCGGGACGTGCCTCACCGGACCGAGCCGTGGATCGCCGACGCGGCTCGCGGGCGGGGCGGACACGACGCCGACGCGGGGGTCGACGCGGGAGTCGACGCGGGGGTCGGAGGTGGGGGCGGACGGATCGGCATGGCGCCTAGAGCGTACCCCGCCCGGCGTGGCACGGGTCGACCGGGCGAGAAGACCGGGCGGGCAGCGCGGGCAGGCCCGCCCGCGGCGTCAGCTTCGGTAGGCACGGAGCGGGTCGTCGTCCTCCGCGGTCTCCGTCTCCGCCGTCTCCGTCTCCGCGGTCTCCTTCTCGCCGCCGGCCGCCCGGGCCGTTCGCTGGTTCGAGCGACGCAGCCAGCCTCGGCGAGGGACCGGACGGGGCCCGGAGTCGCCC
>CAZHCI010000056.1:0-15182 GCA_964530905.1 uncultured bacterium
ACGCGTCCAGCGACGGGAGCCTGCCGAACATCGCGTACTCGAGGATCGTTCCGGTCACGTTGGTGCTGGACACCGGGCAGCCGGGAAGGTTCACGACCGGCTTCGAGATGCCGCGCTGACCCAGGAAGTCGCCGACGCCGAGCGCCGTGGTGGGGTTGGGGCGCGCGGCGGGAATGCCGCCGTAGGCGGCGCAGGTGCCGGCGGTGATCACGGCGGCCGCGTGCGTGGCGACGTGCTCCACGATCTGGGTGCCGGTGTGGCCGTCGGGTCCGATGGTCAGGAAGTTGCCGTCGTCGCCGATCGGCACGGAGCCTTCGAACACCGCGATGTACTGCCCGTCGTAGCGCTCGATCGCCTCTTCGAGGACCGCGTCGGCCTGGTGGCCGGACGGCGCCATGAGCACTTCGGCGTACTCGAGGCTGATCAGGTCGAGGATCAGCTCGTCCACGCCGGGGTTCGTGTTGCGGATGAGCGCCATGCTGTTCCCCGTGCACGACTGCAGCTCCTGCCAGATGACCGGGAGGCGGGTGGCGACCTCCTGGGCCCGGGCGACGCGCAGGTCGAACATGGAGGGAAGGCCGAGGGTCGCGGTCGTGACGGCGGACATCTTGAGGAAGTCGCGGCGCGAGAGGCCGCGGCGCTTGAGCACGTCCTCGAGCGTGATGTCCTTCAGAGGAGCCTGCGCCTCGAGCCGATCGAGGTTCGCGTCGGCCTCGGCGGCCAACATCTCGTAGTGCTCCAGGGCCCTCTTGTCGAGGTTCGCCTGGGCGTCGGGGTCGTGCTTCCTCGGTGTTTGCGTCATGCGCTCCTCCTCGCGCTGTCTGTCGCGCCCCCGGCGTCGCGCCGAGGAGACCGAGGCGGTCCCCGGTCCACGATCACGGCCTCGGGCTGCAGGACCCCCTGCGTCGACCTCGGTTCGTCGCCGACAGGCGAGCACGACAACCTCGCGTACGTGATGCGCCGAACGTAGCAGCCGGAGGCGTCTCCGTCGCGGGACATCGGTCCTTTGTCCTCGTGAAGCGATTCCCGTACTCCGTTCGGTTCGCTCGCTCGAGAGCCGATCGGTCGTGCGACCGTCGGTCGAGCCACCACCCCCGCGCGTCGCCGCGAACGAGCCATGGCGCGGCGTGCGTCCCGAGTCCCGCACCGGGCAGCTGCCCCTACCCGCCGGGACGCGCGGCGTCCGATCCTTCCCCGAGCCATCGAACGGGGAAGGAGTCCTGGCATGACGCGACGGCTGAACCGCCGACGACAGCGACCACGCCCTGGAACGCGGCGTCGCCGCTCCACCGACGAGGCGTCCCGTCCCACCGGCCGCGCTCGCGTGGCGGACGCGGCGGCCCGAGCGTTCGGCATCGTCGTCCTCCTCGGCACGCTAGCGGCCACGTTCGGAGGCTGGATCGCGACGCTCCGGTGACCGGTCGCCCGGATCCGGCCTTCGCGCGGGCTACAGTGGGCGTCGGTCGGTCGCACGCGACAGGAGGCGAAGCGATGACGTCCGCTGCCTCGACCCAGCGAATCGACTTCTGCACGAGCGCTGACGGAATCCGGATCGCGTACGCGGTGTCCGGCTCCGGGCCGCCCCTCGTCAAGACCGCGCACTGGATGAGCCACCTGGAGTACGACTGGGGCAGTCCGGTCTGGCGTCCCTGGCTCGAGCTCCTGTCCCGCCACCGAACGCTGGTGCGCTTCGATCCACGCGGTTGCGGCCTCTCCGAGCGCGACATCGACGAGGTGTCGCTGGCGGGTTGGGCGTCCGACCTCGACGCCGTGCTCGGCGCCGTCGGTCTGGCGCGCTACGAGCTGCTGGGCATGTCGCAAGGCGGCCCGGTCGCGGTCGCGCACGCCGCCCGCCACGGCGACCGGATCGAGCGTCTCCTCCTTTACGGGTCGTACGCCCGCGGCCGCGAGCAGCGAGGGCTCCCCAGGTCCGAGAAGACCGCCACGCGGGCCATGCGAGAGCTGATCCGCAGCGGCTGGGGCCGCTCGAACCCGGCGTTCCGGCAGCTGTTCACCTCGCTGTTCCTGCCCGGTGGCAGCGACGAGCAGATCCGCTGGTTCAACGAGCTTCAGCGCACCTCGACGACGCCCGACATGGCGGCCCGGATCGTCGAGGCGTGCGACGATCTCGACGTCACCGTGGAGGCGCGCAGCGTGAGGGTGCCGACCCTCGTCCTCCACGCCAGCGGCGACGCTCGGGTTCCGACGTCAGAGGGCCGCCTGCTCGCGTCGCTGATCCCTGGCTCCCGCTTCGTGGAGCTGCCCAGCGACAACCACGTGCTGCTCGAATCGGAGCCCGCGTGGGCAGCGTTCGTCGAGGAGGTGGCCGCCTTCCTCGAGCTGCCGCGGCCCGGACCGCTGCGCCGCATCGCCGTCGACGGCGGGCTCCCCGCCCTGACGGCCCGTGAGCGCGACGTCCTGGAGCTTCTCGCCGAGGGGCTGACGAACAAGGCGATCGCCCGTCGGCTGGGGCTGAGCCCGAAGACGGTCCGGAACTACGTGTCGCTGGTCCTCGCGAAGCTCGGCGCGTCGACGCGAACCGAGGCCGTCGCAATCGCTCTCGGCGGCCCCCACGGCGGCACGTCCGGCGGCAGCGCGCCCTCGAGTTGACCGGCCCCCGCTCCGGGCCGCTCCGAGGCGGCGAGGCCGCCGGGTACACTGCGGGTCTGTCGTCGCTCGCACGCCCACGGGCCCGTCGCCCCCCTCCGCATCGAAAGCGCTCCGTTTGAACACGCTGCATCGACTCCGTTCCGGCGCACGCCGCACCTACTTCGGGTGGTGGATCGTGGCGGGGTCGATCGGCATCCAGGTCCTGGCCGCCGGGCTGGTGATGCAGGCGTTCGGAACGTACGTCGCCGTCTGGCAGGCCGAGTTCGGCTGGAGCAAGACCGCGTTCGCCGCCGCGTTCGCGCTGCAGCGTGGCCTGATGGCGCTGCTCAGCCCGATGCAGGGCTGGCTCCTCCAGCGCCTCGGACCTCGCACCGTGATCCAGACCGGCCTGGTGATCCTGGCCGTCGGCTTCGTCCTGCTCAGTCGGTTCCAGACCCAGGCCGGCTTCTACGCGGCGTTCCTCGTGATGGCGCTGGGCGTCGGGATGAGCGGCTTCCTGTCGCTCACCTCCACGATCGTGAACTGGTTCGAGCGACGCCGGTCGTCCGCCCTGGCCCTGATGCAGATGGGCATCGCCCTGGGCGGCCTGATGGTGCCGGTCGTCGCCTGGCTGCTGACGACCCAAGGCTGGCGCGCGACGGCGCTGATCTCGGCGGCCGCGGTGCTCGTCTTCGGGCTGCCGCTCAGCGCGCTGATGCGCAGCAGCCCCGAGGCGTACGGACTCCGACTCGACGGCGATCCGCCCCCACGCCCGGTCCCGCCGGAGGGCCCGACCGAAGGGGTGCGCCCCGCCCCGCGACCCGGACACGACTTCGGCGCGCGCGAGGCGCTGCGTACCCGCGCGTTCTGGTTCATCACCGCCGGCCACGCGATCGCGGTCACGCTGGTCGCCACCGTCACGGTCCACCTGGTCGTGCACCTGAACGAGGGCATCGGTCTCTCGATCCAGACCGCAGCCAGCATCGTCGCCCTCATGACCGGCGCCATGATGGCCGGACAGCTGGCCGGCGGCTTCCTCGGCGACCGCTTTCCGAAGCGTGCGATCGCGACCGCGGCGATGCTGGCGCACGCCGTCGCGCTGGTCGCCGTCGCCCTCGCGCCCTCGCTCCCGTGGGTGGTGTTCTTCGCGATCCTCCACGGCGTCGCGTGGGGCATGCGCGGCCCGATCATGCAGGCGCTGCGGGCGGACTACTTCGGTCGCACCTCGTTCGCGACGATCATGGGCATCAGCTTCTCGTTCGTGATGCTGGGCCAGATGGCCGGACCGCTGATCGCCGGGGCCATGGCCGACGCGCTGGGCGACTACCGCCTGGCGTTCTTCGGCCTCGCGGCGCTGGTCGCGGTCGGCTCGCTGTTCTTCGTTTTCGCCGCGCCGCCCCCGGGGTCCCGGGCCGCGCCGGCGCCCGGAGACTGAGCCGGAGTCGGCCGGAGCGGCCTTCGCCGGTCGGCGTCGTGGCGCGCGGCGAACGCGGGACGTTCGTCCCTTGGCGACAGGCGAACGGCATGCTAGCGATCGCTTGGGGCAGCACGCGACGAGGAGCCCACGATTCCCATGGCGACCCAAGCGTATCGACCGATCCGCTCGGCGCGGTCGCCGACCTCGCGGCTCCGGCCGATCCCCGTCCCGATCCTCGTCCGGACCGTCGTCCGGGCCGTCGTCCGGACCGGCGTGCTGGTCGCCCTGGCGGCCCAGGCGCAGGGACTCCCGAATCTCTTCGTCGACCCTCACGGTCGCTTCGAGGTGGAGGTGCCCACGGGCTGGAGCGTGGAGCGCGTCAGCGACGCCGTCCGCCTGACCGACCCCAGCGAAGGCATCGCGGTCCATCTGATCGTCGTCGAGGGCGACCGCGCCGAGCCCGCGTTGCAGCGTGCCTGGCGCCGCATCGACCCGGCGTTCGGCTACCCCGTCCGCGGGACGGTGCGCCCTCCCGCGCCCCACGGAATCGACGAGCTCGTCTGCATCGACTACGACGCCCCGACCGATCGGGTGACGATGGCCCTGGGACAGCGATCGGGAGGACGCGTGTACGCCTTGCTGCTCGACGCGTCGCTGGACGCCTACGCGCGGCGGCAAGCGCAGGTGACGACCGTCGCGAGCAGCTTCGCCGTCCTGGGCAGGCGCGACGACGACCTGTCCGCCGCGTCGGCGCGACCGTTCGGCGCCGAGCTCGAACGCGACCTCGGCCGCTTCGTCGTCGCGGCGATGAAGACCGCCGGCGTGCCCGGAGCGGCCGTCGGCATCGTTCAGCACGGGTCGGTGGTGCACCTGGGCGCCTACGGCGTGAAGCAGGCGGGCCTCGACGCGCCGATGACGACCGATACGCAGATGATGATCGGATCGGCCGGCAAGACGCTGACGACGCTGATGATGGCGGCGCTGGTCGACGGCGGCGTTCTGCGCTGGGACGACCTCGTGGCGGACGTCTGGCCGGCGATCCGCCTCGCGGACGCCGAACGGAGCGAAGCGCTCACGGTTCGACACCTCGTGTGCGCCTGCAGCGGCGTCCCCCGCCACGACCTCGAGATCCTCTTCGGATGGCCCGGGCTGGGTGCGGAGCACGTCGTCGCGTCTCTCGAAACGTTCGAGCCGTACACCGAGCTGGGCGAGGCGTACCAGTACTCGAACCAGATGGTCGCTGCCGGCGGGTACCTGGCCGCCGTCGCCGATGGGGGCGACCCGGCGGCGCTGCTTCCTGCCTACGCCGCGGCGCTCCAGCGTCACGTGCTGAGCCCGATCGGGATGCGCGACACGACGTTGTCGTTCCTGGCGGTCGAAACGCGCGGCGATCACGCCACGCCGCACGGACGAACGCTGGACGGATCGGTCGTGCCGATTTCCCTTGCGTACGAACGGATCCTCGTTCCCGTCGCCCCCTCCGGAGCGCACTGGTCCACGGTCGTCGACCTGTCGCGCTACCTGGCGACGCTGTTGGCCGGCGGTAGGGCGCCCGACGGAACGCGCGTGGTCTCCTCCGCCGGACTGGACGTCCTGCTAGATCCCCAAGTCCGCATCAGCGCCGATCTGGACTACGGCCTCGGCTGGATGATCGGACGCTGGCACGGCGTTCGCTACGCCAGCCATGCGGGGAACACCTTCGGGTTCACCTCGGCGTTGACGTTCCTTCCCGACCACGACGTCGGCCTCGTCGTCCTGGCCAACGCGCGCGCGGCGAACGGGTTCACCGACGCGGTCGTGTTCCGAACGCTCGACCGACTGTTCGGCCGGTCGGTCGAGGAGACCGAGGATCGGCTGGCGTTCTCGCTGGAGCTGGCCGAGCACGGACACCGCGCCGCCGAGGCGAGCCTCGCCGACGACGTCGGCCAGCTGGTCGTGCTCCCGTACCTGGGCAGCTGGAGAGCGCCGCGCCTGGGGTCGCTGGAGCTCGGAGCCGACGAGCACGGCCCCTGGGCCGAGGTGGGCGAGGCGCGGGTCCGGATTCGCCGCACCGAAACGTCCGATCCTCGTACCTGCTTCGTGGCGCTGGATCCTCCCCTGACCGGCGTCCGGTTCGACCTCGAACGCGACCGCGACGGCGTCCGCACGATCACGATCCGCACCCCCACCGAGGACTATCGGTTCGTCCGGCCATGAACGAGCGGCCGTGACGCGCTACCCTCGCCGCGAGGCTTCGAACGCGTCGCCGCACCCCGGCGAACGGCGCGCGGAAGACGCCAGAAGGGCGCAGCGATGTCGGTAGAGCCCCGTCAGGTGAGCGACGCGGTGTACACCTTCCGCGAGCACGGCGTCGACGTCGTGATGCTTCTCACCCAGGCGCTGCTGGACGCCATGGAGCCGTCCGCCTGGGAGCAGCTCCGGCACGCGCTGCGACTCCCAGGCCTGGACCGGGTCGTCGTCACGCCCGACGTCCACACCGGCTACGGCGTGCCCATCGGATTCACGGCGGTGTCGCGCAGCCACCTCTACCCCGACACCGTCGGACCCGACCCGGCCTGTTCGGTATCGCTGTCACGGCTGGAGAATCCGGGGCTGGACGCCTGGGACAAGCCGGCTCTTCGCGCGATCCTGGACGACCTGCAGCAGGTGCTGACCGTCGACGTGCGTCACCCCGAGCGGCCGCCGCCGCCACCGATCCCGTTCGACGAGCTGTGGGCCATCGTGCGCGGCCGCCGCCGTACACCGCGCACCTGGGCCGCGTCCTCGCCGACGCTGGACGAGGTCGCCTCGAGCGACGAGCTGGACACGTTCCGGTCGCTGCTCGAGGAGCTGGCCACCGCCAAGCGTCGACAGCAGCTGCGGACGATCGGTGGCGGCAACCACTTCGTCGAGGTGCAGGTCGGCGACGACGGCGCGCTGTACGTCATGGCCCACTTCGGCTCGCGCGGGCTGGGCGCCGCCGGCGCACGCTGGTTCGAGCGGCGCATCCGCGACGAGATCGTCCACCGCGACGCGCCGCGGGAGCTGGGGACGGGGCTGCTGTTCGTCCCGGCCGACCACCCGCTGGGCCGGCAGTACGACCTGTTCCAGCGCGCGATGCTCGAGTACGCCACGTTCAACCACGTCGCCGTCCAGGAGGCTGCGCGGCAGGTGCTGGCCGACCACCTGGGCGTCGGCCCCGGACGGCTGCTGGGCCACATCCCGCACAACTTCGTCGAGCGCCGGCAGGGGGCGTTCTGGCAGCGCAAGGGCGCCACCCCCGCGTACGACAACGACGGCATCCCGCTGCTGATCCCCGGCAGCATGGCGACGACCTCGTACGTTCTGGCGCCCGGCCCCGAAGCGGAGCGCTGGGGCGGATCGGTGCCCCACGGAGCGGGACGCGTGCTGAGCCGCGGGGCGGCGAAGAAGACACTGGACCAGGCCGAGATGGACGCCGTGTTCGAGGCGCGGGGCGCGATGACGAACGTCCGTCACGTTCCGCTGGACGAGTCGTCGGGCGCGTACAAGGACGTGGACGAGGTGATCCGTGCCGTGGTGACGTCCGGGGTCGCGGTCGTCGTGCAGCGGCTGCGGCCGGTGCTGGTGCTCAAGGGTGGCTAGGCGCCGACGCACCCACGTCCGGGCGTCGGAACGCGGCCTCCAGGCGAACGGTCCTTCGCCGTCTCAGTCGGCAGCCACGACGCCTCCCGGCCGACGGCCCGCCACCCGACGCCCGCGCAGCGATCCCACCCAGCTCGCGAGGAAGTAGACCGCCCACGCTGTCGGCACACCCAGCAGGGCGACCATCGCCACGAGCACATCGAACGGATAGCCGCGGACGCCGAACGGTGCGGGTACCCCCGCATCCGCCAACAGCAGCGGGAGGGCGATCCACAGTCCCCCGGCCACGGCCCCCACCGAGAGGGTGCGCACGGCATGGACCCAGCTGCTCCGGATCGCGCCGTTTCCGCGCAGGCGCTTCGCGACGCGCGCCGCCATCAGGGCGAGCAGCGAGAGCCCGGCCGCGGCGATGCCGGTCAGCACGTAGCTCGTCCACCGGCCGACGTCCGGGCCGACAGGAGCCGGGGGTTCCCCTAGGAGCACGTCCAGCGCACCGCGTCCGATCGCGGGCGCGGGTGCGCTCATGCTGTTGGTGAGCACGATCAGGCCCTGACCGCGTTCGGGCAGAAGAGCCATGTACGAGGTCGCTCCCACCGTGCCGCCGCTGTGGTGCACGAGCCGCTCGCCGCGTCGATCGGCCAGGACCCAGCCCAGCCCGACGTCCTCGCCGTTGCCGACAGGAACGTGCGCCCGGAACGCTTCTTCGGTGGTGGCCGGGGTCACGAGCCCATCCGCGCCAGGCGACAGCCACGCCTGCAGGTACGCGCCCATGTCCATGGCGCTGGAGACGTTCAGGCTGCCCGCAGGCGCGGCGAACGCGCTGAGCGCCGGCACGGCAGCGCGGCGTCCCAGGCGCCACGTGTACGCCTGGGCGAGCTCGAGCCCGTCGCGTCCCTGGGCAGACGCCGCGCTGGCCTGCATTCCGAGCGGCTCGAACAGCGTCCTCTCGACGTGGCTTGACCACGGCTCGCCGGTGACGGCTTCGATCACGGCGCCGAGGGTGGCGTACCCCATGTTGGCGTACTGGAACGCTTCGCCCGGCTTCGTCGCGAGTCGCACGCCGTCCAGTGCGCGCACGCCCTCTTCGACCGACGGGTCGATGCGCTCGAAGTCCCGCCACACCACGCCGTGCGAGATCGTCGGGAGGCCGCTGGAGTGCGACAGCAGGTGCCGCAGGGTGATGGTGCGCGACGCCCCCTCGTCGGCGACGCGAAACCACGGCAGGTAGGTCCGCACCGGGGCGTCGATGTCCACCGCTCCCGCCTCGTGCAGCCGGAGGACCGCCAGCGCCGTCATGCTCTTGGCGAGCGAACCGATCTCGAACGACGTGTCGGCGTCCACGGGGACGCCGGATCCGAGGCTGGTCTCGCCGAAGCCACGGGCGTACAGCACCTCGTCGGCGGAAACGACCGCCACGGACGACGCGGCGAGCCGGCTCGCGTCGACCTGCTCCGAGAGGTACGCGTCGAGCGCTCCGTGCCAGGAAGGCTCGTCGGCCGGAAAGGCGCTGCTCGCCATGGCGAGCATGAGTGTGGCGACCGTGGTCGATAGCATCCGATGGTTCATGGAGGGTTCCTGTTCGCGCATGTGCCGAGGCCGGGACGTCTGTTCGGTCGCATTCGCTCGGTCGGCCCCCGGCGCTCGGTGCACGGGGATCGCAGCGGAAGCGTATTTCGAAGCGGGAACATACCACCGGTGGCGCGGACGTGGAGCCCGGCCGGCGCGGCTACGCGCAACTGCGCCTGCCCGGCGTCGCTGGGCGCCGCCGCGACGCGACGTCAGCGGCGTGCGGCGTCCAGCACGTCGTGGGCCAGTCGGTGCGTCCGCAGCGCGTCGGCCAGATCGCAGTACAGGCCCGAGCGGTCGCCGGTCCGGACGGCGTGCAGGAAGGCGCGATCCTGCGCGACGAACGGATCGCCGACGGTGCGCACCTCGCGCACGACGTGGCCGTCGTCGTACCGCACCGCGTCCTGGTCGACGACGACGTGGAGGCCGGTGCAGACCAGCTCCAGCCGGACCCAGGCGCGGCCGCCCAGCGCGCACGTCGCCGTGACGACGCCGGGGATCCTCGAGCGGAACTCCAGCAGCGTCGCGGCGACGTCGGCGACGTCCGCCCCGGGTAGCAGAGGGACCTCGGGAAGCGCGCTCCGAGCGGCGACGACGTCGGCCTCGCCGACGAGGTGGCGCGCCAGGTCCAGCAGGTGCGTCGCCTGCTCGACCATCTGCCCTCCGCTGCTCGCCTGCTTCCGCCACCACTCGGGCGCGGGAATGGCGTCGTGCCAGGCGCCCGTCACCATCCTGACGGGCGCCTCGGCGAGACGCTGGCGAAGCTCCGGGAGCGTGTCCAGCGCACGCCAATGGTAGCCGACGGCCACCAGCGCCCCGGCGTCCAGCGCAGAGCGGCCCAGCTCCTCGCCCGTGGCGCGGTCGGCGGAGAGCGGCTTCTCGATCAGGAACGGCACGTCGGCCGCCAACAGGGCCCGTTCGGCCGGCCCGTGCGCGCCTGGAGGCACGGTGATCCAGGCGGCGTCGGGACGCTCGCGCGCGACCAGCTCGTCGACGTCGTCGTAGGCGCGGCCACCGAACGCCGACGCGTGGCGCTGCGCGGACGCGCGGGTGCGGGCGACGTGGCCGACGATCTCGACGTCCTCCTCGCGAGCGAGGACCTCCAGGTGGCGCCGAGCGATTCCGCCGGCACCGATCATCGCGATACGGGTCCTCATCGTTCGCCTCCGTTCGTGCGCTGCGGCGGCTCGTCGGCGGCCTCGTCGGTCGCCGCGTCGGTCGCCAAGACGATCTGCAGCGCGTCCTCCGCGCCTTCGTCCAGAATCCGGAACGCCTCGGCCGCCTGGCCGAACGGCAGCACGTGACTCACCAGGGCGGGCAGGTCCAGCGTGCCGTCCGCTTGGAGCTCCATGATCGTCGCGATCAGGCGGGCGCGGTCCCAGCGGGCGGACAGCTCCGGCGCGACGTCGCCGATCTGGGAGCACACCAGCGCGATCCGGTTGTGGTGGAACTCCTCGCCCAGGCGCAGCCCGACGGCGTCGCCCTGGACGAAGCCCAGGGCGACGACGCGGGCTTGACGGGCGACGCTGCGGATCGCCTCGTGGATCGCTCGGGACGAGCCGGACACCTCGATCGCCACGTCCGCGCCGCGGCCATGCGTGAACGCCTTGATCGCCTCCCCGGCCGGCGTGCGCGAGGCGTCGACGGCGAGGTCGATCGCCCCCGCCGACTCGGCGGCCGCCAGCCGCGAGGCGATCAGGTCCACCCCCACCACCCGCGCGCCGCTGGCCTTCGCCAGCCGGGCGACGATCTGACCCGGCACCCCCAGGCCGAACACCGCGACCGTCTCGCCGATCCGGATGCCTGCGTCCAGGACGCCGTTCAGCGCGATCGGTCCGATGTGGGAGAAGATGCCGGCGAGGGTCGGCAGGTCGTCACGGAGGACCTTGCCCGCCAGGTCGCGGGCGGGCAGGACGGCGCGCTCTCGGTGCCCCCAGGTGCCGAACACGCGAGCTCCGGGCCGAAGCTGCGGCCAGGCGTCCAGCACCGCCTCGCCGACCTCGATCACGCGGCCGCTCTCCTCGTAGCCCCAGGCGCGAAGCGGGTAGGCGAAGGTGGCCTCGCCCTCGACGAACAGCCGCCGCTCGGGATCCCAGCGCTTGTGCACGTACGGGTTCGAGCCGCGGTAGGCGGTGAGCTCGGTTCCGGCGCTGACGCCGCTGTAGAGGGTCTCGACCCGAACGTCGCCCGGATCCAGCGGCCGATCCGGCTCGTCCTCGATCACGACCTGGCGTGGGGCTTCGATGGTGACGACGCGGGCCATGGTGCCTCCGGAGGGGTCGTCGACCGCCCGACGGATCGGCGCGGTCGACGGAGTCGCTGGCCCCCAGCCTAGCGCCGCGCGGCCCTCACGATCCCGGACCGTCAGCGGCGACGATCGCGTCGACCGCCGGCTGCACGGGCCGCCCCAGCCCCTCGGTGCGGTGCGCCACCACGCCGCCCGCGTCCAGCACGGCGATCAGGTTGGTGTGGCTGAACATCCCGTCTCCGGCGGGCCGGTACCGCACGCCCAGCAGCGCCGCCAGGGCGCGCGTCGCATGCGCGTCGCCGACGGCGAACCGCCAGGCGGCGTGCTCCGCGCCGGTGCCGGCGACGTACGCCGCGAGCCGCTCCGGGGCGTCCCGCTCGTGGTCGAAGCTGACGACGAGCACCTGCGTGTCGGCGCGCACGCCGTCGGGCAGCGCCTCGTACAGGCGCTGGACGTCGCCGACCAGGATGGGGCAGGCGGTCTCGCAGCTCGCGTAGATCATCGTCACGATCACCGGTCCGCCGCGCAGATCCTCGAGCTGGAGCGCCTCGCCGCGATGGTCGGTCCAGTCGGCGGTCAGGTGGTAGAGCGAGGCGCCCGGCAGCGGCGCGTCGCTGGCCAGCGCGGTCGGATGATCGGCATGCTCGGCGGGTGCGGCCTCCGCGGCGTCGCCGCCGGCCGGGCCGCAGCCCACGATCCACGCGAGGGCGACGAGGACGAGGAGCGCATGCACGATCGTCGGTCGGATGGGGCGTTTCGGGGTCGGCACCTGGGTCTCCTCGAGGCTGGACGCGGTCGTGGTCAACGTGCGCAGCGGAACCCGAGCGAGCCGTTCAGCGAGGCGGGTCCGAGACCGGTGCGCACGGCGTGACGAAGGAAGGCGGCGTAGTCGGAGCGGTCGCGCGCACCCAGGCTGGCGCCGCCGCAGACGCGGG
Source organism: uncultured bacterium (assembly GCA_964530905.1). Classification (GTDB taxonomy): domain Bacteria; phylum Deinococcota; class Deinococci; order Deinococcales; family Trueperaceae; genus SLSQ01. The sequence goes on from CAZHCI010000056.1 coordinate 12,359, forward strand.
CGACGTCCCGGTCGCCGGCGTTGCGGCTGTCGCCTTGGGCGAGGCCGCTCCAGGGATCCTCGACCCACTCCCACACGAGGCCGTGCAGGTCGTGCGCCCCGTACCGGTTGGGCGCCCCTCGGGCGACCGGTCCCGGCGGGCCGTTCCGGCGGGCGTACGCGGCGAGCAGCTCGGCACGGCGCTGCGGGTCGTCGCTGGCGTCGGCCCGCTCGGCGTCGGCGCGGGCGGCGACCTCCCACTCGCTCTCGCTGGGGAGGCGCAGGCCTCGGGCCTCGCAGTAGGCGCCGGCCGCGAACCAGCTCAGGTTCGTCACGGGCGCGCCCGGGTCGGCGTCGCCCAGGTCGGTGGGGCCCGACCAGTGCCGCAGGTAGCCGGGGTCGGCGAATACCTCGGGCACCGCGCCCTGTCGCCACGCCGGCCGCGCCTCGACGAACGCCAGGTAGTCGGCGTTGGTGACGGCGTGGGCTTGGAGCTCGAAGGCGGGCACCCGGTGCGCGCCCTCGCCGGCCACCGGGTAGAACGGCAGGTAGGTCGCGGCGGGGATCTCGACCAGCGACTGAGCTGCGGCCGGAGCGGCGAGGACGGCGAGGGTCAGGCCGAGAACGGTGGCGCGGACCGTTCCTCGGCGCCGTGCCCGCCCGGCGTGCCGCGGGCCGGGTCGGCCGGGCGAGCTGCGGCGGGGCTTCGTGCGCATCGGAACGGTCATCGCGGTCTCCTGGACGACCAGCGGAGCCGAGCGTGGCGCTCGGCTCCTGCGGGTTCGTGGCGTCAGTTCGGGAGCGTGGGGGCGTCCTCGGGATCGAAGGCGCGCTGGCCGGCCTCGCCCTCGGCGAACACCTCGTGGTTCTCCTCGCCGCGGACGACGATCTGACCAAGCGTGCCCTTGTGGAAGGTGCGGAAGATGCTGTGGTCGACCAGGTTGAGGGTGGAGGGCACCTGCGTGGTGAAGTCCACCATCGCCGAGCCACCCGCCGGAACGATCGTCGTCTGGACGTTCTCGTTGACCATGCTGCCGCCCTCGACCCAGACCCGGTCGAAGATCTCGCCGATGACGTGGAAGCTCGAGACCAGGTTGGGGCCGCCGTTGCCGACGAACAGCCGGACGGTCTCGCCGACCTCGGCGTGGAGGGCGTTGTCGCCCGAGATGGCGCCGACGCGGCCGTTGAAGAGCACGTAGCTGGGGTCCTCGTCGATGGCGCGCTGCATGTCGAACGCCTGGAGGCCGGGAGCGCCGAAGTCGCCGCTGGTGTAGAAGTCGCCCTGGACGACGTAGTACTCGCGGTCCACCTCGGGCCAGCCCTCTTCGGGCTCGACGACGATCAGGCCGTACATGCCGTTGCCGATGTGCATCCCGACCGGCGCGGTGGCGCAGTGGTAGATGTACACGCCCGGGTTCAGCGCGCGGAAGGTGATGTCGGTCATGTTGCCGGGCATGGTGAGGGTCGCCTCGGCGCCGCCGCCGGTGCCGGTCACGGCGTGCAGGTCGATGTTGTGCGGCATCTTGCTGCCGTGATCGTTCATGAAGGTCATGTGCACGGCGTCGCCCTCGCGGACGCGGATCATGGGGCCGGGGACGCTGCCGTTGAAGGTCCAGAACTCGTACTCGACGCCGTCGGCGATCTCCATCGTCTCCTCGGTGGAGATGAACTCGACCTCGACCAGCGCAGGGTGGTCGCGGTCGACGGGCGGAGCGGCGCTGGGCGCGTAGCCGAGCTGGGCCTGGACGACCGGCAGGTCGGCGACGTCGACGAGCTCGACGGGCGCCGCTGCGGCGGCGGGGATCATCTCCTGGTGACCGGCGGCGTCGCCGGCGGGCGCGGCGGGCTGCGTGGCGTCGACGTGCTGAACGGTGGCCTCGGGCGCCACGGCGGGCGGGGTGGCGGCGGTCACGCCTTCACGGCCGGCCAGGTAGGCGACGACGCCGAAGGCCAGGACGCCCAGGGCGAGGACGGTCAGGACGACGACGGTCATGCTGTCGAGGAAGGTTCCGGGTCGCTCGGGCTTGAGGTTCTGCATGCTCTCTCCTCCTTCGCCTCCGAAGATTCTCGGAGTTGTGTGTCGGAGTTTATATGCGACCCCGACGTCCAAGAAGGGACGTTCGTCCCGGTAGGGACCGGACCGTCCACGCACGCGCTCGCGCCGGACATGGTGGGATGGGGCATGCCGACCTCGTCCTCGCCCGACGCCGTGCCGTCCCGCGCCTCCACGACCGACGCCCCGGCCCACGCTCCGGGCGCGCCCGCTCCTCGCGCCCCCGGGCCGATCACCTCCGCCGAGCGGGCCGCGCGCGCCCGCGCCCTCTTCGGCGACCTGGCCGACGACGTCCGTGCCGTCGTCCTGTTCGACGACCAGTACGTCCAGTACTACACCGGCTTCGTGTTCGCCCCGACCGAGCGGCCGATCGGCGCCGTGCTGCTCCGGGAGGGCCAGCGCCTGCTGTTCGTGCCCCGGCTGGAGCTGGAGCACGCCGAGGCCAGTGCCGACGCCGACCGGGTCGTCGCCTACCCCGAGTACCCCGGCGAACGGCATCCGATGGAGCTCCTCGAGGAGGAGCTCCGCGCCGCCGGCGCCACCCGCGGCGTGATCGGCGTCGACCACGACGGCTACCCGCCGGTGATGGGCTACCGCCCCTGGCCGCTGAGCCGCCGGCTCGCGATCCGCCACGTCTCCGAGACGGTGGACGCACGCATGGCGCTCAAGAGCGAGCACGAGATCGCCCTGATCCGCGAGAGCGCCCGCTGGGCGTCGCGCGCCCACCGGCTCATGCAGGACGCCACCCGTGTGGGCCTCAGCGAGCCCGAGGCCGCCGGTCCCGCCAGCCGCA
>CAZHCI010000057.1:0-7033 GCA_964530905.1 uncultured bacterium
GAGCCGGACTCGGTCCACGCGCTCCACCTCCAGATCGAGGCGATGAAGCTGGCGTTCGCCGACGCCTACCGCTACGTCGCGGACCCGGGCCACCTCGACGTCCTGCCGGAGGAGCTGCTGGACGACGGCTACCTGGCGTCGCGGGCCGCCGAGATCGATCCGAACCGCGCGGGCGCGCCGACGTACGGCGTGCCGAAGCGCGGCGGCACGGTGTACCTGACCGCGGCCGACGCGGACGGCCGGATGGTGTCGTTCATCCAGTCGAACTACTACGGTTTCGGCTCGGGCGTGGTGGTTCCGGGAACCGGCATCTCGCTCCAGAACCGCGGCGCGGGGTTCACGCTCGAGGAGGGCCACCCGAACCGTGTCGGCCCCTCCAAGCGACCGTTCCACACGATCATTCCCGGCTTCCTCACCGAAGGCGGCCGGCCCCGGACCAGCTTCGGCGTGATGGGCGGCCCGATGCAGCCGCAGGGCCACGTGCAGATGGTGCTGAGGACGGTGGCGTGGGGCCAGAATCCGCAGGCGGCCGCGGACGCGCCGCGCTGGCGCGTCGTCGAGGGACGCACGGTCGCGGTCGAGGCGGGCGTGACCGCGGACGTCGTCGACGCGCTGACGGCGCTGGGGCACGACGTCACGGCCACCGCGCCCGAGGCGAGCTTCGCGTTCGGTGGCGCGCAGCTGATCGAGCGGCTGCCCGGCGGCGGCTACGCGGCCGGCAGCGATCCCCGCAAGGACGGCCTGGCGATCGGGTTCTGAACGCCTTTCCGCAGGCCGCGCGACATGCTCGGGCGGCCTGCCGTGGCACCCTCCGTGTGCGAAGGGGCCGGACGAACGGTCCGGCCCGCGCATCCGCATCCGACGACGGGGCGTCCCGCCCCCGGGGAGGTTCCCCATGCCCACCGCCAAGCAGGGCGATACGGTCCAGATCCACTACACCGGCAAGCTCGACGACGGCACCGTCTTCGACAGCAGCGAGGGCCGCGAGCCGCTGGCCTTCACCCTCGGCGAAGGACAGGTCATCTCCGGCTTCGAGGAGGCCGCCATCGGCATGGAGGTCGGGGAGAGCAAGGAGACCCGGATCGAGGTCGACGACGCGTACGGCGAGCGCCGCGAGGACCTGCTGCTCGAGGTCCCGCGCGAGCAGCTTCCAGACGAGCTCGAGGTCGACGTCGGCACGCCGCTCCAGCTCCAACAGCCCGACGGCCGCGCCGTGCCCGTGACGGTCGCCAAGCTGGACGAGGAGCAGGTCACGTTGGACGCCAACCACCCGCTCGCCGGACAGCCGCTGACCTTCCAGCTCACCCTGGTCGGAATCGGCGACGGCTGACGCCGAGGGGGGCCTCGGGCCGGTGGCCGGCATGGACCTGCTCGAGCCCACGCTGCGCCGGATCGCCTGGCTCGAAGCGGCGGCCGCGGACGCGCTGGCGCCGGCCGAGGAGCTCCATGCCGACGGCTGGCGCCTGCGCTTCAACCGTGGCGTCACGCGCCGCGGCAACAGCGTCCTTCCCGAGGCGCGCGGCGAGCGGTCGCTGGGCGCCAAGCTGAGCGAGGTCGAGGCGTTCTACCGGACGCGCGGCGTCGAGCCGCGCTTCCAGCTCAGCTCGGCCGCGCGCCCGCCCCATCTGGACGACGAGCTGGGGCGCCGCGGCTGGGAGCGCGAGCCGGGCGCGACGGTGCTCCAGCACGGCCTGGAGACCTTGCCGAAGGGGTCCAGCGAGGACGGCGCGGGCGGCGTCCGCGTCGCCGAGCGGCCCGACGCCGGCTACCGCGAGGTCCAGGACGCCGTCGTGCCCGGCACCGGCGCCTGGGCGACGGCGCGTGCCGAGGCGCTGACCGCCGCCGGCCTCGTGCCGTGGCACCTCGCGATCCGGAGCGACGACGGTCGCGCCGTCGCGGCCGGCCTGGCCGTCCTGGACCCGGGGCGACGCTGCGTCGGCCTGTTCTCGCTATCGACCGTTCCGGACGCGCGTGGGCGTGGCCACGGACGCGCGCTGGTGGCCGCGGCGCTGAGCCGCGCGCAGGCGGCGGGCGCGCGCTGCGCGTACCTCCAGGTGGACGCCCGGAACGACGCGGCGTTGCGCCTGTACCGGCGCCTGGGCTTCGCGGTGCATCACGCGTATCACTACCGGAGCCGCCAGCTGCCGAGCTAGGCGCCAGCGCGGTGGACCCGGGTCAGTGAAACACCCCGCCCCGTCGCCGCGCGTCCTGAAGCACGTCCGCCATGTCCAGCGCGCGACTCGTTCCGATCACGACGCAATCCTCGGGATCGTCGGCGAGGCCGACGGGGATGTCGGTCACCCGGCTCAGGAACAGGTCGAGGTTCCGCAGCTGGGCGCCGCCGCCGGTCAGCACGATGCCGCGGTCGATCACGTCGCTGACCAGCTCGGGGGGCGCGAGCTCGAGCACCTTGCGCAGGCCGCCGGCGATCTTGTCGAGCGAGCTCGCGAGCGCCTCGACGACGTCGGTCGTCGTGACCTGGGCGGTCTTCGGCATGCCGTCGATCAGGTCGCGGCCCCGAACCTCGATCGAGGTCGGCTCCTCGCCGGGGGCCAGCGTCGCCGCGCCGACCTCGCGCTTGATCTGCTCCGCGGTGCGGTCGCCGATCAGCAGGTTGTGGTGGTCCTTCACCCAGCCGATGATGTCGCTGTCGAAGTGGGTGCCCGCGATGCGCAGGCTCTCCGAGACGACGATCCCGCCCATGCTGATCACCGCGAGGTCGGTCGTTCCGCCTCCCACGTCGATGACCATCGAGCCGACCGGCTCCGCGATGTCGATGCCCGCTCCGATCGCGCCGGCGACCGGCTCCTCGATCAGCAGCGCCTTGCGCGCGCCGATCTCGTGCACGGCCTGCAGGACGGCGCGCCGCTCGACCTCGGTGATGCCCGAGGGGATGCAAACCATGATCGTGGGCCGCAGGAAGCGGCTGGGGCCGGTGAGGATCTTTCCGACGAACGCCTTGAGCATCCGCTCGGTCAGGGTGTAGTCGGCGATGACGCCGTCCGCCATCGGGCGGATCGCGGTGATCGAGCCGGGCGTGCGCCCCAGCATGCGGTAGGCGTCCTGCCCGACGGCCTTGATGTCCGTGGTGCCCTTGAGGACGGCGATGACGGCCGGCTCGCGAAGGACCACGCCGCGGCCCTTCACGTGGATTCGTACGTTGGTGGTGCCGAGGTCGACGCCGATCATGCCGTCACGCTACCAGACCCCTGCCCGCGCCGGATGACCGGCGAGGCGTGATACGACTCGTGGTAGGAGGCACGTATGAAGGCGATCGTCGAACGAGGCGGCGCGCTCCGCTGGGCGGAGGCGCCCGATCCCCAGCCAGGCCCCCACGACGCCGTGGTCAGGGTGCGGGCGGCGGGCGTGAACCGCGCCGATCTCGCGCAACGAGCCGGAGGCTACCCGCCTCCGCCCGGCGCGTCCGAGATCCTCGGTCTCGAGGTGGCGGGGGAGGTGCTCGAGGCCCCGAAGGACAGCGGCTGGCGGTCGGGCGACCGGGTATGCGCGCTGCTGCCCGGCGGCGGCTATGCGGAGGCGGCCGCGGTGCCTGCGCGGATGCTGATGCCGGTGCCAGCCCGCCTGGACGACGTCGAGGCGGCCTCGCTGCCCGAGGTGCACCTCACGGCGTTCCTGAACCTGGTCCTCGAGGCGGGGCTCCGGCCCGGCGAGCGGGCGCTGGTCCACGGCGGCGCCAGCGGCGTCGGCACGGCGGCGATCCAGCAGATCCGGGAGATCGGCGCGCGGGTCGCGACCACCTCCAGCGCCGAGAAGGTGGACCGCTGCGCCGCTCTCGGGGCGGAGCCCGCGCTGGACCGACGCGATCCGAGCTGGCCGGAGCGACTGCGTGACGCCTGGGGATCGGTCGACGTGATCCTCGACATGGTGGGCGCGGACACGGCGGCGGCGGCGTTCGAGCTTCTGGACACCGGCGGCAGGCTGATCTGGATCGCGACGCTGTCGGGCGCGAAGATCGAGGTCGACGTACGCGTCGCGATGCGCAAGCGGCTGACGCTCAAAGGGTCCACGCTAAGGGCCAGGCCGCTGGACGAGAAGATCACGCTCCGCGACGCGTTCGTCGCCAGGCTCTGGCCGGCGCTCGAGGCGGGCCGCATCGTCCCGGTCGTGCACGAGACGGTTCCCGTCGCCGAGGTCGAGCGCGCCCACGACCTGCTGCGGGCCGACGCGACCGTCGGGAAGGTCGTGCTGCGGATGCCGTGAGCGGCCGCCCGCAACGCGGAATCCCGTGGGGTCTCCGCTGGGGGGGCAGCGGGGCGCGGAGACGCGACCACGGGATTCGCTCGCGAGCGTAACGGGGCCGGGCCGTGCCCGGGTAGGTCGCCGGTCACAGTTCGGGCGTCGGCCCGCCCCTGGTACGCTTCGGGCCGTGGATGCGCCACCGTTCAGCCGTCTCGCCGAGGTCTACGACGCCATCATGGAGGACGTCGAGTACGACGACTGGGTCTCGTTCGTGCTGAGGCAGGCGACCGTCCGCGGGTTCGCCGGCGGCCGACTGCTGGATCTGGGCTGCGGCACCGGCAACGCCACCGTGCCCGCGGTCGAGCGGGGGTTCGAGGTCGACGGCCTCGACGCCTCCCCGGAGATGCTCGAGGTGGCGCGCGCCAAGCTGCCCGACGCCGCGTTTCACGTCGGCGACGTGCGCGACTTCGAGCTGCCGCACCGCTACGCGCTGGTGTACTCGGTCTTCGACGCGCTGAACAACCTCCTGACGGACGAGGCGTTCGTGGCGATGGCGCGGCAGGTGCGGCGGCACCTGGAGCCGGGCGGCTGGTTCGCGTTCGACGCCAACACCCGGGCGGGCCTGCAGCGCCTGTGGGAGGACGACCGGGCGGAGGGCTGGGCCGGCGAGGTGTACTACCGCTGGCTGCACCGCTACGATCCCGACACCGACCTGGCCACCGTCGAAGCGTACTGCGACGGCCCGGACGGGGCGTTCACCGAGGTGCACCTGGAGCGGCCGTACGATCCGGACGACCTTCGGCGCCTGTTACGCGACGCCGGCTTCGCGTCCGTCGAGGTGCTCGTCTATCCCGAAGCCGTCCCCGCGGACGCCAGCGAGCCTCGCGTCTGGACGTTCGCGCGGGCGCCCGCTGACCGATCGGACCGCGCCTAGCCGCGCGGGCGATCTACCCTTCGCCCGTCGTCCCGCCGGATGCCGGCGCGACGGTCGCGACGTCGATGCCGGCCGCCTCGCGCGCCAGGCGAGCGAGGTTGCTGACGTCCTCGTCGCCGAAGCCGCGCCGGATCAGGACGGTCTCGGCCTGCTCGACCCAGGCGGTGAGCGGCAACGGCACGCCCCGTTCGCGAGCGGCGTCCAGCGCGATGCCGAGATCCTTGCGGTGCAGACGCGTGCGGAACCCCAGGGGGTAGGCGCCGCGCAGCATGTTGGGACCGCGGTTCGTCAGTCCCCACGATCCCGCCGCGCCGCCCGAGAGGGCCTGCAACGCCGCGTCGGCGTCGATGCCCGAGCGCAGCGCGAACGACAGGCCCTCGGCCACCGCGGCGTACGTGCCGGCGATCACGACCTGGTTCACCGCCTTGCACAGCTGCCCGGCGCCGGCCGAGCCGACCCTCGTCAAGGTCGTGCCCAGCACCGAGAGCACCGGCCTGGCCCTCTCCAGCACCTCCTCGTCGCCGCCGATCATGATCGACAGCGTGCCGTTCGCGGCGCCTTCGCTCCCGCCGGAGCAGGGGGCGTCCAGCATGTGGATGCCGCGGCGCCGCAACGCCTGGGCGATCTCGCGGGTGACGTCCGGCGAGATCGTGGACATGTCGACCACGATCGCGCCCTCGGCGAGTCCGTCGGCGACCCCGTCCGGACCCAGCACCACGTCGCGGACGTCGGGCGAGTCGCCGACCATCGTGACGACGACCTCCGCGCCGTCCGCCGCCTCGCGCGGGGTGGCGGCCCGGGCGGCACCGGCGTCGGCCAACGGCCGCTCGCGCTCGCGCGTGCGGTTGTGGACCGTGACCTCGTGGCCCGCGTCCACCAGCCGGCGCGCCATCGGCGCGCCCATCGTTCCGAGTCCGATGAATCCCACCTTCATGATGTTCCTTCCCGGCGCGTCGCCACGCCCGTCCGGGTCGCGGTGCTCGTCCGCATCGCCGCGTGATCCCGCCAGATCGGCTCCAGCACGGCCGAGAGGCGCTTCGCGACGGCGGCGTTGTGGCCCTCGACCTGCTGGCGCCTGGGTTGCTGCGGATGGTCGTCGGGACCGTCGAGCGCCCATTCCGGGAGCGGTCCCCCGGCCGCGTCGCGCCAGCGCTCGCGCCAAGCGTCGGGAAGGCGGTCCGGGACCTCCCGCCCCGTCATCGCCGACCAGGCGTGGGCCCAGGCGCGCGGCGCCACGGAGAACGCGTCGTAGCCGCCGCCGCCGGTCACGATCCAGCGGCCGCCGGTGATCTCGTCGGCCAGCGCCGCGACGCGCAGGTAGACGTCGCGCAAGCCTCGCAGCGTGAGCGACAGGTCGGCCAGCGGATCGTCGCGGTGCGGGTCGGCGCCGGCCTGCACGAGCAGCAGGTCCGGCGCGAACGCGCGCAGCGCTCGCGGAACCACCTCGTCGAACGCGCCCAGGTAGCTGTCGTCCTCGGTGAACGGCTCCAGCGGGACGTTCACCGACAGCCCCCGGCCCTCCCCGGTCCCCAGCTCGTAGCTGTGCCCGGTGCCGGGGAAGAGGTACCGGCCGGACTCGTGAAGGCTGACCGTGAGCACGTCGGCGCGATCGTAGAACACGTGCTGGACCCCGTCGCCGTGGTGCGCGTCCAGGTCGAGGTAGGCGACACGGAGTCCGCGGTCGGTGGCGCGCAGGATCGCGAGCGCCAGGTCGTCGTACACGCAGAAGCCCGATGCGCGGTCGGGCATGGCGTGGTGCAGTCCTCCCGAGAACGTCGCCGCGCGACGCGTGCGGCCGTCGAGCACCAGCTGCATGGCGGTCGCGGTGGCGGCGCAGACCGCCTCGACGCTCTCGTGCAGCCCGTCGGCCACGGGCGTGTCGGCCGTCCCGAGCCCGAA
>CAZHCI010000057.1:7133-15176 GCA_964530905.1 uncultured bacterium
CTCGGGACCGGACGACGGCTCCCGCTCCAGCGGCCAGCCGATCTCGTACCCCTCCTCGCGAAGCCAGCGCGCCAGGCCGCGCCCGTCCATCGTGCCGACGCGCAGCACGAACGCGACGACGTCGGGCTCGCTCCTGGTCGTGAGGACGCTCGCGACGTTCGCGCCGCGCGCGGCGACCCGGTCCAGCAGGCCGGCCAGCGCGCCGGGGCGGTTCGGCAGCTCGACCTCGAGGCGGGTCGACGCCCGCCCGACGCCGGTCATCTCGACCAGCGCGTCCAGGAAGTCGCTGGCCGTGACGATGCCGACCAGCTCGCCGGACTCCATCACGGGCATCGCTCCGATGGCGTGGTGGCGCAGAACGCTGGCCGCCTCGTCGATCGGGTCCAGTGGGTGGGCCGTCCAGACCAGCGTGGTCATCAACGCGCGGACGGGGTCGGACACGCCGACGTCGGGCCGAGCCTTGGGGTGGTGGCTTCCGACGGTGCGGAGGTCGCGGTCGGACACGATGCCGACCAGCCGTCCCTCGTCCAGGACGGGGAAGTGTCGTAGGCGCCGCTGCGCCATCAGGGCGGTCACGTCGCCGATCGGCTCGTCGGGGCCGATGGCGACCACCGGTCGCGTCATGATGTCTCGTACGAGCATGGTCCTCCTCGGGTCGACCTACGATAGCGCGAACCGCTCACACGCCGAGTCCGCGCGGCGTGGTGCGTAGCCGCTGGAACTCGCGCACGACGCCTGCCGGCGCGTCTGGACCGATGCGCGCGACGAGCGCGTTGGCGGGGTCGGCGCGAACCTCGGGGTCGCTGGTGGGCATCGGTTCCAGCCCCACCTTGCCGTACAGGTGCTCCAGACGGCGCTTGTACGCGAACGGTCCCAGGCCGGACCGGTCCAGGTCGTAGTGCCAGGCGTACAGCGTGGCGAACACGACGGTGCCGTCGTAGCGGCCGCCGGCGAACGCCGTCTCGAGCATCCGTTCGGCGAGGCGCTCGCCACGGACGGCGGGGGCGACCTCGATGGCGCCGAGCTCGATCAGCCGGCCGCTGCGGTCGTCGCCCCAGGTCTCGATCTCGCTGGGCGGATGGAAGGTGACGTAGCCGACGGTGCGCGATCCGTCCTCGGCGACGACGACGAGACCGTGCGGGTCGGAGGCGATGTCGATCAGCGCCAGGCGCTGCAGGTCGGGCGGCCGGAACACGTCCAGCGCCTCGTGCAGAGGGAGGGGAGGCGTGTCCGCGGTCAGCTCGCGGACACGCGCTCCCGGACTCATGCCGGGCGCTCGGCGGGAATGGCGCCGTCTCGGGCGTGGGCGCGCCAGCGGTCGACCAGCAGATCGCCCGGCCGGAGCAGCTCGTCGGCCGCTTCGCCGCGAAGCGGCGCGGGGAAGCGCGGGTGAGCCAGCCAGGCGATCCGGCCGTGCGTCTCGAGCGCCTCGCCCACCGCCCGCAGCGCGCCCGCGCGCATCGCGTTCGGAAGGTCGTCCTCGAGAAGACGCCCGAGCGTGGCGGCCAGCGAGGCCGGGTCGCCGTGCGCCACGTCGATCCGGAGCGCCAAGGCACGCAGCCAGGCGTGGAGACCGGGATCGCCTCGCCGGTCGCCGACGGCACGCAGCGACGACCACGCGTCGTCCACCGCTTCGCCCGCGGCGCCTGCCCGCCCGGCGCGAAGCAGCGCCGCCGCCCGGTGAGCGGACGCTTCGGCGCGCAGGAACGGAAAGCGTGAGAACCGGTCCGCGCGATCGACCAGCGCGAGGGCGTCGGGCGCCGGCTCCAGCAACGACGCGACCAGCAGCGCGCGGCGAGCCAGGGCGTCGGCCGCCTGGGTCGCCTCCTCGCCGTCGGGCACGCGGCGCGCGACGGCCTGCAGCAGCGTCCGCGCCTGCCGAAGGTCGCGGCTCCTGGCAGGGGCGTCGTCCAGCTGCGGGAAGGGCGGTACCCAGGCGACGCCGAGTCCGCGGGCGGCGTAGGCGACTCCCAGCCGCAGGACCGTCCGATCGACGCGGTAGGCGGCGTCCACGCCGTGGGCGTCGCCGTAGGCGCGGTAGCGCTCCGCGGTCGACGCCAGCAGCGAGATCGCCCGGTCGTGACGACCGCGGGCCAGCAGCAGCAGCGCTCGCTCGTCGTCCACGCGAGCGCTCCAGAAGCCGCGTTCGACCTCGTCGCCCTCCTCGCTCTCGAGGATGGCGTGCGCGGCGGCGAAGTCCGCCTCGGCCGCGCGCAGGTCGCCGAGGCGGAGCGATAGCGTGGCGCGGCGGGCGAGGTAGCGGGTGCGCTCGCTCCCGAGCGCGCCGCTTCGCTGGGCCAGGCGGACCGCGTCGTCGAAGCTGGTCGAGGCGTCCGCGAAGCGGCCGAGCGACATCCGCACGTCGCCGGACTGGAACGCCAGGCGGGCGCGCACCAGATCGTCGTCGGACTCGACGCTGGCGAACTCCTGCTCCGCCGCGTCGAGGTCGCCCCGATCCTTGTGGATCAGCCCGGCCCAGACGGCGACCTTGGCGCGTCCGAGCCGTTGCGCGGCGTCGCGGCCCTCGAGGGTCGCGACCCGCGGACGCGCCTCGGTCTCGACGATGCGGGCGGCCTCCTCGAGATCGCCTCGCCAGCGGGCGATGCTGGCGCGGACCAGCGCGGCCTCCGCGGACATCAGTGGATCGTCGCTGTCCGGCCACGACGCCAGCAGCAGCCGCGCGGCCTCGTGATGCCCGCGCAGCACCGAGCCTTCCGCCTGCTTGAGCACCGCCCACGCCCGGCGCCGCTCGTCCGCGGAGGCGGTCAGGACGGTGAACGCCTCGAGCGCGTCGCGGTGCTCGTACGAGCCCAGCTTGACGTAGTGCCCGGCGACCTCTTCCGCCAGGCGCTCGAACGCGCCCACGTCGCGAGGGGCGAGCTCGTCGCGCGCCGTGCGCCACGCGCGCCGGGCCAGGGACTGCGGGACGCCGTGCTGTCGCATCCACGCGATCAGCGCGTCCCAGTCGCGCGCTTCGTACAGGTGATGGACGTGCCGGGCGGCGGTCTCGCTGCCCGGCGCCAGCTCCGCGTCGTCGCGGAGCCGTACCGCGGCGGCCGCGTGGAGCCGGCGGTGACGATCGGGATCGTCGTCCGCCAGGCGTTCCCGGAGGGCGCGCACCAAGCGTCGCGAGAAGCAGCGGACCTCGCCTGCGTCGTCGCCGGGGAGGACGTCGACGAAGGCGCGCTCGAGCTCGCTGGGCTCGCCTTGCTCCGGCGGTCTGAGCGCGGTGAGGTCGGCGAGGCGGAAGGTCGGGAACTCGGGCAGCGAGATCACCGCGAGGGCCGCCAGGAAGTCCCTCAGCCGAGCGTCGCCGCCGCCGATCACGAGGTCGCTCAGCCGCACGATGGAGGCTTCCGAGGCGTCGGCCTCGGGGAGCGGAGCGCGGATCTCCGCGAGCAGGGTGAGCGTCCGGAGCTCCTCGAACGAGCGGCCGGCCCGCTGGACGATCTCCTCCTGCTGGCCTGCTGGAAGGTGGGGCAGGCGCGCCTTGACGAAGCGGCGCGCCTCGCCCGAGGTGGGCGGCGTAAGCTTGACGGGCACGCCGAATCCGCCCGGACGCTGCAGCGCCCGGGCGGGCAGATCGGTCATCGAGACGAGGACGCTGGTCGAGGGGAGGGTCGAGAGCGGGTCGATCAACGTGGACCAGAGCCACTCGGGCGCGCCGACGCGCGGAACCTCGGGCGTGTTCAGGCGTAGCGCGACCGTGCCGAGCGTCTGCTGCTGCGTGAGGGCTTGCGAGACGTGGAGCAGGAGGACGACCGGGTCGTCGTTCGCACGCAGCGCATCGAGGATGGCCCGCGCGACGTCGGCCTGGGCGTCCGCCTGGACGGCGTAGGCGCCGCCCGTGCCGATCTTGGCCAGGCGCGCCTCCATCGCGTCGTGGTCGACCCCTAGACGCTCGCCTAGGCGGGTCAGCGTCGTGCCGAGATCGGCACCCCCGAACTCCGCACGGACGACCCTCGCCTCGGCGGCCGGCGGAACCTGGAGCGCCTGCTGGATGTAGTCGGTGAGCATCGTCTTGCCCGAGCCGGGACGGCCGGTGACGAGGAGCTTGGGCTGCTCGCCGTCCCGCACGGCACGGACGAACGAGCGGAACGCGCGGCGCTTCTCGCGTCCGAGCAGCTGCAACACCTCCTGCTCGGCGCTGGCGTGCGGCGAGAGCAGCACCTCGATCTCGGGCGCGTGCAGCGGCTCGTCGCTGGTCGTCGCCCACAGGTCCCGCAGGATCTCGAACAGCACGCGCTTGTCGGAGAGCTTGCCCTTGTCGCGATAGATGATGTTCCGCACGACGTTCGGGTTCGCGCCGCGCGCCTCCATCTGCCGACGGAGCCAGTTGATGCTTCCCAGCACACCCTGCTCGTCGCGCCGGGTGCCGACGGCGTCGCGCACCGTTTCGAAGACGGCACGCCAAGGACTGACGGTGGTTCGCGGAGACGCGGGCACACCCACAGTCTATCGCGACGGATAATCGAGTACACAATCCTGAACACGCGGTGGGAACGCCGGCGCCGCCACTCGCGCAGCGACGTCGCGCGCGGGTACACATCGATGCGAGCCGCCGCCGCCATCCCGTCCCCGGGGCCACGGAACGACGCGGGGGCCGGTGCTATGCTCCGCGGCATGGATCTGCTGGCCCACGCCGCCTCCGGTGCGCGCCTCACGGCCGCCGAAGCCCTCGAGCTGCAGGGCGCCCCGCTGTTCGCGCTGGCCGGCGCCGCGGACGCCGTGCGGCGCCTGCGGACCGACCCGGGCACCGTCACCTACCTGATCGACCGGAACGTGAACTACTCGAACGTCTGCACGATCGGCTGCGCCTTCTGCGGGTTCTATCGCACCCGGCGACAGGCCGATTCGTACGTGCTGAGCTACGAAGCCATCTCCGAGAAGCTCCGCGAGCTCGAGGCCGTCGGCGGGAGCCGCGTGCTGATGCAGGGCGGCGTGCACCCGACGCTGCCGTTCTCCTGGTACCTGGACCTGATGCGGCACCTCAAGGAGCGTCATCCGACGATCCGGGTCGAGTCGTTCAGCCCCGAGGAGATCAAGGGCATGGCGAAGCTCACCGGCATGTCCACCCTCGAGGTGCTGCGGGAGCTGGCGGCGGCCGGCCTGGACGGGCTTCCGGGAGGCGGGGGCGAGATGCTCGTCGACGACGTCCGCCACGCCAAGCACGTCTCGCCGGCGCGGATCTCGTCTGACGAGTGGATCGCCGTGATGGACGATGCGCAGTCGCTGGGGCTCTACACGACCGCGACGATGGTGATCGGCTTCGGAGAGAGCCACGCGCAGCGGATCGCTAGCCTGATGCGGATCCGAGACCAGCAGGATCGGGCGCTGGCCCGGTACGGCAACGGCTTCTCGGCGTTCATCTCGTGGACCCTCCAGACCGAGGGCGTGCGCATCCACGGCAAGGCGCCGGGCGCCGGTCCGCACGAGTACCTGCAGAACGTCGCGACCGCACGGCTGGTGCTCGACAACGTCGTGAACCACCAGGCGTCCTGGCCGACGATGGGCTACAAGGTCGCGCAGACGGCGCTGCACTTCGGCTGCAACGACTTCGGCAGCACGATGCTCGAGGAGAACGTCGTCTCGCAGGCGGGCGCCCGGCACAGGGCGACGCCCGAGCGCGAGATGGTGCGCCAGATCGTCGAGGCGGGCTACGTCCCCAAGCAGCGCGACAGCCTGTACGCCATCGTCGCGGTCCCCGACGTCGACGCCGTGCTGGCGCCTCCGGCCTCGCCCCCGGGCGTCGACGAGCCGCAGCCGACCGCCTAGGCCCCGGCGTGACGACGCTTCTTCCGTGAGCCTGACGCGGACGCGTCTGCGGGCGCAGGTCGTGTACGGCGGTCTCGGAACGGCGGTCGAGGACGGCGCCGCGGTGGTCCAGGACGCGGACGGCGACCGGCGGCTGCTGTACGTCGGCGACGGCGGCGAGGCGACGCGACGCTGGCCGGACGCCGACGAGGTCCGCGCCGGGTTCGCGCTCTCGCCCGCGCCGGTCAACGCCCACCTGCATCTCGACCTCACCACCATGCCGCACGTCGAGGACGACTACGAAGCGTTCGTCCGGGCGGTCGTCCGTCACGGCCGCGACGGGCGACGCGGCGTCGAGGCGGCACGGCGCGGCTTGGCCGAGCTCGCCGCGGCGGGCACCACGACGTTCGGCGACATCGTCGCCGACGAGGCCACCATGCGGCTCCTCTTGGCGACGCCGGGCGTTCAGGGCGTCGCGTACTGGGAGGTGTTCGCGCCCGATCCCGCCGATGCGGACGCGGTGTTCGACGCCACCGTCGAACGGCTGCGCGCCTTCCGCGCCCTTCAGCGGCCGGACGGGCTCCGGGTCGGCCTGTCGCCGCACGCGCCGCACACCGTCTCGGCGCCGCTGCTCCTCCGGCTGGCGCGGCTGGCGTCGGCGAACGACCTGCCGATGCAGATCCATGTGGCCGAGTCGCCGTCGGAGACGCGTCTTCACCGTGCCGGCGACGGTCCCCTCAGGGAGCTGATGGGACCGCTTCTGAGCGACTTCCGGCCGTCGGGTCGCTCCCCGGTGGGGTACTTGGCCGAGCTCGGCGTGCTGGAGGCCCGCCCGACGCTGGTGCACGGCGTGCACGTCGACGACGCCGACGTCCGCGCCGTGCAGCGCGCGGGAAGCGCGGTCGTGCACTGCCCGCGCTCGAACCGCTCGCTCCGGACGGGACGGTTTCCCTGGGAGCTCTACGCGCGTCACGGCGTGAGCGTCGCGTTCGGTACCGACTCGCGCGGGTCCAGTCCGTCGCTCGACGTTCAGGAGGAGGTCGCGGCCGCGGCGCGTTGGCACGGTCGGCACGCGAATCCGGGCGCGCTGGTGCGTGCCGCGGTGAAGGGCGGATACCGCGCGCTGGGCGCCACGCCGCCCAGGGTGGGGCGCGGCGACCCGGCGGACAGGCTCGTCGCGTGGCACGTGGAGGTGCCGGGCGGCGTGTCCGACGTATGACATCGTCCGCGCTCCCCACGGACGTATTCTTTCGAGGCCAGGCGCGGCGCGCAGCGCCGTACGCCGACGACGCACGAGTCACGGGAGGAATCATGAGCGAAACGATGGTCGAACTCAGCGACGACACCTTCGTCGATACCGCCAAGGAAGGTCTGGTCCTCGTCGACTTCTGGGCGCCCTGGTGCGGTCCCTGCCGCATGGTGAGCCCCGTCATCGAGGAGCTCAGCCGCGACTACGCCGGGACGGTGACGGTCGGCAAGCTCAACGTCGACGACAACCCGCAGACCGCGATGCGGTTCCGGGTGATGTCGATCCCGACGGTGATGCTGTTCAAGGACGGCCAGCCGGTCGAGACGATCGTCGGCGCCATGCCGAAGAGCGCGTACCAGGCTCGGCTCGACAAGCACCTGCCGGCCTGATCGGCAGTTGGCACGCCCCGGCGTACGCCGCCGGGCACGCACCGGAAACGTCACGACGGGGGCCACCCCTCGGGGTCGCCCGCTTCGGGATGCGTACCGTCGCCGAAGCGGCCGGGGCCGTGACGACCGCCGAGGCGGCTCCGTCACGGCCGTCGGGCTCACCAGTCGAACGACTGGCGGTGCACGGTCCGGATCGTCCCGTCCTCGCTGGTGGTCACGGTCCACGACAGTCCGAGTCGGTCGGCGACGATCGCGAGCGCCTCGGGGCCCACCTCGACCAGCGTCAGAAGATCCGCGAACGGCGGCACCTCGGCCAGCGGCTCCTCGGCCGAGGCGTCGGTCTCGGCCTCGTCCTGAGCGCCCGGGTCGTCGGCGCCCGGGTCGTCGGCGCCCGGGTCCTCGGCGCCCAGGTCCTCGGCCTCGTCGACGACCAGCTCGATCCGGTACTCGCCCTGGCCGCTGCCGCCCCAGGTCGTGGCGCCAACGAGCAGCTCGCGCCCGTCCGACAGGTACCGGATCTCGGACCGGTCGGTCCAGGGCGCGTCGTCGTTCTCCGCCAGGACGTCGCCGGTCTCGGCGTCGTACAGGTAGAGGTAGGTGTCGAGCGGCTCGGACGTCATCACCACGGACGCCTCCACGCCGGCGGGAACC